>JABDGF010000003.1:3525-90301 GCA_013286165.1 Acidobacteriota bacterium | reverse complement strand
CGCACATTCGGAATCAAGTCGGATGTCCTGCAACTGGCAGGCTTCCGACGCTTTAGGGGAGTAGGTTTAACGGTAGACCATCGGTCTCCAAAACCGAGAGTGGGGGTTCGAATCCCTCCTCCCCTGCCAGATTGGAAGCTGATCGGAAGCGAAGGGCGGCGTGAGCCGCCAAGTGGTTCGGGGCGAAGGCAAAAGGCGAGATGGCGAAAGAAGCGGAATTTAATCGAGAGCAGGAAAAAGAGACCGTCAACGCATTCTCGCTCATGGAGCCGGTGGGAAAACTGGCGACCTGGCCGAAGCGGGTGCGTTCCTTTCTTCACGACGTGAAGACGGAAATGCGGCACGTCAATTGGCCGACGCGCGCAAATGTGATTTCAACGACCGTGGTTGTGACGGTCACAGTGGCTTTTTTTGGCGTTTATTTCTTCCTCACTGATTCCGCATTCAGCAGGGGAATTGGCTGGCTAATGGACTATGCAAAGAAACACTCCTGAAGGCGCAGATACACCCGAGATGGTTCCGGCTGCAGCAGTAGTGCCGGAAGGCGAAGCGGCGCCGACGGCTGCGACGTCGAAGCACTGGTACATCGTGCACACCTACTCCGGGTTTGAGAAGAAGGTGAAGGAAAGCCTCGAAGGCCGCGTGGCGGCGTTCGGGCTGACCGACAAGATCGGGCAGATCGTGATCCCGACCGAGTCTGTGGTGGAAGTGCGCAACGGCAAAAAAGTGATCTCGCCGCGCATGTGCTACCCGGGCTATGTGCTGGTCGAGATGGACATGGATGACTACACCTGGCACGTGGTGCGTTCCACGCCGCGCGTGACGGGTTTCGTAGGATCGGGCCAGACGCCTTCGCCGCTCACTGAAGAAGAAGTGCAGAACATTTTGAATCGGGCGACGACGACGGCGGAAAAGCCGAAGCCGAAATTGTCGTTCGATCGCGGCGAGAAGGTGCGCATCGGAGAAGGTCCGTTTGCGAACTTCACGGGCGTTGTGGAAGAGGTCAACACGGACCGTTCGACGCTGAAGGTTTCGGTGACGATCTTCGGCCGTTCGACGCCGGTGGAACTGGATTTCGCGCAGGTCGAGAAAGTCGCGCAGTAAGAGAGCGAGAGTTTTTGAAAAGGCACGCACGAATTTAGGTAAGGCGGAAGAAACGACATGGCAAAGAAAGTTCAAGCAATGGTGAAGTTGCAGTTGCCGGCGGGTAAAGCGACCCCGGCGCCTCCGGTGGGCACGGCACTTGGCCCGCACGGCGTGAACATCATGGACTTCTGCAAGCAGTTCAATGCGAAGACGCAGAAGGAAGCGGATGGCATGATTTTTCCGGTGCTGGTCACGATCTACAGCGACCGGACGTTCACCTTTATTCTGAAGACTCCTCCGGCGTCGGTGCTGCTGAAGCGCGCGGCGAACATCGTGAAGGGTTCGGCAGAACCGAACCGCAATAAGGTAGGCAAAGTCACCAAGAAGCAGGTGGAAGAGATTGCGAAGTTGAAAATGCCGGACCTGAACACGACGAATCTGGAAGCAGCGATGCGGTCGGTTTCGGGCACGGCGCGCAATATGGGCCTGGAAGTGACGGAGTAACTCGACAGGAGACGTAGATGGGTCGCGGAGCAAAAGTAGGCGGTAAGAATATCGACCGGGCACGCAAGCTGGTCGAGGCTCGTCCGTACAAGCTCGAAGAAGCCGCGGAATTGCTCCGCAAGGCGCACTTCGTGAAGTTCGACGAGACGGTGGAAGTGGTTCTGAATTTGGGAGTCGATGCCAAGCAGTCGGACCAGATGGTCCGCGGCACGGTGGTTCTGCCGCACGGCCTCGGCAAGACGAAGCGCGTGGTGGTGATCGCGACGGGCGACAAGGTTCGCGAAGCCGAAGCAGCGGGCGCCGATTTTGTGGGCGGCGAAGATATGGTCGAGAAGATCCAGCAGGGCTGGACCGATTACGAAGCGGTGATCGCGACGCCGGACATGATGCGCTCGGCCGGTAAGCTCGGTAAGGTTCTTGGTCCGCGCGGCTTGATGCCGAACCCGAAGACGGGAACGGTGACTGCGGATGTTGCCAAAGCTGTGGCGGAAATCAAGGCCGGTAAAGTCGAGTTTCGTCTCGACAAGACGGGCCTGATCCACTCGCCTGTGGGCAAGATCAGCTTCACTGCATCGAACCTGGCGGCCAATGCCCATGCGCTGCTGGCGGCTGTGGTGAAGGCCAAGCCTGCCGCTGCGAAAGGCAAGTACATCAAGAAAATCACGCTGACCTCGACGATGGGTCCGGGCGTGCTGATCGACGAAACAGAAGCCGAAACAGCAGCAGCCGCAGCGTAACGAATTCGAATTTGAGGGAGAAGTTGGCATGAAGAAGAAGTCCGAAAAGATCAAGCAGGCCGAGGAAATGAAGGCGCAGTTGGCGACCGTCTCGACGGTAATCCTTTCGACGTTTCAGGGGATCACCGTTGAGCAGGATACGCAACTGCGGCGCCAGGTGGAAGCAGCCGGCGGCCACTACGAAGTGGTGAAGAACACGGTTGCCGAGCGCGCGGCCGAAGGCACGGGCGCAGGCGACATTCTGAAGAACCTGAAGGGCACGAACTCGATCTCGTACACCAAGACGGATCCAGTTTCGCTCGCGAAGGTTTTGACGAAGATTGCGAAGGACGTTCCGGCGTTCCAGTTCCGTGCGGGCTGGGTCGAAGGAAAGGTTCTTTCGATCAACGAGATCAAGCTGCTGTCGGATCTTCCGTCGAAGGAAGAACTGATCAGCAAGATCATGTTCATGCTCAATTCGCCGGCGCAGCGCCTTGCAACGGTGAACAACGCGGTGATTCGCAATTTGGCGGTGGTGGTGAGCGAAGCGGTGAAGGCCGAGAAGTTCGCGGCGCCCGCGGCTTAAAAAGTTTGGTTCGGGTTTAAGCAATTGCAGTAGCGAGACCGGAATCAGGGGTACTTCCAGTTTTTAAATTCGCAGGAGGATGGAAACAGCAATGGCCAGCAAAGTTGAATCGATTTTGGAAGAGATCAAGACGCTCTCGCTGCTCGAAGCTTCCGAACTTGTGAAGAAACTCGAAGAAGCGTTCGGCGTGTCGGCAGCGGCAGCAGCTCCCGTGATGGTTGCGGGCGGCGGCGCGGCGGCAGGCGGCGGCGCGGCAGAAGAGAAGACGGAATTCACCGTTGTTCTCACCGAAGTGGGCGCGAACAAGATCAACGTGATTAAGGCAGTCCGCGAAGTGACGAGCCTGGGCTTGAAGGAAGCCAAGGACTTGGTCGATGGCGCGCCGAAGACCGTGAAGGAAGGCGTGAACAAGGACGAAGCCGCGACGATCAAGAAGAAGTTCGAAGAAGCGGGCGCCAAGGTCGACGTTAAGTAGTTTAAATATTCAGAATCCCAGCAAGACCCAGCAGCCCGGACAGATCGGCTGCGAGGAATGCGCCTACGCGCGTAGTCCTTTTTAACTTCGGTACCTCAATACGTCCTTCCCGGACCGGCGGCGCGGGTGTCTATCCGTGTCGCCGTTACGGCATGCAACTGACATAAGGAAGGTCCATGAGCAATCGCAACGGAAATCGTTCTACTCGGGAACGAGCACGCCTGGATTTCGCCAAAATCAAGACCACGGTGCAAATTCCCAACTTGATCGACGTGCAGAAGAAGTCCTATCAGCGCTTCTTGCAGATGGACTTGTTGCCGAGCGAGCGCGAAGACACAGGCCTGCAGTCGGTATTCGCATCAGTGTTTCCGATTCAGGACTTCCGCGGACTCTCGCAGCTGGATTTCGTCGATTACGCGATCGGCAACTGGGAGTGCAAGTGCGGCCATTTGCGCGGCCTGCATCACTTGCGCGCCACGTGCCGGAATTGCGGCGCGTCTGTGGTAACCAACCCGTACAAGACGGGCGATGTGCTGTGCGCGAAGTGCGGAACGTTTAACAAGAACACGCCGACGTTCTGCAACAAGTGCGGCGACCCGGTCACGCTGCAGCTGAAGTACGACGTGAACGAGTGCCAGGAACGCGGAATGACGTATTCGGCCCCGCTGAAGGTGACGATCCGCCTCACGATTTACGACAAGGATCCGGACACCGGCGCGAAGTCGATCCGCGACATCAAGGAACAGGAAGTTTTCTTCGGCGACATTCCGCTGATGACGGAGAACGGCACGTTCATCATCAATGGAACGGAGCGCGTCATCGTCAGCCAGTTGCATCGCTCGCCGGGCGTGTTTTTTTGAGACGGCGAATAACCGCAGCTACTTCCTCGGAAAGATCATCCCTTACCGCGGATCGTGGGTGGAATTCGAGTACGACTCGAAGAACATTCTGTACGTCCGCATCGACCGCAAGCGCAAGTTTTTGGGTTCGATCTTCCTGCGCGCGCTGGGTATCAAGTCGAATGAAGACATCCTGCGCACGTTCTACCAGGTGGAGCGCATCTCGCTCCGCGACAACGAGATTTTCTGGAACGCATCGGAAGGCCTGATCGACCGGAAGCTCTCGAAGGAAATCAAGCACCCCAAGACGGGCGAAGCGATCGTTGGAGCGCACAAGAAGATCAGCGACCCTTTGTACAAGGAACTGCAGAAGGCGCGCGTCACGCAGGTGGAAGTCGGCGTCGTCGATCTGGAAGGCGCGGTGACGGTCAGCGAACTGGTGAATCGCCAGACCGGTGAAGTGCTGCTCGAAGCGAACAAGCCGCTGACGGCCGAGATGTGGGCTTCGATCGCCGAAGCCGGCATTACGGAAGTGGATGTGTGCTTCCCGGAGCGCGACGACGTGGGCATCATCGTCGCCCGCACGCTGGAGAAGGACACGATCCGTTCGCCGAAGGAAGCGCTGATCGAAATCTACCGCAAGCTGCGCCCAGGAGATCCTCCGACGCTGGAAACGGCGACGGCGCTCTTCAATGGCATGTTCTTCGACGCCCGCAAGTACGACTTCAGCAAGGTCGGGCGCCTGAAGTTCAACATCAAGCTGGACCTGCAAACGCCGCTCGAGAAGCGGACGCTTGATCCGTCGGATTTCATCGCGGCGATCAAGTACCTGCTGAAGCTGCGCAAGAACATCGGAACGGTGGACGACATCGACCACCTTGGAAACCGCCGCGTCCGCGCGGTGGGCGAGCTGCTGGAGAACCAGTTCCGTATCGGTCTGGTTCGCATGGAGCGCGCGATCAAGGAAAAGATGTCGGTGTATCAGGAAATGTCCACGGCGATGCCGCACGACCTGGTGAACGCAAAGCCGGTGATGGCGGCGATCCGCGAATTCTTCGGCAGCTCGCAGCTGTCGCAGTTCATGGATCAAACGAACCCGTTGAGCGAAATCACGCACAAGCGGCGCCTTTCGGCTCTTGGGCCGGGCGGTTTGTCGCGTGAGCGCGCGGGATTCGAAGTCCGCGACGTTCACCCGACGCACTATGGCCGTATCTGCCCGATTGAAACGCCGGAAGGCCCGAACATCGGCTTGATCAGCTCGCTTTCGTCGTACGCGCGGATCAACGAGTTCGGCTTCATCGAGTCGCCGTACCGCAAGGTGAAGAATGGACGCGTGATCGACTTCGTTCAGATCGTGAACGCGGGCGACAGCGAGTTCAAGGCCGGCGAGATCGTCGAAAAAGACAAAGTTGAAGACGCGAACGAAGAGTTGAAGCGGCGCCGCGTGGTTTGGGATGCGCACTGCTTCTACCTCTCTGCCTGGGAAGAAGACCGCTACGTGGTCGCGCAGGCCAACGCATCGCTCGACGAAAAAGAACGCATCACCACGGAACTGGTGAACTGCCGCCAGGCAGGCAACTTCGTGCTGAAGAGCCGCGAGGAAGTGGATTACATCGACGTGTCGCCGAAGCAGCTGGTATCGGTGGCCGCATCGCTGATTCCGTTCCTTGAGAACGACGACGCGAACCGCGCGTTGATGGGCTCGAACATGCAGCGCCAGGCTGTGCCGCTAATCAAGGGCGACGCACCGCTTGTCGGAACGGGCATGGAGCGCGTAACGGCTCGTGACTCGGGCGCCGTGATCGTGTGCCGTCGTGACGGCATCGTCGATCAGGTGGACTCGGAGCGCGTGATCGTTCGCGTGGAGTCGGACCAGTCGGGCGTACTGAGCCGCGAAGTGGGTTCCGATATTTACCTGCTCACGAAGTTCAAGCGTTCGAACCAGAACACGTGCATCAGCCAAAAGCCTCTTGTTCGCGCGGGCGACCGCGTGAAGCAGGGCCAGGTGCTGGCGGACGGTCCTTGCACGGACCGCGGCGAACTGGCACTCGGACGCAACGTGCTGGTGGCGTTCGTTCCCTGGCGCGGCTACAACTTCGAAGACGCGATCCTCGTCAGCGAAAAGCTGGTGGAAGAGGACTACTACACCTCGATCCACATTGAGGAATACGAAATCGAAGCGCGCGATACGAAACTGGGTCCCGAAGAAATCACGCGGGACATTCCGAACATCAACGAGAGCTTCCTGCGGAACCTCGACGAGAGCGGCGTAATCCGCATCGGCGCGACGGTGAAGCCGGGCGACATTCTGGTGGGCAAGGTAACGCCGAAAGGCGAAACCACGCTGACGCCGGAAGAGAAGTTGTTGCGCGCGATCTTCGGCGAAAAGGCCGGCGACGTTCGCGACGCTTCGCTCTACTGCCCGCCGGGCATCGAAGGCACGATCGTGGACGTGAAGATCTTCTGCCGCAAGGGCGCGGAGAAGGACGAACGCCACAAGTCGATCGAGGCGGCGCAGGTCGCCAAGCTCGAGAAGAACCTTGCGGACGAAATCCGCATTTTGACCGACGAGCGTTTGAAGCGGCTGAACGACTTGCTGGGCGGCCAGAAGCTGGTGGCCGACCTGCATGACGAGCGGACGAACAAGCGCCTTTTGACCAAAGGCACCGAGCTGACGCGCGACATCCTTGAAAAGATTTCGACGCGCAACTTGAAGCGCCTGCGGCTCAACGACAAGGACCCGCTGCTCATCGAGAAGATCGACGAAGTCGAAGAAATGACTTCGCGGCAGATCGATGTGCTGCGCAAGATTACCGACGAGCGGATCGCCAAGCTGAAGAAGGGCGACGAGCTGCCGCCGGGCGTGATCAAGCTGGTGAAATGCTACATCGCCATGAAGCGCAAGCTTTCGGTGGGAGACAAGATGGCGGGACGCCACGGCAACAAGGGCGTTATCGCGCGCATCATCCCGAAGGAAGACATGCCTTACATGCCCGATGGCACGCCGGTAGAAATCGTGCTGAACCCGCTGGGCGTTCCGTCCCGTATGAACGTGGGACAGATTCTGGAAACGCACCTGGGTTGGGCATCGAAGGAACTGGGCGAGCAGATCAGCAAGTTGCTGGACAAGGAATCGCGAGCCGAGCAAGTACGCAAGTATTTCAAGGATGCATTCGGGCCGACGTCGGTGTGGAAGACGATTGTGAACCTCGACGACGACGAGATCCTCGACTTGGCGCACGGATTCCGTGACGGAGTGCCGTTTGCGACGCCGGTATTTGACGGCTCGCGCGAAGGCGACATCCGCCACTTGCTCCAGTTCACCGAGCTGCCGGAAAGCGGCAAGATCACGCTGCACGACGGCATGACGGGCGACGTCTTCGCCCAGCAAGTGACCGTGGGCTACATCTATATGTTGAAGCTCTCTCACTTGGTGGACGACAAGATCCACGCGCGATCGATCGGACCGTACTCGTTGATCACGCAACAGCCGCTGGGCGGTAAGGCGCAGTTCGGAGGCCAGCGATTCGGAGAAATGGAAGTGTGGGCGCTGGAAGCATACGGCGCGGCGCACATCCTGCAGGAGCTACTCACCGCGAAGTCGGACGACGTGTATGGCCGCGCGAAGATTTACGAGGCCATCGTGAAGGGCGAGCCGGGCATCGAGCCGGGCGTGCCTGAATCGTTCAACGTGCTGGTGCGCGAGCTTCAGTCTCTCTGTCTCGATATCGAGCTGATGAAGCGCCAAAAGCCACAGCCGGAAAAGCTGGAAGCGGCGGATTAATTCACGCGGACGGCTCCGTTGGCGACAGCCGCCGGCGGAGCCGAGCCGCACGGTTTCTGAACCTGCAGTACATTGTCCGGCCAAACCGGACAGGAGGATCAGCCATTGTACCGATCGAGCCCTTATGATCGCGCCAGCCAGATTGCGGATTTCGATTCGATTCGCATCAGCCTGGCAAGTCCGGAAAAAATCAGGAGCTGGTCGCACGGCGAAGTAACCAAGCCCGAGACCATCAACTACCGCACCTTCAAGCCCGAACGCGACGGCCTTTTCTGCGCCAAGATTTTCGGCCCCGTTACGGACTGGGAATGTTTGTGCGGCAAGTACAAGCGGATGAAGCACCGCGGTGTGATCTGCGACAAGTGCGGCGTTGAAGTCACGCTGAGCAAGGTTCGTCGCGAACGTTTGGGACACATCGAACTGGCTTCGCCGTGCTCGCACGTGTGGTTCTTCAAGGGTTTGCCGAGCCGCATCGGCTATTTGCTGGACATCACGATGCGCGACCTCGAGCACATCCTTTATTTCGAAACCTTTGTCTGCATCGATCCGGGCGAAGTGGCCAGCCTGCGGGAGAAGGAAATTCTTCCGGAAGACAAGCTGCGCGAACTTCAGAAGGAATTCCCGGGTAAGTTCCGCGCGGGCATGGGAGCGGAAGCGATCAAGGAATTGCTCCGCCGCGTGGAAGTGGACAAGCTGAGCGAAGAGCTCCGCGAAAAAATGAAGGTGGATCCGAGCCTTCAGAAGCGGATCAAGTACGCGAAGCGCCTCAAGGTTCTCGAAGCGTTCCGCAAGAGCGGCAACAAGCCGGAGTGGATGATCCTGGACGTGATCCCGGTTCTTCCGCCGGAGTTGCGCCCGCTGGTTCCCCTGGACGGCGGCCGCTTCGCAACGTCTGACTTGAACGACCTGTACCGCCGCGTGATCAACCGCAACAACCGGTTGAAGAAGCTGATGGAGCTTCACGCGCCGGACGTGATCGTTCGCAACGAAAAGCGCATGCTGCAGGAAGCGGTGGACGCGTTGTTTGACAACGGCCGCCGTGGACGCGTGCTGCGCGGCACGAACAACCGCCCGTTGAAGTCGCTGTCCGATACGCTGAAGGGCAAGCAGGGCCGTTTCCGCCAGAACTTGCTCGGAAAGCGCGTGGACTACTCGGGCCGTTCCGTCATCGTCGTAGGCCCCGAGCTGAAGCTTCACCAGTGCGGCTTGCCGAAGAAGATGGCGCTCGAACTGTTCAAGCCGTTTATCTATCACAAGCTGGAAGCCGCGGGACACTGCACCACCATCAAGCAGGCCAAGGAATTGGTGGAAGCGCAGGAACCGGTGGTGTGGGACATTCTCGAAGACGTGATTCGCGAACATCCCGTGATGCTGAACCGCGCACCGACGCTGCACCGGCTTGGTATTCAGGCGTTTGAGCCCGTGCTGGTGGAAGGTAAAGCGATCCGCATTCACCCTCTGGTTTGCACGGCGTTCAACGCGGACTTCGACGGCGACCAGATGGCGGTGCACATTCCGCTGTCACCGGAAGCGCAGGTCGAAGCGTCTGTGCTTATGCTCAGCTCGCACAACATTCTTTCACCGGCCAACGGCTACCCGCTGGCGATTCCGACGCAGGACATGGTCCTCGGTATCTATTACATGACCAAGTCCAAGCCGAAGGCGAAGGGCGAAGGCCGCGCATTCGGTTCGCCGGAAGAAGTGGTGATGGCGCTGGAAGCTCAGGAAGTGGAGCTGCTGACGCCGATCCGCTTGCGCTACACGGGCGAAGTGATCGAACTGACCAACGCGTACGACGATCAGGACGTATCGCACACCGAGCCGGTCAACCTGAACAAGCAGTTCCTGCAGACCACCGTCGGCCGCGTGATCTTCAACGATCACCTGCCGAGCGACATGCCGTTTATCAACGGCCTTCTGAAGAAGAAGGGCGTGCAGGCGCTGGTGCAATACTGCTACTTGCGCTTCGGCCTCGAAAAGACCGTGGTGGCGCTCGATAAGCTGAAGGAACTCGGCTTCTTGTATGCGACGAAGTCCGGCGTTTCGATCGGCATCAGCGACATGGTTATTCCGAACGTGAAGTTCAAGCTGGTGGACGCAGCCGAACACGAGGTCGTGAAGGTTCAGCAGCAGTATCTGGACGGCGCGATCACCAACGGCGAGCGGTACAACAAGGTCATCGCGATCTGGTCGGACGTGACGGAAAAAGTCGCGGACGAAATGTTCAAGGCCCTGGAAGAGCAGGACAAGCAGGGCGTGATCAACCCGGTGTACGTGATGGCGGACTCAGGCGCCCGCGGTTCGAAACAGCAGATTCGTCAGCTGTCCGGTATGCGCGGACTGATGGCGAAGCCGTCGGGCGAAGTTATCGAGACGCCGATTACGTCGAACTTCCGCGAAGGCCTCACCGTGCTGCAGTACTTCATTTCGACGCACGGCGCACGTAAGGGCTTGGCCGACACCGCTCTTAAGACGGCGGACTCGGGCTACCTGACGCGTCGTCTGGTTGACGTGGCGCAAGACGTGATCATTAACGAGTTCGATTGCGGCACGGCGGACGGAATTTACGTGGAACCGATTCTGGAAGCCGGCGTCGAAGTGGAACCGTTGCGCGATCGAGTGGTTGGCCGCGTGTCGCTTGAGAAGATCAAGGACTACGAAGGCAACGTGATCGTGGAGATCAACCAGGAAATCACCGAGGAACTGGCGAACGCGATTCAGGCCGCCGGCATTGAGCGAGTGAAAATCCGCTCCGTGCTGACGTGCGAATCCCGGCGCGGCGTCTGCGGACGCTGCTACGGACGCAACCTAGCGACGGGCCGCTTCGTGGAAATGGGCGAAGCGATCGGCGTAATCGCAGCGCAGTCGATCGGCGAACCGGGAACGCAGCTGACGATGCGTACCTTCCACATCGGCGGTACGGCAACGCGAGTCACCGAACAGTCGAAGGTCGATGCCCGCAACAACGGCTTCGTGAAGTTCATCGACTTGAAGGTGGTCGAGGGCCGCGGCAAGCAGATCGTTTCGATGAATCGGTCGGGCTTGATCGCCGTTGTCGATGAAAAGGGACGCGAAAAGGAACGGCACCACGTGGTGTACGGCGCGCGCTTGAAGTACGAAGACGGCGCACCGGTCACCATGGGCAGCACGATGGTCGAGTGGGATCCGTACACGTTCTCGATCTTGACGGAAGCGGGCGGCACGATTCAGTTCAAGGATCTGCAGCCGGGCGTCACGATCGAAGAGCAAGTGGACGAAGTCACCGGCCTTTCGCAGCTGGTTGTAACGCTGCCGCCGGGCGACGAAAAGCACCAGCCGACGATCATGGTCAAGGACTCGCAGGGCCGCGTGAGGAAGAAGTACCTCATGCCGTCGCGTGCTCACTTGATGGTGGCCGACGGAGACGAGGTGCAGCCGGGCGACGTGCTGGCGAAGATCCCGCGCGAAACCACGAAGACCAAGGACATCACGGGCGGTCTGCCGCGCGTCGTTGAACTCTTCGAAACGCGCAAGCCGAAGGATCCCGCGGTCATCAGCGAAATCGACGGTGTGGTGAAGTACGGCGAAATCGCAAAGGGCCAGCGCAAGATCTACGTGGAGAGCGAAGATGGGAAGACCATCAAGGAATACTCGATCTCCCGCGGCGTCCACATCAACGTACAGGAAGGCGAACACGTGCAGGCCGGCGAACCTTTGATCGACGGTCCGCTGAACCCGCACGACATTCTCGCCGTCCTTGGAGAAAAGTACACCCAGGCGTACCTGGTGAACTCGATTCAGGAAGTTTACCGGCTGCAGGGTGTGAACATTAACGACAAGCACATCGAAGCGATCGTTCGCCAGATGATGCGTTGGGTGAAGGTTGAGGACGTGGGCGATACGACGTTCCTTCTCGAGGAGCAGGTGGATAAGTTCCGCTTCCGCGAAGAGAACGACCGGATCATCAAGGACGGAGGCCGTCCTGCGACGGGTCGTCCGCTGCTCCTCGGCATCACCAAGGCGTCGCTCTCGACGGATTCGTTCATCTCCGCCGCGAGCTTCCAGGAAACGACGCGTGTGCTCACCGAAGCGGCGATTTCCGGAAAGGTCGATTACCTGCGCGGCCTGAAGGAAAACGTCATCATGGGTCGCTTGATCCCGGCGGGTACGGGTCTCGAGCGCTACCGCAACATCAACCTGCTGACGGAAATCCCGAAGGAAGAGCCGCAACAGCTGGAGCCGGAACTTACCCCGGAAGAGGCTGCGGCGCTGGACTTCCTCCGCAAGGATACCGACGCGGTGGCGGAAGGCGACTAAGCCGCTTCACGTTACAAACTGAAAGTGTGGAAAGGCGCTCCGGAAGTTCGGGGCGCCTTTTCTTTTTTGTGGGCGAGCCGATTCGCTTGTGCCGGCTGGCGCGCGCGGAATAGTTCGTGTGGCCAGTGAACAACTTGGAATCACCGCCGGCGATTCTTTCTGGATGGGCGATTGGCGTGGTTACAATTTAGTAGGAAAAGCTTGCTCCAATCGGCCCCATACTCCGTCAAAGCTTAGCGGAACGCTTTTGGCACGTCCGGACCCTTTAAATGTCTTCCGATCCCACAACTCCTGTGACCGAAAAGCCCGAAACGGGCGCCTCGCCAGAGGAACCGCGCACCGGCTCCCAATTTCAGAAGCTGGTGGAGGTGATTTCGCGCTCGCAGATGAATTATCGCGAGCTAATCGACCACCTCGATCACGCGGTATTCACGATTTCGTTGGAAGGCGAGATTCGCGTGGCGAACCGCTGCCTGGCGGAAATCCTCGGCACTTCGTTCAAGGATCTGATCGGGCACACGCTTTCGGAGTTTGTCGCGGAGCCCACGCTGGCGCAGGTGCGGCATTCGATTCCCGGATTTTTGAAGGAAGGATCGTGGTCCGGCCGCATTCCGGCGAAGCTGCGCAAAGACGGCTCAACGCGGATTTTCGATTGCTGGCTGCAGCTGCAGAAAGATGACGAGCAGACGTCGATCACCGGCTGGGCGCGCGACGTCACCGAGCGAATCAAGATCGAGCAGCAATTGCACCAAGAGCAGGAGTTTGTGCGCCAGCTTGTGGCGAGCTTTCCAGACATGATTTCGGTGCTGGGGAGCGATGGGCGCGTGACGTTTTCGAGCCCGCGGATTAGGGACGTGCTGGGATATACGCCCGAGCAGCTGGTGGGCGAGGAGTTCGGCACCGCGATTCACCGCGACGACCTGGCGCAGATCAAGGAGCTGTTCCGCAAGCTCACGTCGGGCGAAACGGAAAGCGTGCTATGCGAGTACCGCACGATCCACAGCGACGGCACGTGGAAAATTTTGCGCGCCAGCGCGAGCCCGCTTTTTGACAGCGAGCACAAGATTACCGGCGTGGTGGCGTCGATCCGCGACGTAACCGAAGTAAAGAACAACGAGAAGCAGATGCTGCAGAAGGAAAAAATGGCCGCGATGGGCGAAATGATGTCCGGCGTGGCGCACGAGCTGAATAATCCGCTCACGGCGATCATCGGCATCAGCGATTTGCTGCTCGAAAAAGCGTCGGACGATTCGAGCAAGCGGCAATTGGGATTGGTGCTGAAGCAGGCGCGGCGCGCGGCGGGGATCGTCCAGAATTTACTGTCGTTCGCGCGGCCATCGACGCTGGTGAGCAAGCGGCTGCGGATCGAGGATGTGCTGCGCGGCGTGACCACCACTCAGGAACTGGTGCTGCGGCCGAAGAACATCGAGCTTTCTGTGGCCATCGAAAGCCCGCTGCCGGCCGTGCAAGGTGACGCGAAGCTGCTACAGCAGGTATTTCTTAACCTGATTGCCAACGCCGAGCAGGCGATCGCGTCGGCAAAGCCAGCCGGCAAAATCGCAATCTCGGTCGCGCCGCAAGACGGCAAAATAGCGGTGAAGATTCTCGACGACGGCCCCGGAATTCCGGCCGCGAACCTGAGCCGGATTTTCGATCCATTCTTCACCACGAGGCGCACGGCCGGAGGAACGGGCTTGGGATTGACGATCTGCGCGGCGATTGTGAAGGAGCACGGCGGCACGATTGAGGTGCAGTCTGTAGCCGGGTCGGGCGCGGAGTTCAGCGTGCTGCTGCCTGCGTTTGAGGAGTTGCTGCCGGCGCCTGCGATGTCTGCGCCGATACAACGGCCGGCGGTTGCCGCGCCCGCAGGCAAGGCTCAGTTGCAGGGGCATTCGGTGTTCGTGGTGGACGACGAAGAGAGCATCCGCGAGCTGGTGCAGGAAGGGCTGAGCGGGCGCGGGATGATCGTCGAAGGCGCGTCGAGTTCAGAAGAAGCTCTGACGCTGCTGCCAAAGCGCACATACGACTTTGTGTTGTGCGATTACAATTTGCCGGGAATGAACGGCGATCAGTTCTTCGAGAAATTGCGCGCGCAGAATCTCGCGGCGAAGTCGAAATTCGTATTCATGACCGGGGCGATGTTCGAGCCTTCGGAGATGGCGCTGTTCCGCGAGAAGGGCGCGTCAGTGCTGCAAAAGCCGTTTCACATCGCGGCGCTGGCTTCGATGCTAGTTGAACTGCTGCAACAATCCGCCGCGCCGAAGAGCTGACGAATCTCAGCGATTATTTCTTCTTCGGAGCCTGTGGGCCGTCCACGCCGAAATCCCAGAAATACAGGCTGTTCCCGCCATTCGGCACGATTTCCGCGAAGGCATATTCGCCGGGCGCCACATTCTGCGAGATGGTGTAGCGATAGACGCCGCGCGCGATCTCCCACTGCTGGATCGGTAGCTCGGTTACGCCCGTTGCGGCCGTGGTATTGAAAATCTCGTCCAGATTTTCCAGGTCTCGCTTGCCGTTTTTTACTTTCGCCTGGATCAGCTGCACCTGTGGATCGTGGCCGTCCGCGGTACGGTAGTAAATCTCCAGCTGGCCGGGGGCGGCGCGGAGCTTCGCGCGGGTGCCGGTGAGCGAGACGGTGTGCCGCGAAGGGACGATCGGCACCGGCACCAGAACCTGCTTCAACATCTGCGACTTGCTGAATTTGATTTCAGGATCGACGGGCGGAACTTTCACGACCTTGTCGCCGTCGTAGAGGAACACACCTTCGCCGTCGGGAAGAAATACGCCTTTCGCGATTTCGATGCTGGCGTCCACGTCCATGATGTCGCCGCCGCGCTGCGCCTCTTGTGCGTGCACCTTCGCGATGGTGGCGGCTTTGCGAGTGGCCTCGTCGGCGTCGGCTTTTTTAGTGGCGTCCCAATCGATCAGCGACGCGGGCATTTCCTCCCACTGGTGCTGCTCGATGCTGTAGTAGCGGACGCGGTCGCCATCCACTTCATATTCGCGGACCAGCTGGAACGTGCCGTCTTTCAGCATCAGCTTTTTGCCGCGCGGAAGGGTGCTCGTTACCGCTTCGGATTTCCGGTTGCCGGGCGCGACGGTGGGCTGCTGGTCGGTGGTCGAAGAGTCCGAACCGGACTGCGCCCGTAGAGCGGACGCCAAGCCAAGCGACGCGACGAGCAGGCAAAATACCCCTAAAACAGGGGCGATTAGCGTTTTTCGAGGGAACGACGCCACCGATAACCTCGTGTGAACGTAGATTAAGACCGACTTAAAAACTAGGATGCTGAAATGCCGTGCAGGGTTGAGCGGAAACAGGATAACGCGGGAATAGACTAGCGACAACGCCGGCGCCAGGCAGCGCCGGAGATTTCAGGTCAGTTGGTGGAGACGACGACCGGCTGGTGTTCGCAGCGCGGCTGGAGCACGTGCAGGATCATCAACTCGGCTTGCGTGAAAAGCCACTTTTCGGCTTCCGCGCCTGCGGCCTCCGCGGCACGCGCGATGCGGCCGAGGTGCTTGAGCTTCGCAACGTTGCGAAGATGATCGAGACAGATGCCCGTCAAAATACAGACTTCGTCTTCGGTGAAGACTTTCTGGCTGAGCTTAATTCGCACCATTGTGAGCGCCTCGCAATCACCGGATGCTGACGTCAGAATACGAACGGCACTTGTCCCCTGCAATAGTCCTTCCGTTCTATTCGGCCAAACTCGGCGAAACTCGAGCGCGGACCGAAAGCTAGTCCGCTCTATTATTTGACGCCGCAGGAGGCGAAAGTGTTCCGAAGCCGGATGCGAATCTTCGCGCACCCGTCAGGGAAACATAATCCTAACGATGGAATATTTCTGCTACTTCACGGATTTGTTTCGCATGCCGTAATTCGTGGTAAGCGATCAGGCGGAGCCATTCGTAGATGTTCAGCGGGCCGAAGGCGGGGTGAGGCCACGTCCAGGGCTTCAGATCTTGGCCGCGATTTTCTTCGATGAAATCGAGCGTCCCTTTCCGCGAGGCGGTGATCGCTGCGACGTAGCCGGATTGTTCCGGAATGCGATCGAGGTTGATTGGAATTGGGGATTTCAATTTTCGAGCGCGGGTGGAGGCGAGCGCGAGCGGAATGTGGAATCGCTTGAGGAAGGGCACTGGATAGGGCGGTTTTTTCAGCGTTTTCCGCGAAGCGGCGACAATCGAGTCTTCCACCTGCATTGTGTGCGCGACGATTTCGCCCGCGGACCATGCGCCATTGCCGGGTGACTCGCGCCATTTTCCGGCGGGGAATTCGTTCGCGACGGCGATGAATTCAGCGCGGTTTTTTGCGAGCAGGGCGAGGATGGGTTCGACGTTGGTCATCGTGGACCTCGCGACTGGGAGACCGGTTCCGATTAAATTAAATCGTGAAGCCGCCGGCCTGCTCGAAGCCGCGAGCCAGCCGCAGAATCTTGCCTTCACCGAAATGGGGCCCGAAGATTTGTAGGCCGATCGGGAGGCCCGCAGCCGTCTTCCCGCAGGGAATCGACATTCCGGGTACGCCCGCCAACGATCCCGTAACCGTGTATATATCAGCGAGATACATCTGAAGCGGGTCAGCCGTCTTTTCGCCCAGCTTAAAAGCAGGGGTCGGCGTCGTCGGCGTGACGATGGCATCGACCTTCTCGAAGGCGTCGCTGAAGTCCCGGGCGACCAGTGCCCGGACCTTCTGGGCGCGCAGGTAGTAGGCGTCGTAATAGCCGGCGGAGAGGGCATAGGTGCCAAGCATGATCCGGCGCTTCACCTCGGGGCCAAAGCCTGTCTCACGGGTCGTGCGGTACATGTCCGTTAGCGTGTTGCCGGTGACACGGATGCCGTAACGCACGCCGTCAAACCGGGCCAGGTTCGAACTGGCCTCCGCAGTGGCGACAATATAATAGGTAGCGATGGCGTAGTCGGTGTGAGGCATCTTCAGCGGGACGCGCGTCGCGCCCAGCTTGTCGAGTAGCGCGATGCTGGCCTGGACTTTGGCTTTCACTTCGGGGTCGAGCCCGGCGCCAAAATAGTCTTCCGGGACTCCGATGCGCATGCCGGAGAGGTCCTGACGGGCCTCGGCGGGGTAGTCGGAGACGGGGACCGGGGCGGAGGTCGAGTCGTTGGGGTCGTGCCCAGCCATAATCTTGAGGATGGTGGCGGCGTCGTCCACATTGGTGGTGAAGGGGCCGATTCGATCGAGCGACGACGCAAAGGCAATCAGTCCGTAACGCGATACGCGACCGTATGTTGGCATCAGCGCGGGGATGCCGCAGAAGGCTCCGGGCTGCCGGATGGATCCGCCGGTGTCGGTTCCGAGGGATGCAACGGCTAGTCCGGCGGCGACGATCGCCGCGGAGCCTCCGCTCGAGCCTCCGGGCACTCGGTCCGGCGAGATTGGATTCCGTACGGGACCGTATGCTGAGTTCTCGTTCGAGCTGCCCATCGCGAACTCGTCGCAGTTGGCTTTGCCCAGGATCACAGCCCCGGCAGCCTCAAGGCGCTCGATCGCCGTGGCGTCGTACGCGGGGATGTAGGGTTCGAGGATCTTCGAGCCGCACGTGGTGGGGACTCCCTTGGTGCTTAGAACGTCCTTAACGGCTATTGGGACGCCCGCCAGCGGCGGCAGAGACTCGGCTGTCGCGCCTTTGGCTACGGCGGCGTCAGCGCGGTCAGCTGCTGCCAGAGCGCGTTCGGGCGAGAGCGCCAGGTAAGCGTTCAGTTCGGGATTCCGGGCTTCGATGCGGCGAAAGAAATCCTGCGTGATCTCGCGCGCCGACGCCTTTTTCGTGAGGAGCGAGTCGCGAACGCTCGCGATATTCCAGGTGGCCGGAGCGCTCATCGCTCGATCACCTTGGGCACACGGAAGAAGGGCTTCACGGCGTCGGGAGCGTTGTCGAGGACGTCGTTGACCACGGTACACGGCACGAGCGTGTCTTCGCGCAGATTCGAATCGCCGGCCGCGGCGGCCGCGAATTGAGCCATCGGCTCCACGTTCGTGACGTCGAGTTCCTGCAGCTTGCCGATGTAATTCAGAATTTCGTCGAGCTGGCCGCGATAGGTTTCCACTTCCTCGGGCGAAAGCTCCAGGTGGGCGAGTTGCGCGACGCGCAAGACATCTTCACGGCTGATTTTCATGTGGGCTCGTCAATCCATCTTAGTACAGAAGCGGCGAGGGACAAATGCGAGTGCGGGTACGCGACGATATTTCGTCGCGGTGACCAACGCACATTCGGCGGAGTTGTGGATTACGTTGCGCAGTCCCGCGAGGCGGGACTACCCGACGCGCTTGCGATTGCCGCGGACGAAGGGCGTGTGATTGTTGTCGAGTTCTTTCGAGATGTGGCGCAGCTCGGCTTGCGTGGCTACGAATTTCACTTCGCGAACGAGCGTCGAGCCCCACGCTTTGTTCACGCTTGCGCGGAATTCGGCGGAAAGGCCCTCGATTTGGCGCTGCCAGGGCTTGCCGTCGGCGCGAATCTCCAGACGCCCGTGCGTGCAGCGAACAGGCCGCGTGTGTGCGGCGAGTGTGCGGCCCACCACTGTGGGCCATACGGCAGCGAGCCACGTGATGGTGGCTTCGGGCCTCTTCATTTTTCGGAATGTGTTCCCTAGAAAATTTCCGGCGCGTTCCATTGATTCGGGAGTCTAGCAACGCGCGACGCACGCCGAAAGTGGCCGGGCGCGAAATTCTGTGCAAAGGCTGAGGAAATATTTTTGATAACGCAAAATATTTCGCGAAGAACTTCTTGCAAAAAGTTTTTCTGGCGCGGCCCGTGAATTTTGCGGCGCTAAGATCGAAAAAGCCGCGGCGCAACTCATTGCGAATTCGAAAGCGACGCCAGCTGCGAGGAATTAGTCGTACCGAAGCGCGACAATGGGATCGACGCGCATTGCGCGCCGGGCTGGAAGATAGCAGGCCGCAAGTGCCACAGCAGCCAGCACCAGAGTGACGCCCGCGAACGTGATCAGATCGGTGGGGCTCACACCATAGAGCAGCCCCGCCATCAAGTGCGACACGATCACCGATCCCGCCAGTCCCAGCGCCGCGCCCGCGGCCGCGAGGCCCAGTCCCTGGCGCAACACCATCCCCATGATGGTCGCCCGCTGCGCACCGAGCGCCAGGCGAATTCCGATGTCTCGCGTACGCTCGCTCACGATGTAAGAAATCACTCCGTAAATTCCGAGCGCCGCCAGCAGCAACGCCGTTACCGCGAAGGCCGCGACAATATCCATCGAGAATCGTCTTTGCTCCATTGACGCCGTCACCGCACCGTTCAGCGTCTGCGCTCCATAGACCGGTAACTCCGGATCGATGGACTGCACCATCGCGCGCACCCGTTCCGGCATCGCACTCGCATTCAGGTCTCCACGCAGAAAGATGGCCAGCTCCTTCGGCGTCTCCTGGTACAGGCTCAAATAGATTTGCGGAACGTTCGCGTTCGCCAGCGACTCGGTTCGAGCATCGGGAATCACGCCCACGATCGTGATCCAGTTTTTGGTCGGACGCTGGCCAACTCCAGGTCTCCCTTCGCCCAGCTTCACGCGCTTCCCAAGCGGATCTTCGCCTGGCCAGTAAGTCTCCGCCATCGCCTGGTTGATCACGGCGACCTGTGGCGCAGTCTCATTGTCGGCGTTGTTGAAAAGACGTCCCCGCAGCAACGGAATCGCGAGCAAATGAAAATATTCCGGTGTAACTTGCGATCGCTCGACCAACGGAATCTGCGTGTCTTGTATCTGGCGCCCTTCGACGGTCAGCGCGCTCCGGTTGCGTTCGTGATGCAGCGGAATAGACGGCTCGGCGCCTAGCGCCGCCTCCTGCACTCTCGGCAGCAACCGGCTGCGGCGCAACAATTCTCGCGCAAAC
Source organism: Acidobacteriota bacterium (assembly GCA_013286165.1). Lineage (GTDB taxonomy): Bacteria > Acidobacteriota > Terriglobia > Acidiferrales > UBA7541 > Palsa-295. The sequence goes on along the minus strand of JABDGF010000003.1, from coordinate 70,148 downwards.
ACGGCTTCCTGAGCAGCTCTTCCATACGCGTCCGTCTTCGGATCGTTGGGGCTGGGCAGCCACAACTGAACCGACATCACGCGCTGCGGATTGAATCCGAGCGGCGCGTTGTACAAATCCCAAAAACTGCGCAGCAGCAGGCCCGCGGCCACCATCAGCACCAGCGACAGTGCGAACTCCGTCACCACCAGCGCACGACGTGTGCGAGTTTGCTCCGCAGAACCCTTCGACCCGCGCCCCTCCGTGTGCAGCGTATTCGCGAGATCCAACCGCCCCGCGTGCATTGCGGGCGCCAGTCCGAAAATTATTCCGGCTGCGATCGAAGCGGCAAGCGCGATCAGCATCACATTCCAATTGATGGACAAGTTGTTCAGTCGAGGCAGGCTCTCCGGAATCAGGCGCAGCAACAATCCCTTCAGGCAGAACACAATCACCAAGCCCGCCACTCCGCCCATCAGCGAAAGCAGCAGGCTCTCGGTGAGCAATTGCCGCACGAGCCGCTTGCGTGCCGCTCCCATGGCTTGGCGCACCGCCATTTCCCGCGAGCGCGCACTGGCCCGCGCCAGCAGCAGATTCGCTACGTTCACGCAGCCGATCACAAGCACCAGCGCTACTGCACCCAGCAGCAGAATCAGCGACTGCCGAACGTTGCCAACCAAATTTTCCTTCAGAGGCACCAGCCGCACCGTCCACTTGCTGCCGGCCGGATACGCGTCCGGAAATTGCTCCTGCAACGCAGCAACAAGCGCGTCCAGCTGGCTCTGCGCCGCTGCAATCGTCAGTCCCGGCTTGAGGCGCGCGACCGTTTCCAGCGGGAACCTCGCACTTCGCAGCGGGGACTGCGCCGGATCATCCGAAAAACCCAACGCCGCCCACTGTTCCGTATTTCTCTCGTCCGTGGTTCGCCCTGGGTCGTGAAAACCTGGCGGCATCACTCCGATCACCCGATACAAATCGTTGTCGCCCCGCAGGCTTCTTCCCACTACATGCGGATCGCTCCCGAAGGCGCGCTTCCACAAGCCGTCACTGATCACTACGTCCAGTGTGAAGCCCGGCGTTTGATCCTTCGGATCGAACGTCTGCCCCAGCTCCGGTTTCACTCCCAGCATCGCAAAATACGCCGGCGTCACGCCCGCGTACTGCATTCGCGATGGCTGCGACGTGCCGGTCAGATTTGCCGATCCGAAAATCTCCAGCACCACATACTGAAAAATTCCCGAGCGCTGCAGATCGTGAAACTCCGGAATCGAGATGCCGGCGTCGGTTGCGCCTGCACCGGGGAGATCGTCCTCGATGCGCACGAGTTGTTCCGGATGCGGATAGGGAAGCGGATGCAGCAGCGTCGCATCCACAAGGCTGAAGATCGCCGTGGTCGCGCCGATGCCCAGCGCCATCGTGGCGACCGCGACGAAAGCGAATCCAGGAGATTTCCGCAGCATGCGTGCTGCGTAACGGATGTCCTGCGCGGTTTGCTCGAGCCACTCCCAACCCCACGCGGTGTGGCTAATTTCACGGAGCGAGCCGACGTTTCCGAACTTGCGCCGCGCAGCAGCCCGGGCGTCGTCCGGAGCTGCGCCGCGATCGATCTGTTGTTGCTGTCGCAGATCGAGATGCAAACGCATCTCCTCTTCGAGGTCGGCGTCGAATTGGCGGCGATGCAGCAGCATGTTGAGTCGCCTTGCGAGTTCGCGGAGCCAGTTCATGCTGCGCCTCCTCTTACACCGCTTCGATCACACGCGTGATCGCGCCGATGACGCGTTCGAATTGCGACATCTCAACGGCCAATTGTTTGCGGCCTGCCGCGGTGAGCTGGTAATACCGGGCGCGGCGATTGCCGGCGGTGGTGCCCCACTTCGCGATGACCCATCCCTTGATGAGCATCCGCTGCAGCGCGGGGTAGAGCGATCCTTCTTCCACTTGAAGGACGTCGTTCGAAACACGCTGAATGGAATCGGCGATCTCGTAGCCGTGCATTTCGCCGGAGCGCGCGAGGCTTTTCAAAATCAGGAGATAGAGCGTTCCGGGAGGAATTTCGTCGCGCTGCAAAGCATCACCTCTTGGCATAGTTAGACTATGCCAGTGGCGAATGGTTAGCAATCGTTGTCAATGAAGCGGAGTGTGAGCGATCGGCCTACGAAGCGGCTGGTGAATTTTGCGGCGCTGCGATGCCGTTGAGGCCGAGTTCAGTGGCGGCGGCGCGCATCGCGGCGATGCAGAATGCGATGTGTTCTTCGAGCGGAACGCCCAATTCATCCGCGCCTTTGAATACGTCGTCGCGGCTCACGCCGCGCGCGAAGGCTTTGTCTTTCAATTTTTTTCGAACGGAAGCCGCTTCCACGTCGTGAATGCTTTTCGTCGGCTTCACGAGAGCGCAAGCCGTGAGAAACCCGGAAAGCTCATCGCAAGCGAAGAGCGTTTTATCGAGCGGCGTGACGCGCGGAACGTTGCAGTAGTCGGCGTGGCCGAGGATCGCGTGAATCATTTCCTCGGGATAACCGAGTTCACGCAGGATCTGCGAGCCTTGAAACGGATGCTCGGCCGTCGGCGAGTGCGCGTCGTTGGGCCAGCGCTCGTAGTCGAAATCGTGCAGCAGCGCGGTATTTCCCCACAATTCCAGGTCGGCGCCGTCTTTTTTCGCATAGGCGCGCACGCAGGCCTCCACGGCCAGAGCGTGCTTGCGCAGGCTATCGGACTGCGTGTACTCGCAGAGCAGCTTCCAGGCTTCGTCACGTGTAGGCATAGAGCGACATTCTAGCTGTCCCGCATCAGCGCGCAAATAAGTTCGTTCTGAAACGCGGATCCCGTCTCGGGAGGGAATCGCGTCCCTAAATGAACGCTAAGCCGCGAGCGAGCCGCCAAAATTTGTTCACGTCTGCGCGAGTGGATGCCGATGGAGGCACTGTGAGCATAGTTTTAAGCGAAGCGGCATTAGAAAACTGAGAATCGTCTCAACGAATCACGAAAACGTCTCGATTTGAGACGCAGCGTGTGACTTTGTGAGAGGAAATTCGGTATTTGTTCGCGTCATTTTTTGAACACAGAAGCGGCGAGCCGCAATTTTCGGTGGCGAAACGAGGCGAAAACGGACGTGGAGCGCGCAAAAAAATCCGTCGCAGCAGGTCGCGAGCGCTTCGCAAATCGTGAATTTCAAAGGTGTTGCAAAAAACGGCACCGAGTGACGCTGCGCGGCATTGTGTCGAGTACGCCAGCGGACGCAAAACGGCGATGCGCCCATCAATAGCGAGACGAGCACATTGGCCCTGACGTTGCATGTGCAGTGATTCGTTAGCTTGCGAGCAGATCGCACAACTCAAAAAATTCACGGAATTCGAAAAAGGACTTGACAAGAAATGGCACCCTATACAGAATCGCTCTCGCGCCGGTCACTGCCTTCCCCCGAAAGACAACTCCGTCCCTCCTCTTCGCATTCCCGTGTTGGTCTGCGAGGAGAACCGGTGGGTGAAAAAGCCACACTAGAAGCATGCACTGAAATCGATCGTGAAGTACTGCGCTGCGCAGTTTGCGGCTTGGTGCAATACCGCACCAAGACGGACAACTGCCGACGTTGCTTGCGGATGCTTCCGCCGAAGGTGTCTTTCGTGATCCCTTCGCCGGCGCCGCAGGATCTGCCGGGCGACGACCGCCAGCTGTTTGAAAACTGGCCGAATCGCGAAACGGTGGAGAACATCGGACAGCGGATCCGCCAGCTGCGCGAATCGCGCGGCATGACGCAGAGCCAGCTGCAGGCCCGTTCGCGCGTTTCGCGTTCGTACCTGTCGCGCATTGAAAGCGGCCAGATGACGCCCAGCCTCGGCACGCTCGAAAAGATTGCCGAGGCGCTTGGCGTTGGACTGAACCGTTTCTTCGTGCCCGAATCGAACGGCGAGACGGTGCTCGAGGATCCGTTCATTCAGGGCTTGCGTCCTTACCTGCGCCAACTGGATTGGGCGCAGTGGCAGGGAATTCTGAAGCGCCTACAGGCGATCAGCGAACACGTCAGCACGAATCACGCGATGCGTCCGATGGCGCCGCAGGTTTCGGGCTTGGGTTCGCTGCCGCACCGCCGCCCGGCAACGGGACACACGGCTTCGGCGCTGCACCGCTAGAGCTACCCTTAGGCTCACGCGGTACACAAAAAATTTAGGTGCAGGTTCTGCGCGCGTCCTCTCTCCTCGGACGAGCGCAGGACCTGCTACCTCTACACGCTTCGAATCCACGAAATCCCACTCCTGCTGAAGAGTTAGCTTCCCCTTAATTTTTTGATGCGCTGATTTGCTGGATTGGTGTCTTCGGCCTGCGGCCGAGACGCGAACCAGAAATACCAGTAGAGGCCGGTTTCGTAGCCGCGAAGCGACTACGGAAGCGGGCGATTTCGTGGGTGTGTGCGCGAACTGCGCCGGCTTGTCCGCCTGGGGCGGGCAACCCGCCCCTACAGGTGCTTTAACCTGAAGTGCGAATGACGACGGAATTTTGAGCTATTAAATTGAGGGGAATTCGTCGGAGGACCGCCAGGGTGGCTGTCCGACGGCGCGTTACTGCGTTTCGCGCTTACCTACATTCACTAGGTTAATTTTCACGCCGTCGTCGGTCTTGGTGAGGGCTACGACTCGCGCGCCGTTACCATGGTCGTCGGTGAAGGCGATGTCCGCCTCGTCCACGACGCCTTCGTCATTGTGGCCGTGGTGTTTTGTGCCGCTGGTCTTCGGAGTTTCGCGCCGGAACGCGGGTGCGAGGTGCTTGCGGTACCAGTCGTCCACAGTCTCAAGGTCGTCGTCGGTTTGGTAGGTCTCGATCGAAAGGCCCACGCCTGCGTCATCCAAGCTCAATTCAACGTGCGCATTGCCGTCTTTATTGCCCATCAGCTCCGCGCCGGGATAAACGGGCAGGCCGGTGCGGCGGCTGCTGTCTGTATCGACCTTGAAATTGCCGACGGGCGTATCGAGTTCGACTTTCTTCGCGGAGTTATCGACGTGGATGCGATGAATGAACATGCCCGCGATCGCGAGGCCGAAGACGACCATCAGCACGATGCCGCCGATCACGATGCCGAGGATCCACCAGACTGCAGTGTTGTCGCGGCGCGGCGGCGCCATATTCATCGGAGGGCGTCCGGAGGAGCCGCTAGACATAGTTCACCCCGTGCATCGTCTATCCGTTAATACGCGAAATGGCGTGGAAATGTTTCCTGACACGAGAGCACCGAAGCGCGACGAGACTGATTGTACTCCCGCGGCACCCGCTTCGCGCTCTGATGTGCGCCCCAACTAGTAGAAATTGACGCGGACGTCGGGGCCCTTTTCGAGATGGACGGTATCGACGAAGCGGACCTGGCGGCTATCGAGCGTGAGCACCATCGACTGCGTCCGCATTCCTTCGCCGAAGAAGCGCACGCCGCGCAGCAAGCTGCCGGTGGTGACGCCGGTGCAGGCGAAAATGATGTTGTCGCCGGGCGCGAGTTCGTCTGTGTCGTAAATGCGGCGCGGATCTTTGATGCCCATTTGCGCGACGCGTTCGAAATGCTCCGGCTTCTGCACGATCAAGCGGCCGAGGATCTGGCCGTTGAGGCAACGCAGCGCGGCTGCAGTGAGCACGCCTTCGGGCGCGCCGCCGATGCCCATCACGGCGTGGACACCGGTGCCGCCCACAGCCGCGCTGATGCCGGCGGAAAGATCGCCGTCGGAGATCAACTGAATGCGCGCGCCGACCTTTCGAATTTCGGCGATGAGATTTTCATGGCGCGGGCGGTCCATGACCACGATCACCAGGTCTTCCACGCGGCGCTCGAGGCACTTCGCAATGATTTTCAGATTGTGCGCGACGGGCGCGTCGAGTTCGACGAGGCCCTTGCACTGCGGCGGGACGATCAATTTCTCCATGTAGAGGTCGGGCGCGTGAAGTAGGCCGCCGCGATTGCTGGCCGCGAGCACCACGATCGCGTTGGGCTGGCCGCCCGAGCAGAGATTGGTGCCTTCGAGCGGATCGACGGCGATATCCACTTCGGGATACTTACGCGTCTTATCGTGGGCCGCGGCGCCGACTTTTTCGCCGATGAAGAGCATGGGCGCCTTGTCGCGTTCGCCTTCGCCGATCACGATCGTGCCGTTCATGTTCACCGAGTCCATTTCGCTGCGCATCGCTTCCACCGCGACGCGATCGGACTTCATGCCGTCGCCCTGGCCCATCGTGCGAGCCGATGCGATGGCGGCGCGCTCGACGACGCGCAAAAATTCGAGGCTCAGTTCCTTTTCCATGGTGGCTCAGCTCCTGGTGCGCGTGGCTGCGTAGCGCTGCGCGATGGCGTTTCGATCGGCGATTGGTGAACTCGTGCGCTACTCGAACGCGGCGATGCCGGTGATGCGCTCGCCGATGATGAGTTTGTGGATGTCGTGCGTGCCCTCGTAGGTGTACACAGACTCGATGTTGTTCATGTGCCGCATCACGCAGTAGTCGTCCACGATGCCGTTGGCGCCCAGGATTTCGCGCGCGCGGCTGGCGCACTCGCGTGCGACCCACACGTTGTTCATCTTCAGCATCGAGATGTGCGACGGATGCACCTTGCCTGCGTCTTTCAGGCGGCCCACTTGCAGCGCGAGAAATTGCGCTTTCGTAATTTCGGTGACCATCCACACCAGCTTTTCCTGCACGAGCTGGTGTGACGCGATGGGCTTATTCCCGAACTGCTTGCGCTGCTTCGCGTAGTGCAGCGCCGTGTCGTAACACGCCATCGCCGCGCCGATGCCACCCCAGCCGATGCCGTAGCGCGCTTGGTTGAGGCACGAGAGCGGGCCGCGCAAGCCCTCCACACCGGGCAGCATATTCGCGGCCGGCACACGAACGTCAGACATCGAAAGTCCGCTCGTCACCGACGCGCGCAAAGAATATTTTCCGTGAACGTCCCATGCTTTGAAGCCCGGCATTCCTTTCTCGACGAGGAAGCCGCGAACTTTGTCGTCTTCACACTTCGCCCACACAACGGCGACATCCGAGATCGAGCCGTTGGTGATCCACATCTTTTCGCCGTTGAGGATGTAGCTGTCGCCGTCTTTCTTTGCGCGCGTCAGCATTCCGCCGGGGTTCGAGCCAAACTGCGGCTCGGTAAGGCCGAAGCAGCCGATCGCTTTGCCTTGCTGTAGCAGCGGTAGCCACTTGTCTTTCTGCGCGTCCGAGCCGAAAGCGAAAATCGGATACATCACCAGCGCTGACTGGACGGAGACGAAGCTGCGCAGGCCGGAATCTCCGCGCTCGAGTTCCTGCGTGACCAGGCCATATTCCACATTCGACATGCCCGCGCAGCCGTAGCCCTTGAGGCTCGCGCCAAACAGGCCCAGCTCGGCCATCTGCGGCACAAGCTGCGTCGGGAATTTCCCTTCGCGGTTGTACTGCTCGATGATCGGCATAATCGCCTCATCGACGAACTGCCGCGCAGACTGCCGCGCGAGCTTCTCTTCGTCGGTGAGCTGAGAATCAAAATCCAGAAAATCTACGCCGGGAAATGACGGCATGTTATGGCTCCTTGGCCTTTGAACGTGGACGGGTGTGCGCTGGGCTCGAAACGTCCGATGCGTTCCACCGCAGCTCGGAGGCGCGACTGAAGTTTCTAGCCGCCCCATCGCAAACCGCGATTCTATACAAACGCAGCGACCCAGGGCTAGCGCGCATCGTGTGATGTGTCTGGCGCGGCATAAGCCAAAGTGGACGGCCACGGCTCGATTTCACGGCGTGGTTGGCGATTCGCGCGCGCTCCCGTAAAATGACGAGCCCGAATACAAAAACGAAATGCGGGAACGCAGCGTTTCGACTACACGGAGGATTCAATGGCGGATTTGACGCTCGAGCAGGCGGAGAAGATCGTAGCGGCGGCGAAGAAGAAATCGACCGAGATCGGCACGAAGATGGACATCGCGGTGGTGGACGCAGGCGCGAACCTGAAAGCGTTCGTGCGCCAGGACGATGCGTGGCTCGGCAGCATCGACATTTCCATCAAGAAGGCGAAGACGGCGCGCTACTTCAATTTCAACACCGGCGAAATCGGCAAGCTCTCTCAGCCGGGCGGGCCGCTATACAACATCGAGCACAGCAACGGCGGCTTGATTACGTTTCCGGGCGGCGTGGTGCTGAAGAACGCGAGCGGTGAAGTGGTCGGTGCGATCGGCGTGAGTGGCAGCACGGTGGAGAACGATCACATCGTGGCCCAAGCCGGCGCAGACGCGCTCGGAAAGTAGCCTCACAACGCAGGTCCTCGGTGCCAGAGGGCGGGGAAGAGCGTTTCCCGATTTGAAACTACCGGGAAACGCCTCGAAAACCACTTTGGACGGTGCGATCCGCGAAATTTAGCGATCGCACCGTCCCGTAACTGGTTGACGCCAAGCGGCATGAATGACATAATCGTTTTCCTTGTTACGTCCTGGAAGCTAGCTCTGGTGAGCCGGCAGCACGCCTGAAACCAGATTACAATTTAGAGAGAGTCGGGGCAGCCGCAGTCGCACCACTTTGTAAAAAAATGGAAATCCTCCACCAGATCGAAAACTTCTTCCTCCAAGCTCTGCCTACCGTGGTCATTTTCTTTTTCTTCTATTTGTTCATGCGTTGGGCGTTTTTCGGGCCGATCCAAAAGGCGATGGCTGAGCGAAGTGCGAAGATCGAAGGAGCGCGCGCCGACGCCGCTGCCGTGGAAACGGCAGCCAAGCAGGATCTGCAGCATTACAACGACGAATTGAACCGCGCCAAGGCGCACATCTATCAGGAGCAGGAAGCGTCGCGCCAGGTGGTGCTCGACGAGCGCGCCAAGCTGCTGAAAGCGATGCGCTCGCGCGCGCAGGAAGACATCGCCGCCGCGAAACAGAAAGTCGAAGACGAACGCAACGCCGCTGCTGCCGATGCCGAAGCGCTTACACCTGCGCTGGCCGGAGAAATCGCGCGCACCATTCTGAGCGGAGGAACCCGCCAGTAATGCGACCGCTCCGCATAATCGCCAGCTCGATTTTTGTCTTCACGATGGCGCTGCTCTTTGCGGCGACACCCGTTTTCGCGCAAGAAGAGGGGCCGGTGAGCACTCCCGCCGGCACGATCTTCAAGATCGTGAACTCGGTGTTCGTGATCGCGCTGATCTTCTGGGCATTCTCGAAAGCTGCGCCGCACTTCCGCAAGCACGCTGACGATATCTCGCAAAAAATTGAAGAAGGTACGCGCGCGCGTGACGCAGCCGAGAAGCAGCGCCAGGAAATCAAGGCGCGGCTCGCGGGACTCGAGACCGAAATTCAGCAGCTCCGCGAGAAGGGCAAGCAGGAAGCCGCCGCCGAAGCAGCGCGGCTCCGCGAAGCGGCAAAGGCCGACGCGCAGAAAATCGAAGCGCAGGCCAAGGCCGAGATCGCCGCTGCCATTCGCGCGGCGCAACAAGCTTTGAAGGCTGCGACCGCCGATAAAGCCGTGGCGCAGGCCGAAGCGCTGCTGAAGCAGCAAATCAATGCGCAGACCGACGCGAACCTGGTCCGCACATTCGTGACGAACCTTGAGAGGAGCGTCAATTGAGCGCGCTCACCGATCGCTACGCCGCCGCTCTAGCCGACGTTGCCGTCGAACGCCGCGCCGGCGATGCGATTCGCAACGACCTGAGTGCGTTCGTCGATTTGTTCAACCAATCGCCGGAATTGCGCGAGGCGCTCGATAGCCCAGTGGTGGACAACGAAACGAAGCACCGCGTGATCGCCGAGTTGTGCGCCAAGATGGGGTTGAACGAAGCGGTTCGCAATTTTATCTACGTGGTAGTCGATCACGGCCGGCTGCACTTGCTGCAGGAAATCATTCCGGCGTTTCGCACGGAGCTAAATGACCGGTTGGGAATCGCGGATGCGGAAGTGACATCGGCGCACCCGCTGAGCGACGCGGACAAGAAACAACTCGTCGCAGTGCTCGAAAAGCGCACCGGCAAGAAGATTGATGCGCGGTTTTCGCAGGACGCGGCCCTCGTGGGCGGCGCGGTGGTGCGAGTAGGTTCGACGATTTACGACGGCTCGGTGCGCGAGCAATTGAACCGGCTGCGCGAACAGCTGGGTTCGGAATAGTTCCGCAAGTTTAGAGGAGCAGTGAATGGCGAATATTAAGGCGGATGAAGTCACAAAGATTCTGCGCGAGCAGATCGAAGGCTACCAGCAGAAGCTGGCGGTCGAGGAAGTCGGCACCGTGATCTCGGTGGGCGACGGCATCGCGCGCATCCACGGCCTGGATAAGTGTATGGCCGGCGAAATGATCGCGTTTCCGGGCGACGTGTACGGTATCGCGCTGAACCTAGAAGAAGACCAGGTCGGCGTCGTGCTGCTGGGCGCGTACGAAGAAATTCGCGAAGGCGACACGGTGAAGCGCACGAACAACATTATGTCCGTGCCCGTGGGCGACGCGATGATCGGGCGCGTGGTAAATGCGCTCGGACAGCCGATCGACGGCAAGGGGCCGATCGCGACGAAAGACCGCTATCCCGTGGAAAAGATCGCGCCGGGCGTTGTGGATCGCCAGCCGGTGCGCGAACCGATGCAGACCGGTATCAAGTCGATCGACGCGATGATTCCCATCGGCCGCGGACAGCGCGAATTGATCATCGGCGACCGCCAGACCGGAAAGACCGCCGTGATTCTGGATACGATCCTGAATCAGCGTGGCGGCGACATGATTTGCATTTACTGCGCGATCGGCCAGAAGCGTTCGACGATCGCGCAGGTGGTGAAGACGCTCACAGAAGCCGGCGCGATGGAGCACACCATCATCGTCGCTGCCACGGCTTCCGAAGCGGCCTCCATGCAGTACATCGCGCCTTTTGCGGCTTGCGCGATCGGAGAATACTTCCGCGATACCAAGCGCCACGCTCTTTGCGCGTATGACGACCTTTCGAAGCACGCGCAGGCGTACCGCGAAATTTCGTTGCTGCTGCGCCGTCCTCCCGGCCGTGAAGCGTTTCCGGGCGACGTGTTCTTCCTTCACTCGCGTCTGTTGGAGCGCGCGGCGAAACTCAACGACGAGCTCGGCGCGGGTTCTTTGACGGCTCTGCCTGTGATCGAAACGCAGGCGGGCGACATTTCCGCGTACATTCCGACGAACGTGATTTCGATCACGGACGGTCAGATCTTTTTGGAAGCCGACCTTTTCAACAGCGGCTTCCGTCCCGCGGTGAACGTAGGTCTTTCGGTGAGCCGCGTCGGCGGCAACGCGCAGATCAAGGCGATGCGCCAGGTTTCCGGCACGCTGCGTCTTGACCTTGCGCAATACCGCGACCTCGCGGCGTTCGCGCAGTTCGGTACCGATCAGCTCGATAAATCCACGCAGAATCAGCTGGCCCGCGGCGCGCGCCTCACGGAAATTCTGAAGCAGGATCAATATCAGCCGCTGTCGGTTGAAAAGGAAGCGCTGATCATCTGGGCCGGCTCGAACAAGTATCTCGACGAGCTGCCGGTGAGCGAGTGCCGCCGCTTCGAAGGCGAGTTGTACCCGTTCGTTGAGACCAACTACGGCGGCTTGCTCAAGATGCTGCGCGAGAAGAAGCAGTTTGACGACGCGGTGAAGGCCGAAGCGAAGAAGGCGCTCGACGATTTCCTCGGCCGCTTCAAGGCGGGTCTTGAGAGCGCGAAGGCGAGTACTCCGGCTGTCGATAAGGCTGCCGCTGCAACGCCTCCGCCGCCAGCCCCGGTACCGGCGGCTGCCCACTAAAAACGGAATTCGATGCCTACACTTCTCGATTACCGGCGAAGAATCCGCTCTGTGAAGAGCACGCAGCAGATCACGCGCGCCATGAAGTTTGTGGCCGCGGCGAAGCTGCGTCGCGCGCAAGAGGGCGTGTTTGCCGCGCGGCCGTACGCGAAGGAGATTCTGCGCGTGCTGCGTTCCGCCGCGGCGCGCATGGAAGCTCCCGCGAATCCGTTGCTCGAGCGCCGGGAAGAAAAGAAGATTCTGGTATTGCTTGTCACGGGCGACCGGTCGCTGGCCGGCGCGTTTAATACGAACGTGCTGCGCCACGCGACTGAATTCATTCGCGCGCACCACGTAGAAAAGATTGAAATGATCACCGTGGGGCGAAAGGGCCGCGATTATTTCAAGAAGCGCGGCGTAAATCCGCTGGCTGAATACATCGACGTTTCGGCTTCGGTGAACATCGAGAAAGCGCGCGAAATCGCGAAGCGCGTCGCCGACCTCTACATCTCCGGCGAAGTAGACGCGGTGTACGCGGTGTACAACGAATTCAAGAACGTGATGGTGCAGAACCTCCGCGCCGCGAAGCTGCTGCCGATCGATCCGGCGGTGGTTAAGCAATCGCCCGAAGGCGAAGCGCAACTCACCGACGAACCGGCCGACCAGGCAAAAGATCTTCCGACGGAAGCCGCAGCGGAAGGGAAAACGCGCCTGATCGACTACATCTACGAGCAGCCGGTTGAACAGATTTTCGCGGGCCTTCTGCCGCGCTACCTGGAATCCGAAATTTTCCGCGTGTTGCTCGAATCGGCCGCGGCTGAACATGCCGCCCGCATGACGGCCATGGATTCCGCTACGCGCAACGCTTCGGATTTGATCCGGAAGCTCACGCTGCAGATGAACAAAATTCGCCAGGCGGCGATTACCACCGAAATTATTGAAATTGTCAGCGGCGCGTCGTCGGCTACGTCCTAGCGCGCCGGTAGATACGAGGAAAAGAAGAACATGGCAAACCCAGATCCAAACGCAGCACACAAAGTCGGCAAGGTGGTCGAAGTCATCGGCCCCGTCGTTGACGTTCAATTCGAAGAAGGACACCTGCCGTACATCCACAACGCCATCCGGATCACGAGCGAAGGCTTCAACACGCCTGAGCCGCTCGACCTGATCGCCGAAGTGGAACAGCACCTGGGCGAAGGCCGCGTCCGCACCGTCGCGATGAAGCCGAACGAAGGTCTCGTCCGCGGCATGAAGGCGATCGACCTCGGCGAACCGATTTCAGTTCCCGTCGGACGTGGCGTTCTTGGCCGCGTGCTCAACGTTCTCGGCGAGCCGGTGGATAAACTCGGCCCGGTGAACACCGAGAAGCGCTACCCGATTCACCGCCCGGCGCCGGTTTTGGAAGACCAGTCCACCACTCTCGAAATGTTCGAGACGGGCATCAAGGTCGTCGATCTGATCGAGCCGTACCTCAAGGGCGGCAAGATCGGCTTGTTCGGCGGCGCGGGCGTGGGCAAGACCGTGCTGATTCAAGAATTGATTCACAACGTCGCGATGAAGCACGGCGGCGTGTCTGTGTTCGCGGGCGTCGGCGAACGTACCCGTGAAGGAAACGACCTGTGGCTGGAAATGCAGGAGTCGGGCGTCGTCGTTCCCGGCAACTCCGAAAAATCGCGTTGCGCCCTGATTTACGGCCAGATGACCGAGCCGCCCGGCGCGCGTCTTCGCGTGGGCCTCACCGGCTTGACCGTCGCGGAATATTTCCGCGATGAAGAAAAGCTCGACGTGCTGCTCTTCATCGACAACATTTTCCGCTTCGTGCAAGCAGGCTCGGAAGTATCGGCGCTGCTCGGCCGCATGCCTTCCGCCGTGGGTTACCAGCCGAACCTCAACACCGAAATCGGCGCGCTTCAGGAACGCATTACCTCCACGAAGAATGGTTCGATCACCTCGGTGCAGGCGATTTACGTGCCCGCCGACGACTACACGGACCCCGCTCCGGCCGCCACCTTCGCGCACTTGGACGCGACCACGAACCTGAGCCGCCAGATCGTCGAACGCGGTATTTATCCCGCCGTCGATCCTCTCGCCAGCTTCTCGCGTATTTTGGATCCGCGCATCGTCGGTCAGGATCACTACAATGTGGCCCGCGCCGTGAAGTCCGTGCTGCAGCGCTACAAGGAACTGCAGGACATCATCGCGATTCTCGGTATCGAAGAACTTTCGGACGACGACAAGCAGACCGTCGCGCGCGCTCGCAAAATCGAAAAGTTCATGTCGCAGCCGATGTTCGTCGCCGAGCAGTTCACCGGTCTCGCCGGCAAGTACGTGAAAATTGAAGACACCGTCCGCGGCTTCAAGGAAATCGTGGAAGGTAAGCACGACGATCTGCCCGAGCAGGCGTTTTACATGGTCGGCACGATCGAGGAAGCTCGCGAAAAGGCGGAGAAGGCTGCCGCCGCGGCATAGTCTCGCCACGCGCGCGCGGAATCTCTAACCATGGCCACGATACCGGAAAAAATCGAGCTGCAGGTGGTGACGCCGGCAAAACACATCCTCAGCGAGGATGTGCAGTCCGTCGAACTGCCCGGCAAGGATGGCTACCTCGGCATCCTGCCCGGCCACGCGCCGCTGCTCACCGAACTGGGCGCCGGCATCCTGACGTTCAGTAAGGGCGGCGAGACGCGCTCGATGGTCGTGATCGATGGTTTCGCCGAAGTGCTGCCGAATCGCGTGATTGTGCTCGCCGACGAATCGGAAAAAGTGGAAGACATTGACGCGTCGAAAGCGCGCGCGGAGCTCGAAAAGGCGCAGCACGAATTGCCCGGCGCAGGCGCCAGCGAAGAAGACTGGGAACGCGCCAATGCCGCCATCGCGCGCGCTACGGTGCGCGTCCAGGCGGCTGAGAAGACCGGCAGCCCGGCTCGTGAATTACAGCCCACCCGTTGAGCTAACCCCATTGTTTCCTTCAACACACGGCCGAAACCGCTTACGCTCTGCCGCATCCAATTGGTTATAGTGAGAAACACGGCCCAATGAGCGACGTAGTCATTTATTCCACATGCTGGTGCGGCGATTGCCGGCGCGCGAAAAACTTTCTCCGCGAGCGCGGCGTGTCGTTTCGTGAAGTGAATATTGACGACGATCCGGATGCTGCGGCGCTGGTGATGAAGGTCAACAACGGCAAACGAAAGGTGCCCACGATCGGCACCACAGACGGCCGTTATTTCTCGCTTAGCCCGTTTGATCCCTGCAAACTTTCCTCGGAATTGAATATCCCGCTCAACGTCGCGCACAACTGCCCGATCTCGAATTTCCTTAAGAAGTAAATGTAGCGCCGCGGCCTTTAGCGCGGCACTTGCTTCTCGCGTTTCCCTGTAATTCCTAGAGGAGTTGGTGTGTCTAGCTGAGACCGACGCCGCAGGTCATCACGCCCGCAAGCCGCATCTCAGGCGTGAGCACCACGATGTCCGCGTCCGCGCCCACCGCGAGAATCCCCTTTTTGCCCGCGACGCCGAGCCGCCGCGCGGGAAGAATCGTCGCCATCCGCACCGCATCCGCAAACGGCACGCCGAGGTTCACCAAATTGCGTATTGCGCGATCGAGCGTGAGCGTGCTGCCCGCCAGATTGCCTTCAGCGTTGCGCGCCACGCCCTTCGAAACATCCACTTCAATTTCTCCAAGCCGGTATTTGCCGTCCGGCATTCCCGTGGCGGAAATTCCGTCGCTGATCGCGATCACGGTGTCGAATCCCTTGGTCCCGAGCAGCACCTGCATCGCCGGCCCCGCCACATGCACATTGTCCGCAATCACTTCAGCGGTCACATCCGTATCCGTTAGAATCGCGGCAATCACGCCCGGATCCCTGTGCGTGAACGGGCGCATCGCGTTGTAAACATGCACGCCGTGCCGCGCGCCCGCATCGATTGCCGCGCGCGCCTGTTCGTACGTTGCGTTGGTGTGGCCGATGCCGACCACCACACCCTCCGCTGTCGCCGCATGAATCAAATCGATCGCGCCCGGAATTTCCGGAGCGATCGTAATCATTTTCACCAGGCCGTCTGCCGCTGCGAATAGTTGCTTGAATACAGGGATCGACGGCGGCGCGATCGACTGCGTCGGATGCACCCCGCGGCGCGCGTGCGCGATGAAAGGCCCTTCCAGGTGAATGCCCAGAATTTCCGCGCCGAAGCGCGTGCGCTCTGCCGCCGGCTTCTGCGCGCGAATATATTTCGCGATGCCTTCCAGGCTGCGGCACGTCGCGTCCACCGGAGCCGTCACCGTGGTCGCTACCATGGACGTCGTACCAAATCGCGCCACCGTCGCCGTGATCTTGTCCAGCGCTTCGGGCGTCGCTTCCATCACGTCGCGCCCGCCCGCGCCGTGAATATGCACGTCCACAAATCCGGGAACTACCGTCAGGTTAGACGCTACGTAGTCCGCCGCTCCCGGCGGGATGTGCGCTTCGTCGCGCGGGCCGATGTAGGTGATCCGGCCGTCCACGATCGTCATCACGCAATCTGTAAACTCTTCCTGGGGCGCAATAATCTTTGTCGCGTAAATCGCCGTGGCCGTCATAGCGTCACCATGCTAGCTGAACTCCCCTCGAAAATCAGCGCCGAGCCTTGCATCCTTTTCCTGGTCCGCTACAATTGAGAGTCGCATTTTATTGGAGGAATTCATGGCTCATGACAAGCGCTACGTGGCGCAGAAGCGCCAGCGCCGCCGCCGCAAGGCCGCAAAATCGAAAGTGAAGGCATTCGAGGCCGGCAAGTTCGCGTTCGATAAGCTGCCCAAGCTCGCGAAAGAGCTTCATCACCGCAAGGTGAAGGCCGCCAAGCGCACCGCGTAGTTCGCCACCATCGCATCGCGTTCGCTATTGCTTACTCGCGTCGAGCTGCGCAAAATCGGGATCGTGCTGCACGCACAAAAAAGGGGCGTCTTTCGACGCCCCTTTTCTTTTTGCACCCGCCATCAAATCAAAGCATGAAGCTTGCTTTTCGAGCGCCGGCTTAGTTGCCGCCGGTCACTGCCTGCGCGTGCGTCGTGTTGGCCTTCGGCACGCTCAGGTAGCCCTGGATTTTGTCTTTGCCCACCGAGTTCACCACGAACTCCAGCGGCGCATGTTGGCCGTTCTCGAAGAGGTACAGCGGTTCGTTCGCCGTCATGTTCTTCTTCTCGTGGCGCTGATCGTCCACGAAGATCGTCACGGCGTACTGGCTCTTCTTCGAGTTGGTGTTGTGCAGCTCCACCATCAGGTTGCCCACTTTCTCGCGCGAGTTCTTCTTCTCGATGTTGAACTCGTAGTAGTCGCGCTCACCCAGCCGGCGAAGCTCTTCCACTTCGTCGTGGTTGCGCGCGATCAGCGTGCCGAATTCGCCGCGGGCCATCTGCAAATTGTTCTTGGTCGCGTCGAGGTCGGTCTTCACGCCGGTGACGTCCGTGCCGAGCTTGCTTACGTCATCCGTGCTCGCCTTCGTCGCGAGCTGCGCGTTGGTCTGGTTCTGCAGGTCCGCGAGCTGCGCCGCGTCGTCTTCCTTAATCTTCTTCGCCTGCGAGCGCGCCTTCGAGAGCTCGCCTTCGGTGAGCTTCATCTTGTCGGTCACTACGCTGAGCTCGCCCTCGAGCTGTGCGTTGGTGTCTTCGGCCTTCGCGAGCCGCTGGCCGAGCACTTCTTCGTTGTGCGATAGCTGATCTTTTTGCGACGCAACCGTCTGCGCCAGTTCCTTGGAGCGGGTCGATGCCGACCAGCCCACGCCGAGCCCGGCGAGCGAAATCACAGCCAGAGCTACCACTCCCACGCCCACCCAGCGAGGAGTGCCCTGGTTCTCAGCGATCACCACGTCGTCGTTTTCGATACTCATTTCAGTGTCCTCCGGAAATCCCTTGCGTGTTTGGGTAAATGCAGGGGGAGGGCCAAATTCCTGAATTGGGCTGCGGGACTGTAATGCTCTGAAAATAGGTCTCTTACCGATTCCCAAAGTGAGACGGGGTGGGGCGATACCCCTACAGGCTGTGCAATTTTTACGTCAGGTTAACATTTCTGCGTGGTTGGTCTGACACGCCCAAACGGCCAGAGTGGCACAGGCATTCGTGCCTGTGCGCACCTCACATTCTGCGACGTGCGGGTTTGACCATCGAGCTGCTGGCACTCAACCTCGCCCTAGCGGGAGCCACATTCGGCGAGAAAAGCAGGTGGCACAGGCCGATGTTGCCTGTGTGGCGTTATCTTATGTCCGGTGCTCTTTTTTTTAGCGGCTCGGTACGATCGTCATCGCCTGCAGCCGCGCGATGCGATCCGAAAGCGGCGGATGCGTGCTGAAGAGGTTTGCGAACATTTGGCGGATCGCCATCGGCTGCACGATGCACAGCGCTGCCGTGGTCGGCGGGATCTGGCTCGGAATGCGCTGGTTGTACGCGCCCAATTTTCCGAGAGCGCTGATCAAGCCGTTCGCGTGGCCCACCATCTGCACACCGGATTCGTCCGCCTGATATTCGCGGCTGCGCGAAATTCCCATCTGCAGTAGTAGCGCTCCGAGCGGCGCGAGTATCAGCATCGCCAGCGCCATAATGGCGCCGCCGTTGTCGCGGCCTCGTCCGCGGCCGCCAAACATTCCGCCAAATCTGGCGAGCATCGTAATTGCGCCGGCAAGCGTTGCGGCAATCGACGACGTAAGAATGTCGTAGTTGCGAACGTGCGAAAGCTCGTGCGCGATTACGCCTTCGAGTTCGTCATCGTTCATCAGTTCCATCAAACCTTGCGTCACGGCTACCGACGCGTGGCTCGGATTGCGTCCCGTCGCGAAAGCGTTCGGCGCGGCTTGCGGAACCAGATACAGCTTCGGCATCGGCAGATTCGCCTTCCCCGCGAGGCGTTCCATCACTTCATAAAGTCGCGGAGATTCCTCGCGTGAAATCGGAACTGCGCCAGCGGACTTCAGCGCGATCTTGTCCGAGAAGAAGTACGCGCCGCCATTCATCAGAATCGCGACGAACAGCGCGAGGATCAGGCCGCCGCGTCCCGCTAGCGCTCCGCCTACAAACAAAAGAAACAACGTCATGGCCGTAAGAAGAAATGTGGTCTTAATCGTATTCATGGCTGGTACCTCATGCGTGCCGGCCGCTTTGCGCGACCGGCACACGGACGACGATACTTAGGATGCGACGCCGGCCTTCGCTGATTCCGGCGCGAACTTCATTTCGCCGGACTTCGCGTCGGCATCGACCTTCACAGTTTGGCCCGCTTTCACCGCGCCGTCGAGAATCTTCAATGCGAGCGGATCCTGGATCAGCTTTTGAATGGCCCGTTTCATCGGACGCGCGCCGTACACCGGATCGTAGCCCTCTTTGAAGAGCAGCGTCTTCGCCGCCGCCGTGAGCTTCAGCTTGATCTGGCGTTCGCCGAGCCGCTTCAGCAAGTGCGCGAGCTGCAGGTCGATGATGTGCTCGATCTGATCCTTGCCCAGCGGCTTGAACACGACGATGTCGTCGATGCGATTCAAAAATTCTGGACGGAACACTTCGCGCAACGCCGCGAGCGCTTCTTCGCGCGCTTTCTTCGGATCTTTCTCCATTAGCTCGAAAATCGCCGCCGAGCCGACGTTCGACGTCATCATGATCACCGTGTTGCGGAAATCCACCGTGCGGCCTTTTCCGTCGGTGAGGCGGCCGTCGTCGAGAATCTGCAGCAGGATGTTGAAGACGTCCGGGTTCGCCTTTTCGATTTCGTCGAAAAGCACCACGGAATAAGGGCGGCGACGCACTGCTTCCGAAAGCTGGCCGCCCTCTTCGTAGCCCACGTAGCCCGGAGGCGCGCCGATCAGGCGGGCGACAGAGTGTTTCTCCATGTATTCGGACATGTCGAGCCGCACGATCGCGCGTTCGTCGTCGAAAAGAAATTCCGCCACGGCGCGCGTCAGTTCAGTTTTGCCCACGCCGGTCGGCCCGAGGAAAAGAAACGAGCCAATGGGGCGATTCGGATCGCTCAAGCCGGAGCGGCTCCGGCGAATCGCGTTCGCCACCACGGCCAGCGCATCGTCTTGCCCGACTACGCGTTCGCGCAGCCGCTCTTCCATGTGAATGAGCTTCTGCACTTCGCCTTCGAGCAGGCGTCCCGCAGGAATGCCGGTCCACTTGCTGACGATCTTGGCGATTTCTTCCTCGCCCACTTCTTCCTTCAGCATCGGGTGATCTTTTTGCAGTTCGCCCAGGCGGTCTTGCGCGGTCTTCAATTCTTTTTCCGCGGTGGAAAGTTTGCCGTAGCGGATTTCCGCCACCTTCGAGAGATCGCCAGAGCGCTCATATTGCTGCTCTTCAGTTTTCAGCCGGTCGATCTCTTCTTTGCGGCTGCGGATTTTGCCAATGGCATCTTTTTCCGTCTGCCAGTGCGCTTTCAGCGCGTTCGATTTCTCGCGCAGCCCGCTCAGTTCCTTGTCGATCTGCTTCAAGCGCTCGCGCGACGCGGAGTCGGACTCTTTCGTCATCGCCTGCCGCTCGATTTCGAGCTGCATGATGTGGCGCTCGATCTGGTCAATGTCCGCGGGCAGGGAATCGATCTCCATGCGCAGTCCTGCGGCCGATTCGTCCACCAAGTCGATCGCTTTGTCCGGCAGGAAACGGTCGGTGATGTAGCGCTGCGAAAGAATTGCGGCGGCCACGATTGCGGCATCCTTAATGCGCACTCCGTGATGCACTTCGTAGCGTTCCTTCAAGCCGCGCAGAATCGCGATCGTATCTTCCACCGACGGTTCCGCCACGAACACGGGCTGGAAGCGGCGCTCGAGCGCGGGATCTTTCTCGATGTACTTGCGGTATTCGTTGAGCGTGGTCGCGCCGATGGCGCGCAGCTCGCCGCGCGCAAGCGCAGGCTTCAGCATGTTCGAAGCGTCCATCGAGCCTTCGGCCGATCCCGCACCGACGAGCGTGTGCAGCTCGTCGATGAAAAGAATGATCTGTCCGTCGGACTCGGTGACTTCTTTGAGCAACGCCTTCAGACGGTCTTCGAACTCACCGCGATACTTTGCGCCCGCGATCAGCGACGCGAGATCGAGAGACACGATGCGCTTGGTCTTCAACACTTCCGGCACGTCGCCGGAAACGATACGCGTCGCGAGGCCTTCCACAATGGCGGTTTTGCCGACGCCAGGTTCGCCGATCAGCACGGGATTGTTCTTCGTGCGGCGCGCGAGGATCTGCATCACGCGGCGGATCTCTTCATCGCGGCCGATCACCGGATCGATCTTTCCGCGCCGCGCCATTTCGGTGAGGTCTTTCGCGTACTGCTCGAGCGCGCGATAGCTCGCTTCAGGATTTTGCGATGTAACGCGATGGCTTCCGCGAATCGCGGCCATCGCCTGCAAAATCGAATCGCGCGTCGCGCCTTTTCGCGTCAAGAGCTGCCCGGCCGGGTCCTTCGATTCGGCGGCGATCGCAAGCAGAATGTGCTCAGTCGAAACGTACTCGTCCTTCAGGCTCTTCGCTTCGTCAAACGCGCGCTCCAGCACGCGGTTCGAAGCCTCGCTCAAATACTGCTGGCCGGCGCCCGATACTTTGGGCAGGCGCGCGATCGCCTTCTCAGCTTCGCTCGCGAGCGCGGTTGGCGACACGCCAAGCTTTTCCAGCAGCGGCGGCACCACACCGTCACCCTGCGCGACGAGCGCCCAGAGCAGGTGCAGTGGTTCAATTTGTTGTTGGCCCTCGCGGCTGCCAAGCTCTTGCGCGGCTTGCAGCGCTTCCTGGGCCTTTACGGTCAACTTATCAAAACGAATCATGGGCGGAGTTTCTCACTTTTCTCTGGATGTAGAAAGAGGGCGGGGCGGCGTAGGCCGGTCGGCGCGCCTCCATCCAAGAGTATTCCGCTATAGGTTAGCGTGAGAGCATAATAAAATATGCGCGTCGCATTGTCAAGTGTTATGTTATATCCGTAATTTGAGCAACTTACGAGCACGGGTCTAGTCGATTACTCTGAAAATAAGGCACTTAAGATAGAGCGTCTCCGGCATCGTCAGCAGCACCGGATGATCCTGAGCCTGCATCCTCCGCTCAGCCACGACGATGGACTTCCGGGCGTCGTTCGCCGCTTCCGCCACGATCTGCAGCAGCAGCGCCTCGCTGATGTGGTACGAGCACGAGCACGTGATTAGATACCCGCCCGGTTTCAGCAGCTTCAACGCCCGAAGATTGATTTCCTTGTAGCCGCGTTGCGCCGCGGGGATCGAGTCGCGATTCTTCGCAAACGCCGGCGGATCGAGGATGATCGTGTCGAATCGCCGGTCCAGTT
Organism: Acidobacteriota bacterium; assembly: GCA_013286165.1. Classification (GTDB taxonomy): domain Bacteria; phylum Acidobacteriota; class Terriglobia; order Acidiferrales; family UBA7541; genus Palsa-295. The sequence goes on along the minus strand of JABDGF010000003.1, from coordinate 48,196 downwards.
CGTCGTACTCCTTCAGCACGTCGAATGTGTTGGCCTCGCGAAACGTGACGTTTGAGATCTTGTTCAGTTCCTGATTTCGCCGCGACGCTGCGATTGCCGCCGGCGCCATGTCCACCGCTTCCACGTGGTCGCAGTTCGCCGCGACTGTGAGCGCAAATCCGCCCTGATAGCTGAAACAGTCCAGCACCTCGCCCTTCGAATAGCGCCGCGCGGCCCAGTGATTCTCGCGCTGGTCGAGGAAGCCGCCCGTCTTCTGCCCGCCGGCCAGGTCGTACACAAACGAAACGCCGTTCTCCTTCGACACGATCTCATTCGGCACTTCGCCGTACAGCACGCCCACTTTCTGCTCGAGATTCTCCAGCAGCCGCACCTTGGGATCGTTCCGCTCGAGCACTCCCTTCGGCTGGAACATCTCGACCAGCAGATCGACGATCACGCTCTTTTGCTTTTCGGCCGTCTGGCTCAGCGTCTGAATCACGAAGTAGTCGCCGTAGCGATCCACGATGATCGAGGGGAGATGGTCCGCCTCGCCATGCACGAGGCGATACGCGTCCGTGTCTTCCACCACGAGCCGACGATAGTCCGCTGCCTGCCGCAGCCGCGACGCAAAAAACTTGCGATCAACCGCCACGTCTTCCCGCGTGAGCAAACGAACGGCGATCTGCGAACGGTCGCTGTAGAACGCGCGCCCCTGAAAATTGCCGCGCTCGTCGTTCACGCGAACGATCGCGCCCGCCTCCGCGCCGCCAGGTTTCACGTCGCTGCGGTACACCCACCAGTGCCCGGAGCGCAGTCGTTCCACGCCACGCGCGCTAATCACTACCGAAGGTTCACGATCACGTGCAAAAGCCACAAAGGACCTCGAAAAAGGGAATCGCGCCGCCAATTCGCTACAATGGATTCGCGAATGTAAACGCGCATCGATCAACACGCACGAAGCGGCCGCCGCGCACGAGTCTTTAGCATAGTCGCACGAGCGCCGCCAGCCGTACGCATTCACAATGAATCTCAGCGATTTCGACTTCCATCTTCCGCCGGAGCAGATCGCGCAGCGCCCGCTCGCGACGCGCGACGCATCGCGCATGCTCGAACTCAACCGCGAAACCGGCGCCTTCAGTGACCGCCAATTCCGCGAACTACCCGAGCTTCTGCGCGGCGACGAACTGATCGTCCTCAATAACGCCCGCGTGCTGCCCGCGCGCCTATTCGGCCGCCGAAAAGGGATCCACGCCGCGCCGCCGGGCAAAGAAAATCCCGAGCGCGCGCTGCACCTGACTGCCGAGATCGAAGTCCTGCTCGTGAGGCCGCTCGGCAACGATCGCTGGGAAGCGCTCGTCAAGCCAGGTCGCAAGATGCCCGTCGGCGAGCACATCGTATTCGGCGCAGGCGCCATACTCGAAGCCGAGGTCGAAGAACGCGGCGACTTCGGCCTCCGCATACTGCGCTTCGCGCCCGTCGCGAATTTCCACGAAGCCGTCGCCAATCTTGGCCACATCCCGCTGCCGCCCTACATCAAGAGAGAAGACGACGACGACGACCGCGACCGCTACCAAACTGTGTACGCCCGCGAAGGCACTGCCGTCGCCGCGCCCACCGCCGGCCTTCACTTCACGCCCGCCACACTCCAGCGCCTCAAAGACCGACAAATCGAAATCGCCGAAATCACTCTCGACGTCGGCCTCGGCACCTTCGAACCGGTTCGCACCGAAATCCTCGAAGACCACAAAATCCACGCCGAGACCTACGAAATCTCCGAAGCCCCTGCCGACGCGATCGCCCGCGCGAAGCAAGCGCGTCGCCCGATCCTCGCCGTAGGCACCACAGTCGTCCGCGCCCTCGAAGACGCCGCGAACAAATCCGCGTACGCCTTGCCGCGCGCCGGCCGCGCCGAAGCCACAATCTTCCTCTACCCCGGCAAGCCCGTCAGCGTAGTGGATCAACTCCTCACAAATTTCCACCTGCCCCAATCCAGCCTGCTCGCTCTCGTCGCCACGCTGGCCGGCCGCGAAAATATCCTCCGCGCCTACAATCACGCCGTCGCCACCGGTTACCGCTTCTACAGTTACGGCGACTGCATGCTCATCCGCTAACGAGCAGCGCAGCTCCGAGCGCCGCGTACTAGACCGCGTCTCCCGTAACACCATGCCCCTCAGCGATTTCGTGCATTCCGCCCCACTGTTCGACTATAATTTGCCGCTTGTGGCGAGGGGACGCTGAATGCGTTATCTGATTCTGAGTGACATCCACGCAAACCTCACGGCGCTCGACACCGTGCTCGACACGGTCAAAGGCCGCTGGGACAAAGTCGTCTGCCTAGGCGACGTTGTGGGGTACGGCCCCGACCCCAACGAAGTAGTCGATCGCATCCGCGAAATCGACGCGACCACCATCCGCGGCAATCATGACAAGGCCGGCTCCGGCCTTGCCAACGCCGACGATTTCAATCCCGTCGCGCGCAACGTGGCTCTTTGGACGCGCGACCATCTCCGCCCCGAAAATCGCGAGTGGCTTGAAAAGCTGCCCACCGGCCCGATCACCGTCGATACCTTCATGATGGTTCACGGCGCCTTCCGCGACGAAGACGAGTATGTCTTCGCGCCCGCGCAAGCGCTCGATAGCCTGCTCGACGCCCGCGCGCAGGTCACTTTCTTCGGCCATACGCACCTGCAGGGCGGTTTCACCCTTTTCGACAATAAAGTCGGTGTCCTGCATTTCAAGCCACCTGCGGGAACAAATTTCTCCACTTTGACGACTGATGTAGAGACGACGTACCTGCTGAATCCCGGCTCGATCGGGCAGCCGCGCGACGGAGACACGCGCTCGGCCTTCGCGATCGCGGATCTCTCGAATAACACGGTCGAATTCTGGCGCGTGCCGTACGACATTGAAGACGTGCAGAAACGCATGGCCACCGCGGGATTGCCCGAGCCGCTGATTCTCCGGCTCTCTTTCGGTCGCTAGGTTCAGTTCAGCAGAGCGGGGAAGCGCGGGCAGCCCTTTCGGGCTTGCGCTGAATCAAATCGCTGCGGCATTTATCCGCACGCCACTCAGGAAATTCCGATGGAACCGGGCGAGAGCTCCTACAAAGACCAGCGCAGCCAGTTTCCCGTAGCGTTCGCCGCGGGCCTGGTGATCTGCGCGATCGTCGTCGCGATCATCGTGGCTGTGGTGATGCACACGCGCAAAGCGCCTGCCGCGGAAATCAAGCTGCCCTACGGCGCGGCCGAACAGGCGTACTCGGACCGCATCCACTTTGACGACATCAAGCTCGCTCACGCCCAGAATTTTCTGAATCAGGATTTCACCTACGTCGCGGGCACGCTCGCGAACCAGGGCAACAAAGACATCAAAGCGATCCAGGTGCAGGTCGAGTTTCGCGACAACCTCAATCAAGTGGTCCTGCGGGAAACCGAATCGCTCATCCCGCCCGATGCCGCGCCGCTTCCGGCCGGCGAGCGCCGCGACTTCCAGGTCACCCTCGAGCACCTCTCCGACGAGTGGAATCATCAGTACCCTTCTATACACGTCACGGGCCTCGTACTAGAATAGCTGCACAGCTGTCCCGCCCCAGAAGGACCTACAAATGAAACGCGCTGCCTCTCAGGCCGCCGATAACGCCGTCCGGAAATTGCCTCAGGGCTCCGACGCCCTCGACGCGACGGAATGGCAGGCGCTCGATCTCGCGCTCGCGGAATTCGCCGCGTCGGGGACGGCCGAGGTGCGCGAAGACGGCGAGTGGCTCGCTGATCTGGCTGCGTTTCAGTACGAATTGAAAACCGAAGGCCGCGATCCCGTCGTCCATCTCTGGTCGGATGCGCGGAATCTCACGCGTCGCATCGTGAGCATTCGCGAGCAATCCAGCCAACGCGTCGTGCTCGACGTGAGGAAATTCGGTCGCGCCAAGCCCGTGAAACTTGAATTTTTGCGGCGCGATTCCGCGCGGCCTGAAAATCGCGTCAGCCGCGAGCAGTTCCGCGCGCGCTTCGAGCGCATCCTCGCGGAGCGTTTTCCAGACGCGATTGTCGATTCGCTCACCGCGTCGCCGGATCTGGAACATTCCTTCTCGGGAATCTATGTGCGCGGAGTCATGCATGAAGGTCCGCGCGCCTGGGCTTTGCTCGCCGCGTCGAGCGAAGAAACTGCCGCTTCGATCGAAGGCATGCTGGCTTTCGGGCTGATCTGGCTCGATTGGGCGCGCAGCCACTCCGCGAAGCGTGCGATCGAAGGCTTGCGCCTATTCGTTCCCGCAGGCGGTGCGGCGTCAATCTCCGAAAAGCTTCCCGGCATTTCCACCGGGAGCGCTCGCGTCGAAATTTTCGAGATGGTCGGCCACGACGCCGAAATGCGCCGTGTGCCCACCTCCGACGCGGGGAATTTGAAAAGCTGGCTGGTTCCGCGGCGCGATGTGGAAGCCGCACTCACGCGAGCGCAAGACGCGTTCGGCAGAATCCGCGCGATGTGGCCAAACCCCGCAGCACAAATCGAACTGCGGCCAAGCCCTGACGCGAAAGAAGTCGCGTTTTGTTTCAAAGGTCTCGCCTTCGCGCGCTGGACGCGCGAAGGCGTCCTCTTCGGCCTGGGCAACGCGCAAAAGCCGCTCACTGAAAAGAGCGAACGCGCGCTGGAAAAGATTCTGCACCAACTCGATCTCCACCGGAACGCCGAAGCGCGCGACGTCAATCACTGGATGTTCCGTGCATCACCCGAACGCTGGCTCGAATCCATGGCCATCCAAGAACCCACGCGCATCGACGCGCAGCTCGACCAGCGATTTTTTTATTCGCAGGTTCCCGCGCTCACGGCCAACGGCCGCGGCATTGTGGATCTGCTCGGCATTACGCGGCAGGGAAGGCTCGTGGTGATCGAGCTGAAGGCCAAGGAAGATATTCAGCTGCCGCTACAAGCCGTAGATTACTGGCTGCGGGTCCGCCGCCACCAATTACAAAACGATTTTCACGCCGAAGGATATTTCACCGGCGTCGAAATCGATTCACGCCCGCCGCTGGTGTGGCTGGTCGCATCGGGATTTCAATTCCATCCGTCCACGGCAACGCTTTTAAAATATCTTTCGCCGGAAATTCAAATCACAAAAATCGGCCTGAACGAAAAATGGCGCAGCGGAATTAAAGTGCTGTTTCGCCAGTAGAAAATCGGTTTTGCAGAGTATTCAAAAATAGAAGCCAGAAAAAAGGAGAGGAAGTGGTCCGGATTAGGCCGGTGCCACTTCCCGGGGTGTGTCCTAGAAGCAGTTATAAAATTAGACGCGCGTTCTCGGAAAAGGTTGCATTGTTTTCACGGCGAAGAAAAATGCTGGAAGTGATTAGTAAAAAAGATATTTGCGCCATTTTTCGTCGCGATGCCCGATCAGGCGCATCAGCTGGCGCGAAGTGTGCAGCGTAAAAGGCCGAGGCCGGCGCTGCAGTTTGATCCCCGCTTCTTCCGGCGTGCGGTCGCCCTTGCGGTTGTTGCAGGCGTAGCAGCAGGCCACCAGGTTTTCCCACGAAGAGCGTCCGCCGCGCGATCGCGGCATCACGTGGTCCAGCGTCAATTCCGAGGTCGGAAAAATTCGCGCGCAGAATTGGCAGGTGTTCCGGTCGCGCAGCAAAATATTTTTCCGCGAGAGCGCCCGGCTCTGTTGCGGAATGTGCCGGTAGCTCAGCAGGCGAATTACGCTCGGCACCTGCATCGCGCTTTTCGTGGAATGCACGTTCGAGGAATTCGTCTCTTCCGCCTGCGCCACGCCCTTCAGCAGGAGCACAAGCGCTCGGCGAACGGCAGTCACATTAATGGGCTCGAAGGTCGCGTTCAGAACAAGTACGGGGGCTTGCATCACGGAGGGACGGCTGGGGGTGGCAGCAGCGGCGAGCTTGGATTTCGCCGAGTCGGGCGCAACTCCGGCTCGGCCCATTACAGGCCGCGGTCTTAGTCCGCTTTTGTGTCGGTTTTCCATTTGCGCCGCCCTCGCGTCGCTCGAAAAACTCTCACCTGACTCTGTACAAAGTATAGTAGATGCAGCCTATGCGCCGCTAGTTTCCCGATTATGAATGTTTCGAGACTGGCGCACCCGCCTTACGTGTCGGCATAGCAGGCGCCGGCAGCGGTCCCAGGCCGGATGTAACCCGCGCCACCGTCAGACCCACCACCGAAGCCGCGCCCGCGCTCTTCAATGCACGCGAACATGCATCGAGCGTCGCTCCGGTCGTCATCACGTCATCCACCAGCAGCACTCGAAGTTTGTCCACCCGCAGCCCTTTTCGCGTGGCATACGCGCCACGCACGGATTCCCAGTGCTCTTTGCGCGAAAGCACCAGCCGCGCCGGCCGCGGCCTTGTGCGCATCAACAAATACGATCCTTGCTTAATGCCGAGCTTCTTCGCGAGAGGACGCGCGATTAGCTCGGCCTGGTTGTAACCGCGCTCGCGTTGCCGCGCGGGATGAAGCGGAACCGGCACCACCACGTCCGCCTGAAAAAGCTCGGCTTCGCGCGCAGCCACTTCCGCGAGGCGCTCCGCGAACCAGTGGCCAAGCCGCGTCAGCTCTTCGTACTTCAGTAGCAGGATCGCGTTGTGCAGCGCAGTGTCGTACACGCCGAAGCTTCGCGCGCGCGCAAATGCAAAAGTATTTTCCCGGCACAGCCGGCACAGGGTGAGCGGCGCAGCGCCACTCGCAGTCGCGTGCTCCGCAACGATCGCCGGAAACGGCCGCCCGCAGCACTGGCATATCGGCTCGCCAATCGGCACAAACGATGCGAGGCACTCCGGGCAAATCGGTATGCGGCTCGCGTTCAGCAGCGGCTTGGCGCAAAGCCGGCACGGCGCCGGCGCCAGCACAGACGCCAACGCTTCGAGCGTGGAGCGTAGAAACACACCCACCTTATATAACCGATTCGTGACGTGCGTAAAAAGTTTTAGCGGGACCAGTTACACAACGGCGCACAGGTCAAGCTGCGGCGGAGAAAATCTCAGGGAAGGGCACAGCGGTACGGGTAAAACCGAACAGGGGCTTACAGCAGCCCCTGTTCCTTTTTCTCTTGGCAGCTGATGCAGTACCGCGTCCAGGGCACCGCTTCCAGCCGCTTCTGTTGAAGTTCTTCGTGGCACGAATCGCACTCGCCAAACGTGCCGTCTTTGATGCGGATCAGCGCGTTGTCCACCAGCGCCAGCATCGTGCGTTCGTTATGCGTTTGGCCGAAGAGAAATTCCTTGGTGTAGGAATTGGCAGCCTTGTCGGCGAGATCCACGGTGGGATCCTCGTCGGCCTCGCGTCCTTCCTGCTCGGTTCTCAGGATGCCGCGCGCCAGTTCCTCGCGCCGCGTCACCAGCTTTTTCTTGTAGTAATCCAGTCGTTTCTTGTCCATCGATTGTTCCCTAGGTGAGCCCAAACGCCTCACTCAAAGCCCGCGATTTTAACGAGTCCTTCCCACCGCTGTCAAATCGCGCATGTTGCTCGGGAAGAAACCGGAGTTTCTCTTCGATGCGCTCCGCGGCAAAAAGGGCCGCAAGCCGGAAACTTTACCGGCCCGCGACCACATGTAGATGCTGATTGTGAAGGAAAGGATTCCAGGCTTTGGAAACGCTAAGCAGCCACTTGCTTTGCGGGAAATAGAAAATGAATCCCGACTCCGGCAAGCAAGAGCACGACGAGCGCGAACACACTGCCCTCAGGCCCAACGCTGCCGCCGGAAATCCAGTGCGGGCCGCGCAATACGCCATTGAGCAGGTAATTCGTCCCTTTCAGGCCGCTGTCCGGGACTCCGTAAAAGAATGTCTCGCCCCAGTCCCAGCCGAGGTGCATCCCGATCGCGAACCAGATGTTGCCGGTGCGAAACAGCGCAAACGCCGCGAGGATTCCAAAAGACCCCGCCATCACCGCTCCGAACCAATCCTCGCCTATATTTTGGATGTGGCCCAAGCCAAAGAGAAAAGAAAGCACAAGCGCCGCAGGCCAGAACCCGATTCCCGATCCGAGCGCGGACTGGAGATATCCGCGCATTAGGAATTCTTCCGTCATGCCCACGAAGAAGAACCCTATCGCGTAGAGCAATGCGAATTTCAGAGCCACAGCACCCGCCGTAACGAAGCCTTGAATCGAAAATCCGTGCAGCGCCGCGATGATCGCCATCAACGCAGACAGCATCGCGAATCCGTACGGCACGCCCTGCCAGAATCGCTTGCCGAATGCTTCATTGATCGGCAGGTAGTAATCCGCGAACGAACGCTTCTCGATCAGCGTCATCCAGAACGCCGTGAGCAGCAGTAGCGCGACCGACAACCCTTCGTCAAACATCAGCACGCCCGGCGTCATCACGTCGGGTGGCAATCCCTTGTGCATAGCGACTACGGCCGGGATTCTGTGTAGCACGATATTCAGCACTTTGCCTTGCGCGACGAAAAGCGCAACGAAGATCAAGATGCGCCATCCAGCACGCAATCCATTCGGCCCAATAAATGTCTTGTGCAGCGCAGTGGGGGGCTGGGGCGGCGCCGGGCTGAAACGCGTATCCACGGCCATCGGGCTGGGTTGGGAACTCAAACTCATGGGCACACTCCTGGAATCTCAGTACGTTTGACTGATGGTACGAGAAAGCGTCAGCGAAAGTTTCACACTGGCTCAGCTACGTCAAACCAAAATGGACTGGCGCCCGCCCTCACTTTACCCGCTTCCCCATCCCAATCCCGGTTGCGACGCTCCCGTACGGCTGTTAAAATCAAGCGTTTGCGTAGGGTGTTGCCCGCAATCCTGACGAACCCACCGCGCATCGAATGGCTCGTCGCTTCTTTGAAAACTGCAAGGGAGAACTGGGTTGGCTAAATACGATCTCGTTGTAATTGGTAGTGGTCCCGGCGGATATGTGGCTGCGATTCGCGCCGCGCAGTGGGGCCTGAAAGTCGCCGTCGTCGAAAAAGATTCATTCTTGGGTGGGACGTGCCTCCACGTCGGCTGCATTCCCACCAAAGTGTTTCTCCACCACGCCGACATCTACGAACATTTCAAGCGCGCCGAGGAATTCGGCTTCGAAGCCAAAGACGTGAAGATCAATTGGCCGTCGATCCTGGGCCGCAAAGACAAAATCGTGAAGAAGCACGCCGGCGGCATCGGCCTGCTCTTCAAAAAGAATAAAGTCGAATCGATCACGGGCTGGGGCAAGATCGCCGGTCCGGGCCGCGTCTCGGTGGAAAAAGACGGCAAGGTCACCGAACTCGAAACCAAGTACATCCTGCTCGCCACTGGTTCCGAAGCGCGCTCGCTTCCCGGCGTGGAGATTGATAAGGATACGATTCTCACCAATCGCGAAATCCTCGGCCTCACCTCGATCCCGAGGTCGATGATCGTCGTCGGCTGCGGTGCGGTCGGCGTCGAATTCGCTTCGATCTTTAAGACATTTGGCACGGACGTCACGCTGCTCGAAGCCGTCACGCGCGTCGTGCCTCTCGAAGACGAAGAAATTTCCGCCGAGCTTCACAAAGCCCTCGTCAAGAAGGGCATGAAGATCGAACTCGAAGCCAAAGTCGAGTCCGTGAAGAAAGACGCGAACGGCGCGACCGTCGTTTACAAAGACAAGTCCGGCGCCTCGAAAACCATCAACGCCGAAAAAGTGCTGATCGCCGTAGGCCGCCGCCCGCTTACCGAAAACATCGGCCTCGACAAAACGAAAATCAAAGTCGAGCGCGGCTTCGTTCACACCAACGCCTACATGGAGACAGACGAGCCGGGCGTCTACGCCATCGGCGACATCGTCGCCGGCCAGCCGCAGCTCGCGCACGCCGCATCGCAAGAAGGAATCATCGCCGTCGGTCGCATGGCCGGTAAAGACGTTCAGCCTTTCGACCGCAGGCGCTGCCCGAACGCGACGTACTGCGAACCGCAGATCGGCTCCATCGGTCTTACCGAGAAACAGGCGCGCGAAGCCGGCTACGAAATAAAGACCGGCAAGTTCCCGTTCCTCGGCAACAGCAAAGCCACGATCCTCGGCTCGCACGAAGGCTTCATCAAAGTCGTCGCCGACGCCAAGTACGGCGAAATTCTCGGCGTTCACGCCATCGGGCCGCTGGCTACCGAAATTATCGCCGGGCCGGTGAATACGCTGGCCCTCGAAGGCACGCTCGACGACATGGCCGCCACAATCCACGCGCACCCCACCGTTTGGGAAGCGCTGGGCGATGCGTACAACAGCGTTCGCGGCTTGACGATCAATTTTTAGTTGTGACGTTCCAGCGCTCGCGGCGCGTGCGGTTCACGGCGCCCGCGGGCGTGGCCTTCACGGCCAAGTTGTGAAAAGTTGTGGCAGTTCGTGAATCGATGTCTGAGAGAGTTGTGAGCCAACCGTCCCGAAAAACGTGCTGGGTCGTCGATCTCGGCCTCGTCCCTTACGCGCCAGCCTCGGAGCTGCAGTCGCGCACGGTAGCGGCTCGCAAACGTGGCGACATTCCCGACACATTGCTCCTGTGCGAGCATCCGCACGTGATCACGCTCGGCCGCAACGGCAAGCGAGAACATCTCAAAGCAGCAGACGGCGTCCTCGCGCAAATGAACGTCGAGTTTCACGCAACGGATCGCGGCGGCGACATCACCTACCACGGCCCCGGCCAGATCGTCGGCTACCCGATTCTCGATCTCGCCGCGCACAAGAAAGACGTCCGCTGGTACGTCGAGCAGATCGAAGAAATCATGATTCGCGCCAGCGCGACATTCGGCGTCGAAGCCAAACGGTTCGAGGACAAGCACGGCATATGGGTTGATACCCCGAACGGCGAAGAGAAACTCGCCGCGCTCGGAGTGCACCTAAGCCGCTGGGTCACCTCGCACGGCTTCGCGTACAATGCCACCACCAGCCTCAACTATTTCGATTTGATCGTTCCGTGCGGCATTTCCGGGAAACGCGCCGCCTCGCTCGAACGTCTTCTCAATCGCGCCGTCTCGCGCGCCGAAGTCGCACAGGCCCTCGTCACGCAATTCGGTGAAGTGTTCGGCAGCGCAATAGTCCCAGTCACGCGCGAAGAATTCGCAGCAGCGCTGGCCGCATCCGAAGTATCAGCTTCAGCCGAAGCGAGCAACGATCTCAGCCACATAGCGGCATCAAACTCAGCCGAACTCGAACTCGCAGTCTCCGCATCGAAAGGAAGTGAAGCATGAGCCAGCCGCTCACGCGCGAACAGCACCTCAACCTTTATTACTACATGCAGCTCAACCGCCAGCTGGAAGAGCGCATGGTCCGCCTGTTCCGCCAGAATAAAATCGTCGGGGGCCTCTACTCCAGCCTCGGCCAGGAAGCCGTCTCGGTCGGTACCGCGTCCGCCGTCGAAAAGCGCGACTGGATCGCGCCCATGATCCGCAATATCGGCGCGTTGCTCGTCAAAGGCGTTCCCCCGCGCGACATCTTCACGCAGCACATGGCGAAATACACCTCGCCCACCAAGGGCAAAGACGGCACCAGCCACTTCGGCGACCTCAAAGATCTGCACATCGTCTCGCCCATTTCCATGCTCGGTGATCTGATCCCCGTAATGACCGGCGTTGCGATGGCCGGCCGCTACCTCGGCCAGAATATTGTCGCTCTCACATGGATCGGCGACGGCGGCAGTTCTACCGGCGCCTTCCACGAAGGCCTCGGCCTCGCCGCCGCGCAAAAGGCGCCTTTCGTTCTGATCGTTGAAAATAATCAGTGGGCCTATTCGACGCCCGTTTCGCGCCAGGTGCCGGTGAAAAATCTCGCCGACCGCGCCGTCGCCTACGGCATTCAAAGCTCGATCGTCGATGGCAACGACGTCGTCGCCGTCTTCAACAACACCAAGTACGCTGTCGAAGAGTGTCGCGCCGGACGCGGCCCTCGCCTGATCGAAGTGAAAACCATGCGCATGCGAGGCCACGCGCAGCACGATCCCGCCGAATACGTTCCCAAGGAAATGTTCGATTTCTGGAAGTCGCGCGATCCCATCGTGCTGTACGAGAAATTTCTCACCGACAATAAAATCTGGGACGCCAAGACGAAATCCGAACTCGACGCCAAGATCGAAAAGCTGCTCGACGTTGACCAGCAGTTCGCCGAAGACTCGCCGATGCCGCCGCCTGAATTCGCCGCCGAAGGCGTTTACTGCGACGGCTGCCACGATATTTCCGCCGAGTTCAAACGCCCGATGAGCGAAGTCACGCCGCCGGGCTCCGGCATCGACATCACCTATAAGCTCTCCGATTTTCCGGCCGGCATGGGTGACGCCGCCTCGGTCTTGAAATCCGCAAACGGCGGCCACTCGCAGCACCAGAAGCCGCAACAGAAACCGCAGCAGCACGCCGATGCGCCGCGCCCAGTGCTGCACGCCAACCCAGCGCGGCAACCAAACACAGTCCAGCAAGCGAAGCCCGCTCAGCCGCAGCCTGCTCCGCGCCCGGCCGTCGCGCCCGTACCGCCGAAACCCGTGCCGCCGATTTACCCTGAGGATGAGTTCGTCGAACCCGAACGCGCCGCCGAGCCCGAAGGTCCGCGCGTCCCCTTCGGCCGCGGCCCCAAGGACAAAGCTTTCCGCGACACCGCCGAAGCCAAGGTGTACAGCCGCGTGCAGAAGGGCAGAAATTCCGCCGTTCCGGCGAACGGCAATTCGAAAAATTTCACGCCCAAGAGTCCTGCCAAGAATTTCTCGAAATCGGGTGGCGCGAAGTCCTTCGGCAAGCAGGGCGGTAAATCGCAAGGAAAGGGAGGACGCTAGAGATGGCTAGTCACTTTGCGACTCCAACCGCAGCACCCGCGCAAACCGGCGTTACCATGGTCGAGGCGATCCGCCAGGCCATGATGGAGGAAATGCAGCGCGATCCCGCCGTCGTCGCCATCGGGGAAGACATCGGCGCCTACGGCGGCGCCTTCAAAGTCACCGACGGCCTGCTCGCAAAATTCGGGCGCGAACGCGTCATCGAAACCCCCATCGCTGAAACCGCCATCATCGGCGCGGCCTGCGGCATGAGCTTTCTCGGCCTGCGTCCCGTGGCCGAAATGCAGTTCATCGATTTCATCGCCTGCTGCTTCAACCAGATCACGAACTTCGTCGCGAAATCGCACTACCTCTGGGGCGCGCCTGTGCCGATCGTCGTCCGCGGGCCGTCCGGTGGTGGCGTTCACGGTGGTCCGTTTCACTCCGCGAACCCGGAAATGTATTTCGTTCATACGCCCGGCCTGAAGGTGATTTATCCTTCCACTCCGGCGGACGCCAAGGGCCTGCTGAAGTCCGCGATTCGCGACAACAACCCGGTCCTTTTCTTCGAGCACAAATATCTGTACCGCCGCATCAAGGAAGAAATGCCCGCGGGCGATCACCTGGTGCCCATCGGCAAGGCGGCCATCCGGCGCGAAGGGCGCGACCTCACCATCCTGAGCTATGCCGCGATGGTACACACATCGATGGAAGCCGCCGAACAGCTCGCCAAAGAGGGAATCGATGTGGAAGTCATCGACCTCCGCACTCTGCTTCCTCTCGATCGCGACGCGATCATCACGTCGGTAAAGAAGACCAACAAGCTTCTTGTCGTTCACGAAGACACGAAGACCGGCGGCATTGCCGGCGAAATTGCCGCTATCGTTTGTGAAGGGGCGTTTGAGGATCTCGATGGGCCGATCGCTCGAGTCACCGCGATCGATACGCCCGTGCCTTATTCGCCGACGCTCGAAGAATACTTCATGCCAAACACTGAAAAGGTCGTCGCGGCCGCGCGCGAACTGGCAAAATACTAAAGCGGGCAGCGCACGGGGGAACATGGGAAAGACCAAAGGCGTCAACAATGCAGAGTTTCCGGCCGGGACGAGCGTGAAGATCGCCGATCGTCCGTTTCTCGAGGACTTCCTCGAAGCCGGCCAGTACCACAACGAACTCGAGCCCGAGCAGCTCGAGTTTGCCGGCCGCACGGCCAACGTGAAGAAGGTCGAATTCTTCACCGGCGGCGACGAGATTTACACGCTCGATGGGATTCCCGGCGTCTGGCACGAAGAGTGCCTCAGCGCTGCGTAGTTTTTTAGGCGGCCACGTCGTTACCGGGCCGTCATCCTGAGGCCGTGCACGGCCGAAGGATCTCTCTCAGGTTTTGTCCGCGCGGCGATGCTGCCGCGCGATTGTTTCCGATTGCGTTAAACGCTTTTCGATTTGTTGAGCCGCCTTTTGATTTGTTGAACAAAGAGGAGCAGAACTGCCATGGCAACCGACGTCATCATGCCCCAGATGGGCGAGAGCATTTTCGAAGGCACCATCACCAAGTGGCTCAAAAAGCCCGGCGACAAGATCGAGCGCGACGAGCCGCTGTTTGAAATTTCCACCGACAAAGTCGATGCGGAAATTCCGTCGCCGTCCGCCGGCGTCTTGAAAGAAATTAAAGTCAACGAGGGCCAGACGGTTCCCATTCAGACCGTCGTCGCGGTGATCGACGTAGCCGGTTCGGCTGGCGCTGCTCCTGCGCCTGCGAAGCAAGAAGCCGCGAAACCCGCTGCTGCGCCGCCGCCCACTCCCGCGAGGCCCGCGGCCGCCGCACCGCCGCCTCCGGCACAGAAAGCTGCACCAGCGCCCGCTCCTGCCGCGCCGGTCACGGCTTCGGGCGACAAAGTCCGCAGCTCACCGCTCGTGCGCAAGATTGCCCGCGAAAATAATATCGATGTCGCGCAGGTGCCCGGCACCGGCGCAGGCGGCCGCGTTTCGAAGTCCGACATTCTCGCCGCCGTCGAAGGTGGCCCTTCAGGTTCTGCCAGCGCTCCGCAACAAGCTGCGCCGTCCGCTCCCCCTCAGCGCCCGTCGGCTCCTCCGCCACCGCCGCCTCCGTCCGCGGGATCCCACGCCGGCGGCAGCATTCTCGAAAACGCCGTGCCGCGCGAAAAAATGTACTTCGGCAATTACGAAGTGCAGCCCATGTCCGTGATGCGCCAGCGCATCGCCGAGCACATGGTGCTCTCCAAGCACGTTTCGCCGCATGTGTACTCGGTGGATGAAGCCGACGTCACCGGCATCGCCACCCTGCGCGCGAAGATGAAGAACAAGTTCGAAGAGCAGGCCGGCACCAAGCTCACCTTCATGCCGTTCTTCGTCCGCGCCGCCGTCGAATCGCTCCGCGCGTTCCCCACGGTCAATGCATCGGTCGATGGCACGAACATCGTTCTTCACAAGGAATGCAACATCGGCATCGCCGTCGCTCTCGACTGGGGCTTGATCGTCCCGGTGATCAAGAACGCCGAAGAAAAGAATTTCCTCGGTATCGCGCGCACCATGAACGACCTCGCCGAACGCGCTCGCGCCAAGAAGCTCAAGCCCGAGGAAGTCGCCGAAGGCACCTTCGCGATCACCAACCCCGGCGTTTTCGGCGGCCTGTTCGGCCTGCCGGTGATCAACCAGCCCAACGTCGCGATCCTCGGCCTCGGCACGATCGAAAAGCGCCCGGTCGTCGTGGACGACGCGATCGCCATCCGCTCGATGGTGTACCTCACGCTTTCCTACGACCATCGCGTCGTGGACGGCGCCGTAGCCCACCAGTTCATGGCCAAGCTCAAGCACACGCTCGAAAACTGGAGCGAGAGCATCCTCTAATCTCTCGAGACAATTCGCTCGAGAGCCTCGGCCTAAACGGTTTTCCCGGAGTGCGGTGGCTCCCCGCGAGGCGGGGACCACCGCCCTGCCGAATGCCACAACTCCAGCAAAGCTCCGGCTCGACTCACTTCACGCCGGCGAGCTTATCCTCACCGTCGCCATCGCTGCCTTTCGTGTTCAGCGCGCCTCGCCCTCAGCCGCGTCATCCTCAGGCCGCTTTAGCGGCCGAAGGACCCCTCCCCGCCTCAGCCTTTGTCTGTAAAATAAGAGTGTCTCCATGCCAAGCACCCAACACCACTGGGGCACCCCGCCCTGGCCCATCCGCTTCAAACCTCGCCCGAGCGCGCTTCCCGCGTCCGTCGATTTCGCTATAGTCGGCGGTGGTTTCACTGGTCTCGCCGCCGCAGCGTGGCTCAAACGCCTCGCCCCCGAAAAATCCGTAGCCGTCTTCGAAGCTTTCAAAGTGGGCGAAGGCGCGAGCGGCCGCACCGGCGGCATGGCGCTGGCCGAAACCGCGGCAGGCGACATGCCCGGCCTGGGCGACGTTCTCTCCGGCTTTCAAAAAATTCTCCACACGCTCGACGTGCAGTGCGATCTCGACCTCCACGGCGCCTGGGAAATCGCGCGCAAAGACGGCCGCAACGATTCACCCATCGCCTGGAACGATTCCGGAACGCTCCGCGTCATGAAGCACGTTCCCGGCGGCACCGTCGATCCGGGAAAACTCGTCGCCGGCCTCGGCCGCTCAGCCCAGCGCCTGGGCGCAAAAATCCACGAGCATCACCGCGTCACGCACGTCGCATGGCATCGTGAGCCGGTCCTCACAATCGAACGAACCGGCGCGGCAACGCGAGCCGCGAAGAACGGAAGCCGCCCCACGCACAAGCTGACGGCGGAAAAAGTTCTGTTCGCCACAAACGCGCTGTCGCTCCGCGTCTCGGGCCTGACGCACGGCACGCACGCGCGCCTCACGCTCGCGCTTCTCACCGAGCCGGTTTCCGAATCCGTCTTGCGCGCGATCGGCCTTGCGTCGCGAACGCCTTTTTACACCACCGACTTCCCGTATCTCTGGGGCCGCGTCCGCAAAGACCGCTCGATCGTTTTCGGCGCCGGACTTGTGACGTCAAGCGATGTGGGCGCTCTCGAAACCGTCGATATCGCGAAATCCGAGGCTACACAGATTTTCGCGCGTCTCGACCAGCGCGTCCGCGCCCTTCACCCGGCGCTGGCGAAAGTAAAACTCGTCCGCCACTGGGGCGGCCCGATTTTATTCCGCGACACCTGGAAACCCGTCTTCGGCTGGCACCCGCACTCGAACGCAAAGCATCGCAATGGCCTGGTGATCGGCGCCTTCGCCGGCCACGGCGTTGCTCTGTCGTCCTACTTTGGTTGTTGGGGAGCAGAGGTTTTACTTGGGAAACGAACGTCGCCGCGCTGGGCTGCCGCAAACGCAACGCGCACGCCCGACCCAGAAATGCGCCACCTCAACAAAGTTTAAGCAAGGAGCATAGGCAATCTTGCCTGTGTGCCTTGGGCGAGCGCAGCGAGCTGTAACATAGACTGTCAGTCTGTGCGTCGCGCCCCACACTCAGTGGGTCGCCCGTTCAGCCACCTAAAATTCTGGCGATCCTCCCACGCTTGGCACGATCACAATCGTAGAGAACGCAAGTGGCACAGGCCGCTGTTGCCTGTGTACCTTTGAATTGTTCGAGTACTTGAAAACACGCAAGCTTCGCCGATGAAAAAAACTAATTCAGCCGCAACCTCAACTCCTCCGCAAACCCCTCCACCTGCGACATCGGCACGATCCTCACGTTCTGCTCCCCGAGAATCTCCGTAATGAATTCGTGCCTGGTATTCCCGGGCTCCGCCGCAATTTCCGTAATCGCCGCAATCTCGACGCTCGGGTCCCGCGCCCGAATTCGCGCCGCCGTGTAAGCCAGCACTTTCGCCTGCGCCGCATCGCGCTTCAGCGACACTCCGTGCACAAACCCGCGCACTCCATTCTGGTATCCAAAATCCAGCCGGAACGGATCCCCATGATGCGTAAAGCCATCGACGCGCACCCGCGTCTCCATCCGCCCCAGAATCCGCCGCCGCCGGAATACATCGCTCAACTTTTCACGGATGAAATCGTGCACAGACTGCACCACGCCTCCCGCGCGCTTCGATGGCGGCGACACGTGCACGCGATAGAGGCGGTCCATCTCCGCGTCGAAGTTGTCGCCCAGTAGCCCGCGCCGCGCACTCATCTGCACCGCGTTCGAAAGCGACTGGTCGAGCTTGTCGAGATACACCCGCACCTCATCCGGCGTTCCGCGCAGCCGCTCGTTCAATTCCACCGGAAGCGCGCGCAGCAAATCCCGATCGAGATCCGGATGGATCCGCATCACACGCGCAAATTCGGGATCCGACTCCACCACGCGCGCCGCGAGCCGCCCGGTCCGCGTATCCTCCAGCATCACGCCGATATTCACCCACTCATCGCGCTCCACATTCGGCGCGTACCGCAAAATCCTGTAGCGAAACGTTTCCTTAGGCTCGCCCGGCGCGATCGCATCTAGCTCCAGCGAGCCCGGCGGCCCATTCACAGCGCTCATCGCAACCTCCGACCCAAACTCTCTCGACACACGCAAAACTTGCGTATCTGCCATCACCCGAACAACAAAATCCCCGCCTCATTTCCATCGAGTGCTGCGTCCCAGCCACCTACCGCCAATTGCGAAACGGCTGCGCCGACGACTTCCAAGCCGAAATCACAAGCTCCCGCACAAGCTTCTTCCGGCGCACCAGCTGCGCCATCAGCCGCTCGATCGCATCGAAATCGCCCTCAAACCACTCCGGCGGAATCCCGCTGTAATCCTTGTCGAGGTCGCTCTCGGTAATCCGTTCGACGCGCGCGATCCACGGCTCAAACGCGTCCGCTCCGCGCACCTGCTCGTAAACTCCGTGCCGCGCATACAATCCGCGCAGTGGCGCATCCGGGAAATTCCACTCGCACGCATTGAAACAAAATCCGTGATCGATCATCTGAGCGCGGTATCTCTCGCCGTCGCCCTCGCGGTCGCGATGAAAAATCGCCTGCCGGCCGTTCGTATTGCAGGTCCACTTGTCGAACACCAGCACGCCGAGGAAATCGCCGAGGTTCGTCACTTCGCGCAGTTGTTCGTCCGGAAGGAAGTCGTACACCACGGTCTTCGCCGGCTCGCCCGGATATCTGGACCCGAATTGTTTCCCTGCGGAACAGAGCGCGCGCCCGCGCCCCAGCTGAATCACCAGCTCGTCGGTGTGCGAAATCAATTCTTCCCGCACCTCGATCACTTCCGGTTCCGGCGACGGCAATCCCATCCGCCTCGCCAGCCTCGTAGCCAGCAATTCGTTCGCCAGGATCCTCCGCCCCTGCGGGTTATTCTGAAACTTGACGACGTAATAGCCACCGTTCGAGCATCGCATCAACTGCGCCTGCGCGCCGCCCCGCATCCTCTTCACCTGCTCCACGGCCAGCACCATTCTGAAACGCATACTAACTCCGCCCCTCGCGCCGGGCAGCAACAAAATATTTTGCGATGCTGGACGTACGCGGTTCGTCAACAGCACGAGCCTCGCGCAGAGGGCCGCTCGTTTCACCCCGTCACAGTCGGCCGCCCGACTAGCACTCCGACTCCGTGAACTCCGCCGTTCTCGGTTTTCTCCGTGAAGTGTTTTGCTTCTGCCTTTCGCCTGCCACCAAAAACAAAACCGCCGCGGAGTCCTTTCGGACCACGCGGCGGACAATTCTTCGATTCAGTTTTTTCTGCGTCGAGCGAAGCGCTACGAAAACTACCGCTTCTTCTTTTTCTTCGCAGCCTTCTTGGGCTTGGCTTTGGGCTTCGCCTTAGCTTTTGCTTTCTTCGCAGGCGCCTTCTTTTTTGGTTTCGCCTTCGCCTTGGGCTTGGCCTTCGCTTTTGGCTTGGCCTTTTTGGCAGCAGCCGCCGGCGCCGGAGCCGCCCGCCGTTCCGTCGCAGCCGGTTCGTCTTCCTCTTCCTCGCCGCCCTCTTCGATTACGATCTCTTCCACCTCTTCCACCGTCTCGTCGTGAGGGTTCGACTCCAGGCTTTCCTCTTCTTCCTCTTCGAAGTGCGGCAGTTCGTCGTCCTCTTCGTCGTGCAGTTTGCCGTTGAACATCGGAATCCTCCTGGGTCCCGGCCTGAACTTCGTATCAGTCTCGGCGCTCACAAATGGTGTAACGAAATTTCGCGCGAAGCGCAAGGGAGGAAAGCCCCATTTTTGCGACATTTTTTTGAAGCAAAACAGCACGCCGGAACGCCAAACAACGCAGCCTGGCATCTAAGGTATTGAAAGGGAAGGGCTTGCTAACATGTGGTCGCGACGTGCGATTCGTCACGCAGCCAATCAAGCGGCGCCTAGCGCCGGATGGTCAGCACGTCGCCCGTCTTCAGCGGCTCGTCATTCAGGAAGGGATTGTCCGCCCGCAGGATCTCAACGGTCGTCTTGTACGTATGTGCCACGCTGTAAAGCGTTTCGCCCTGCCGCA
Source organism: Acidobacteriota bacterium (assembly GCA_013286165.1). Taxonomy (GTDB): domain Bacteria; phylum Acidobacteriota; class Terriglobia; order Acidiferrales; family UBA7541; genus Palsa-295. Next base: position 28,114 of record JABDGF010000003.1, on the reverse strand, counting down.
CCTTGTGCGTCACCGTCGTGCCGCCGCCAGACGTATTTGACACGTTCTCGACGCCCGCGCCCGAGTCCGCCGCAGAAGCCGACTTCGCCCTCGGCGCACTCAGCTTATCCGGGGTAATCCCGCCCTCGTAAATCTTCAAATGCGCGCCGCGCGGCACCGAAGCCCCGCGAATCTTGTTCCACTTCTTCAGCTCCGGCACGGTCACATCGAACCGGTCCGCGATACTTTCCAGCGTGTCGCCGCGCGAAACTGTGTAGTGCACCAGCTTCACCGCCACCGGCGCCGTCGGCACGTTCAGCAAAAATCCAGCCGGCACCACCGCATGCGCTTCCAGGTGATTCGCCGCCTCGACCGCCCCGACCGTCACGTGATAGTGGCTCGCGATGTCGCCCAGCGTTTCGCCCTGCGTCACCGTGTGTAGCCGCCAGCTGGTCCACTTATCCACCGGCACCTGCTGGATCACGCCGTCAAACTTCGTCGCCGTGCCCTCCGGCAATTTCAATTCCCAGTTCGGATCGGCCGGCGTCACGTTGCGCAGCAGCTCCGGATTCATCTCGCGCAAATCGTACACGTCCGCGCCCGTCGCATCGGCCACGAGGCGCAGATCGATCGAATGCCCCAGCTTCACCACGTCCGTCATCGTCGGCTTGTCCGGCGCCACTTCCACGCCGTAAAGCGCCGGGTCTTTGCCCACAAGCGCGAGCGCAATAATGATCGGCACGTAGTTCTGCGTTTGCTTGGGCAGCGCATGCAGCCGCTGCAAATCCCAGAAATCCGCGTAACCGGTCCGCTCGATGCCCTTGGTTACATTCATCGGGCCCGAGTTGTACGCCGCCATAACCAGATACCAATCGCCGAACATGTCGTACAGGTCGCGCAAATGCCGCGCCGCCGCACGCGTCGCCTTTTCAGGATCGCTGCGCTCGTCCACCCAGTACGTCCGGTCGAGGTTGTACTCTTCGCCGCGATACGGCATGAACTGCCAAATCCCGCGCGCCCCCTTGTTCGAAACCGCCACCGGCTGAAATGCCGACTCGGCCTGCGCCAGGTACATTAAATCCAGCGGCACGCCTTCTTCCTTCAGTACGCGCCGGATCATGTCCGTGTAACGTCCCGAACGGTCGATGCCATGCGCCACCGTCGCGCGTCCCTTCGGCGACGAGAAATAACTCAAATACTGCAGCACTGAATCGTTCACCGTCAGCGGCAGATCGTGCGGCACTCGCACAATTTCTTGCTCTGCTCGCGCCGCAAGCCGAGGATCGCCCGGCGGCAGCGTCATCGAAGCAAACGCATCCAGCGGATTCGCTGGCGTCTGCGCCGCGTCGTCGCCTTCATCCGCTTCCTGGTCCTGCTCCGCGTTCACATCGTAGGAATGCAGCGCTTCGCCCGTCTGATCGAGCAGCTCGGAAAGCCGCGGGTCCGCGTCCGGCTGGAATCCGCTCTCCTGGATGATTCCCACCACCGCGTTGTAATCCGCGTGCGCCTTTTCAAACTGCTGCGCTTTGTATTCTTTCTGCGCGGCGTCAAATCGCGCCTGCGCCGTCGCCACCAGAATGTCGATGCGCGGCCGCGTGTCGGTCAGGCCCAGCAGGGAAGCTCGTTCGGGAAACTGCGGGAGATCAATCGTGGCGAATTGAGCAGTCGGAGCGGGCACCAGCGCCGGCGCATGCGCCTTGGCGTGCTGCGGCGAAGCGGACTCTTCGCAACTCGACAGCGTCACCGTTCCCGCAATCAGCACAGCCCAGACAATCGCCGTCGAGCGCATCGGTCGTCCTCTGCCCCCAAAATCCTTATCGGCTGAGCCGGGTTCTCCCATCTCTCGAATGAGAGCGGAAAACCGTGGCGCTGCCGACCGAGCGCAGGCTCTACTACTCCCTACGCCGCATCGCAAAGCTTACGAGGTCACCCCGACCGGGTCAATGGCCCTGCCGTACCCGCTATTGCCTGAAAAGGGACACCAAGTTCCGTCTGTGAGGGCGGGTCGATGCGGCCAAGCATCGACCCGGCAGCCGTTGCCTTTCCGGGTGCCGCACCCTTTTCTGCTCAAAAGGGTGCGCGGCAAGCCTCAACTCAAGCACCGCTCATTTTAGAGTCCGGGAGCCCGCGCAGCGGTCTACCGCTTTGCATTGCGGCGACGTCAGTCGCCGTGCCTTCCTCGCTTAGACACACCCCAACGTGCTCTCGAAACATCATGCACGGAAGTTTTGAAGGCTCGACTCTAGTAAGGAAGGGAACTCTTACTGATACGGCGGCAACCCAACCTGCTCCACCATCTTCTGAAACGCCGGGTCCGACCGCAAATCCGCGAAATTGTCATCGATCCGTATCGCGATCATCCGCTCGTCGTGTTTCGCCAGCGCTTCCGCGAGATACTTCATCGCCGCCTGCTTGTCGCCCACTTGCGCCTCCGTGTCCGCCAGCAGATACGGCGAAAATTTCCCTTCGGCGTAGAGTTTTTGCTGCTCGGCGATCATCGCCTTCAGCATGCCTTCGCGCCCACCCGCTGCAAGCCCCTTTTCAGCGGCCGCGGCGACACTCAATAATCCGTCGTCCTTGATCAACTCCGCGTATTTCCGCATCTCCTGCACCGCCGCGGCGTAATTCTTCTGGCGGAAGTACATTCCCGAGAGATACGTATGCGGCGAAAGGAAATTCGGATCGGACGTCTCCAGTTCCTTCTCCAGCTTGATCGCGTCCTCGCGCCCCGTCACATACTCCAGAATCGCGCCCTTATCCGCCAGCGCCGAAATCGAAGACGGGTCCAGCTTCTGCGCGACCTCGATCTGCTCCAGCGCTTCCTTGAACCGCCCCATGTGCATCAAGAAAGTCGCGTACCAGTGATGCGCCACCACCGAGTTCGGATCGAGTTCCAGCGACCGCTTAAACTCGCGTTCCGCAGCCACCGCGTCCCACGACCAGTAGAAATCCACAAACGCCAGCGAACTGTGCGCTCCGGAAAGGGAATCGTCCAGTGCGATCGCGCGTTCCGCCGCCGCCTTCGCCCGCGGATACGCCTGATCCGGCGGCATCTTCGTGTATTCACGAAGCAGGTTGTAGCAATCCGCCAGGCCCACGTAAGCCGGCGCGTAATTCGGGTCGCGCACGATCGCTTGCGTGAAATAATCGACGGCCTGCGTCAGCCCTTCCGGCGTCCGCTTGTGCCAGTAATAAATTCCGCGCAGGTAAAGTTCCTGCGCCTGCGGATCCACGGCGCGCGCGCTAGCCTTTGTCGCTGAAGCTCCGCCGGTCTTATAGATCCAAAGTCCGCCCAAAAGGCCGGCCAGCACCACGCCTGCCGCCACAAACATCCACGGCCGCTTGCTGCGCTTTTCTTCGAGGGGAAGTGTTTCTGAAATTTCAGGGGAGGTGACTGCCTCTTCCACAGCCGGAAGCTCAGCGGTCTCCGGCCCGGCTACGGCTTCTTCCACCGTCGCCGTTACGGACACGCGCGTGTCCGCCGTCTTCAGCCATTCAGACAGCTCGCTGGCATACGCGTACACGCTGCCCCGGCCGCTGCCCGGGACGCGGTGCACAGGCAATCCGCGCTGATCTTCCCAACGCTTTACGGTCCGCTCGTCGCGTCCAAAAAACGCGCCGATCTCTTTCCAGGTATCCAGGCGCTGATCTGTCCGCCTATCCTGCCGTTTTCCTGGTGAATTATCAGACCGAGTGCCGGGACGTTGCTGGTCCTCGTTATGCTCGCCCATTTCCCTAGATGTCCCGACTTGTCCCTAACTGTCGATTGCCGAGGCCGCTTGGCTGAGATTATAACCCGTAAATGAGCTTTACCACGGCGTACTTCTGCCCCCAGGCTGGCCCTGCCCCAGTGTCGCCCTGCCTTTACGCCATCTGCCCAATATCGACCGGCGCGCCTCAAGCTTCGACTCGCCAGGCCGGGTATCCGGTTGCTCGCGCTAGTGCCAGTTCGGGAAAGTTCGGGAAGTAATCCGCGGAAACATGAAGAACACGGCTAAAAAAATCGGAGTGTTGTCGGTGCTCGCCGTTCTCGGCGCGTTGCTGATTCTCACGCTCGTCCATCGCGAACCGAAGCCGCACGCGCTTTCGCGCAAAGCCCGCGAACGCATCGAAGCTCTCGACGACGCCTTGAAGCAGGGAATTATCTCGCGCGCCGAACACGACCGCCGAGTAGCGCAAGTCGAAGCCGATGACGTCCCCGCCCCCGGCTCATCCCAACCCGACGACAACGACGACTCCTCACCCGTTTCGCCCGCCCCCATAAAATCCGACTGAGTGGGACAGGCTCTCAGCCTGTCTGCACCCCGCTCTCAGCGGGGTGTGCCTTTGATTTTGTAATTCTCACGCCAACGCCTGCCGCAAATCCTCAATCAAATCCCCCGCATCCTCGAGCCCAATCGAAACCCGCACCGTCCCCGCCTCAATCCCCGCCGCCTTCAATTCCGCCGCAGACATGTTGTAGTGCGACGAATACACCGGCAGCAACACCAGCGACTCCACTCCCCCCAAACTCGCCGCCAGTAAAAACACCCGCGTCCGCTCACAGAATCGCCGCGCCGCCGCAAGCTCGCCCTTCATATCGAACGCCATCATCGCGCCGAATCCCTTCATCTGCCGCTTCGCCAACTTATGATCCGGATGCGACGCGAGCCCAGGGAAGTGCACCCGGCTGACCTTCGGATGCTTCTCCAAATATTTCGCCACAGCCATCGCCGTCTTGCATTGCTGCTCCATCCGCACCTCGAGCGACTTCATTCCGCGGATCAACAAAAACGCGACCTCCGGATCCATTGACCCGCCCAGATAAATCACCATCTGCCGCGCTTTCTCGATCAGCGATTTCTTTCCCGCCGCCGCTCCCGCCAGAATGTCCGAATGCCCGCCCAGATATTTCGTCGCGCTGTGCAGCACCACGTCGAATCCCATTCCAATCGGCTTTTGCAGCACCGGGCTCGCAAACGTGTTATCGACGAGCGACACCAAATCCCATTCTTTCGCAAAATTCACCGCACGCTTCAAATCCACCACGCGCAGCGCCGGATTCGTCGGCGTCTCGATGTAGAGCGCCTTGGTTCGCGGCGTCACCAGCTTCTCGATTGCCGCCAGGTCCGTCCCGACGAACTTCACCTTGATCCCCATCCGCGGAAAAATATCGCGCATCAGCCGGTACGTTCCGCCGTAGAGCGACAGCGTAGCGATCAGTTCGTCGCCCGCCTGCAGCACACCGAGCAGCGCGCTCGAAATCGCCGCCATTCCCGACGCCGTCACCAACGCATCCTCCGCACCTTCGAGCGCCGCAATTTTCTTTTCTGCCACCGCCAGCGTCGGATTGCCGTATCGCGTATAGATAAAGTGCGAACCCTTGCCCTCAGCCCACTGCTTCATCTGCTCCGTATCCGCGAATGTAAACGTCGAGGTCCGCGCGATCGCCGTTCCCACCGGCCCCGCCACCCCAAACTTCTCCTCCCCCGCATGAATCGCCAAAGTAGAATCCGCCAACTTCCGAACGCGCATTTTCCTTTTCATAGCCGCGAAGATTGCGCCTCAGCGCCCACGCAAGCAAGCCCCATTTTGGCGACGCGCGCAGCGCGTCGGACAGCCACCCTGGCGGTCCTCTTTCGACCACCCACCTCAATCCTGGCAATCACGACGTCGGTCCACCCAACACATTTGCAGCGATCTTCGAGTGGCACAGGCTGGACTTCGCCTGTGTGCAGTTGCGTTTGCCTTGGTCTCACGGACAATTTGAAACAATGCCCGTCATCCAGAGGCCGATTCATCGGCCGAAGGATCTCTCCCCGCTCCCAACTCGCTGTAAAATACCTCGCACCCATGCCCCACCTTTCCCACCTCAATCCCACCACCTTCGGCCCCGCCGAATGGATTTACGTCGCCTGGTCCGCCCTCGCCCTCGTCTGGTTCGCCTTCTGGTTTACCGCAAAGCGCCCCGCTCACGTTGAATCCCGCAGCGATCGCTGGAGCCACCTAATCTTCCTCTTCATCGGCGCGTTTCTACTTATGCGCGAAAGCAAGGGCCTCTTCGGCCTCGGCACGCAAATCATCCCCAACCTCCCTTGGATCGGCTGGACTGGCGCCGGCCTAGCCCTGTTCGGCTCCGCCTTCGCCATCTGGGCGCGCCTCATCCTCGGCACCAATTGGAGCGCCGAAGTCCAAATCAAAGAAGGCCACACCCTGATCCGCCGGGGCCCCTACAAGTTCATCCGCCACCCGATCTACACCGGCATCCTGCTCATCATCGTCGGCGACGCGCTCGCCATCGGCGAACTCCGCGCCATCCTCGCCTTCTTCCTGATCCTCATTGGCTTCGCCCGAAAGGCAAAAAAAGAAGAGTCCTATCTCTCCGCCGAATTCGGTCCGGCCTTCGACGAACACGTGCGCCACACCGGTTTCTTCCTCCCGCGTTTCTCCTAACCTTCGCCTGTACTTTTCGCGAAATTCTTCGCCTTCCATTTGCTGGCGTTTACGCAGCGAACATCCGCGAATCCCCCTTCCACTCGACGCTTTCATGCCATGCTGTACCCAGCATCCTCGTCGATTTCCGCGAAGTTCAAACTGTGGGTGAGGGGAATATGCGAAAGCGCATCAGCGGAACTCTTGTGGTCGCAGCGTGCGCCGCCAGCCTGTCCGGCTGCTCGCTGATTCATTACACCGGCCCGTGCTTCGGCGTCGGATGCCCCGCAGGCACGCCCGGCGAGAGCAGCCAGTACAAAATGGGCGAAGGCCCCAAAGCCGCGCCTCCGCAAGCCCAGGCGCAAGCTCAGCCCGCGGCTCAGCCGCAGCCGTCCGCACAGGCCGCTGCCCAAGCTCAACCGGTTGCGCAAGCCTCGGCCGCGACGAGCGCCCCACCGAAAAGTTCAAATTCGCCAGCGTCGCTTTTCAGCCGCATCAAAGCAAAATTCTAAGTGCTGGCATAGATTTCAGCCGCACCACAAAACATTTTGGGTAAGAAAGTAAGTGGCACAGGCTGGAGTTCGCCTGTGTGCTGTTGACGTCCTTGGAGACCTACCGCACCGCCGCCGGAAACACCTTAAATCTCCCCTCCGCATCCACAAACCCGTAAGCCATCCGCGGCGTATTAAATGCCGCCCCCGGGTTCCCCTCACGATCCAGCAGAATCAATCCACCGGTCGTGTGCGCCCGATGCTCAAGCTTCCTAACGCACGCATCCGCCACAAACTGCGCCGTATTCTGCGCTCCATCACCCGCCGCGCCCGCCGCAGCAGTGGTCTTTGCCATTGTGACCCGCGCCCGCCCCGCACTCACGCGTCGCTTCTTCGACGAACTCCCCGCGCTCTCCGCCCCCGCCAATAAATCCGCCGCCATCTTCGCCATCACAATTTTCATGATGCCTTCGCCGTGCCCCGTGCACGAAATCCCGCCCGCCTCTTGATCCGCGTAGCACCCGCATCCGATCAAAGGCGAATCGCCCACTCGCCCCGGCAGCTTGCAGCACGTCCCACCCGTCGAAGTTCCCGCCACCATGTGCCCGCTCCGGTCGATCGCCACCGCGCCCACCGTCCCGCTTTCGTGGCCCACGTGATGTTCCGCCGCGTGCGCGCTCCCAATACATTTCGACCAAGCTACGCGCTCCCGCTCGATTACCAGCGCCTCCGGCTCGCACATCGCCACGCCGTGCGACTCCGCAAAGCGTTCCGCGCCATCGCCCACCAGCATCATGTGCTCGCTTTTCTCGAGCACCTTGCGCGCGAGCAGGATCGGATTTTTCACGCGCTCCACCGCCGCCACTGCGCCCGCCTTCAGCGTCGCGCCATCCATCAGGATCGCGTCCAGCTGCACGCGCCCCGCCGCATTCAAATGCGCTCCCACGCCCGCATCGAACGTCACATCATCTTCCAGAATCACAATCGCCGCCTGCACCGCATCGATCGCCGCGCCGCCAGACGACAAAACTTTCCATCCCGACTCGAGCGCCCGTCGAATCCCTTTGCGGCAGTCTTCCACCGCGTCGTCGGGAATCGCCCACGCGCCGCCGTGCAATATCAGTGCTGGTTTCATAGTCGATTCAAATCTTAACGCACCGCTCGCGCACCAGACCCTCAGAACGCACACCTGTACCCGCATCAGTTACGAAAGGGAATTGCACTGCAGAGATACCGCTTACGCAAAAAACAAAAAACTCAACTACCGCGTCGCGCCGTCCGGTGCAGCACGCCCGCCGGAGTCGGCGCCTCACCCTGCACGCCAGGCGTATACGTATCCGTGTGTTTTGTGGATGAGACGGCCGGTGCCAGCCCCTCACCCTTCGTCGCCTGCCACGTGTGAATAATCCGCCCAATCACAGTAATGTTCGGCCCAATCGCGAGGAACCACAGCGCCACGTCCATCCGGTTCGTCAGCGCTCCCAAAATCATCAGCACCAGGCGTTCCGGCCGCTCCCAAAACCCAATCTCCACGCTCGGCGTCAACGATTCCGCGCGCGCCTTCGCGTAGCTCACCATCACCGAGCCCGCCATCGCCGCGCCCGCGAGTACCGCGTACATAAACCGGTTCACGCTCGAATAATAGACAAGCAGTCCAAGAAACAGAATCAGGTCCGCGTAGCGGTCGAATATCGAATCCAAAAACGCGCCAAACAGCGACACGCGCCCCTGCCGCCGCGCAACCGGCCCATCCAGCAAATCGCACAGCCCCGACAAAATCATCAGCGAGCCGCCGGTCACAAATCGGCCAGCCGCAAACATCACGCCCGCCCACAAATTCAATATGAGTGCAGACCACGTGATTACGTTCGGAGGGATTCCGGTGATAGCGACAACTGCAGCGAGCCGGTCAACCGGCCAGCTCAGGTACCGGCCAATAGTACGCGTCAGCATGAAATCAGGCTCACCCGCAAGCGCCGCCTATGCTTCCTCGTCGTAAATGGTCGCAAGCTTTACGACTTCGTATTCTTTCTGGCCCGCCGGCGTCGTCACCACCACTTCATCGCCAACTTTCTTTCCCATCAGCGCGCGCCCAATTGGGGAACTGGTCGAGATCAGCCCCTGCGGTGCGTCCGCTTCTTCCACCGTCACCAGCTTATATTCGATCTTCTGCGCTTTCGCCACGTCGAGTACCGTGATGCGCGATCCGTACGCCGCGCGGTCCCTCGGCAAGTTGCTCAAATTCAACATCGAAAGGTCCGCCATGCGCTTGTGCAGCTGGCCTAGCCGCGCAGACACGTACCCCTGCCGCTCTTTCGCGTACTTATACTCCGCGTTCTCCGAAAGGTCTCCGTGCGCCCGCGCGATCGAGATCTCTTTCGGCAGGTCGTTGTGCAACTCGTGTTCGAGAACTGCGATCTCGTCTTGCAGCTTTTTTTTGATCTTCTCGGCTAGGTCTGGCATCGGCAAGCATTTCCGGGCGGCGACTCGCGCCGCTCGCGCATGGTATGAAAACGTACTCCGAAATTATAGTGGATTTTCCCGCGCCCCAGCAACGAAGAACCCCCCCAACGGCAACGGAACCCGGTTCAGCGGCGCCTCCGTCATGCCGAACGCGCCGCCCCTCCACGCCGTTTGGATGCCCGTCCTTGTTCGCCGGTTTCGAGCTTTCCAGTTCGACCCGTCCCTCAACCGCCATACGCGGCTTCCTTTAGAATGCGGGAGTGGAGCTACCGCTTTGCTTGGCGGCGACGGCAGTCGCCCTACATTTCCTGCGCGCAGCCGAGCTTTCACACGCGAACACGACGAGCACGCTCGTCGCCAGGCAAAGCGGTAGCTCCGCTCCCGCACTCTAAGGCGAGCGGCTGAAGCGCTCGCCGCCGCGCTCACTTCCCGGGCAGCACTCCCACCTCAACACCCGACGCCGTAGCCCCGCCTCTGTAAATCTTCTCCGTAGCCTTCACAAAATCCGCCGGCTTTGCATACGGGATATCCACAAACGTCTGCGGATTCCGGTCCACCAGCGGAAACCACGAACTCTGCACCTGCACCATGATCCGGTGCCCGCGCCGGAACGTGTGATTCACATCCGGCATCGTGAAATCGATCTGCTCCACCTTTCCCGGCGTAAACGCCTCCGGCTTCTCAAAACTCTTCCGGAATTTTCCGCGGAACGGCTCACCCCGCAGCAGCTGCTGATAACCGCCGAGCGCAATGTGCGGACGCGGCACGTCATTCGATTTCGGATCCTCATCCTCGCCCGGATCGGGATAGTCCGCCGGATACACGTCGATCACTTTCACCACAAAATCTGAATCCGTCCCCGTCGTCGAAACAAAAAGCTTCGGCGAAATCGGTCCGGCGATCGTCACGTCCTCTTCCAGCGGCTCGGTCTGATAAACCAGCACGTCCGGCCGCGTCGCAGCGAATCTCTGATCGCTCACCATATATTCCTGCGGCACATCCGTCGTGGGATACGAAACGTACGGCACCGGCTGATTCGGATCGCTCACGTATTGATCGAATCCGTCCGCCGCGCCGCTCGGCGCCGTCCACGAAAGCGTGCCATTCGCGCCGAAGTACAGAGTTTTCTTCTGCACATTCGCCGGCGGCCACTGCGGATACCGCCGCCACACGTTCGATCCCGTCTCAAATACAAACGCTTCCGGCAGCTTCGCATCGTCGCCGCCCTTCAAATACTGCTCGAAAAACGGAAACAGAATCTCGCTCCGGTAGTACTGCGCCGTGTTCGATGCGAACTGCGCGTTCCCCAGATGATTTCCATCCATGTACGCCCAGCCACCGTGCACCCACGGTCCCACCACGATGCCGTTGTAGATCCCGGGATTGTTTTTCTTCACCGCGTTATACACTTTGTACGGCCCGGCGAGATCTTCCGCGTCGAACCATCCGCCCACCGTCAGCACCGCGCAGTGAATATTTTTCAAATGCGGCTCGAGGTTGCGCGCCTTCCAGTAATCGTCGTACGTATCGTGCTTGTACTGGTCGTCCCACAGCCAGTTCGGCTTCTTGAAATATTTCGCGTCTGAATCCGAAAGCGATCCCATCTTTAGGTAGAAGTCGTATCCATCTTTCGTTCCGAAATCGAATCGGTCACCGTCCTGCGGCAGCGTCGGAGTGTTCTGGTCGCGGAAGCCCACATAAAAACCCATATTCGCCGCCAGCATGAACGCGCCGCCGTGATACGAATCGTCGCCTTTGAACAGGTCCGTCATCGGAGCTTCCGGCGAACACGCCTTCAACGCCGGATGCGAATCGATCATGCTCGCCGACGTGTAGAAGCCAGGATACGAAATCCCCCAGATACCGGCCTTTCCGTTATTGTTCGGAATATTTTTCAGCAGCCAGTCGATCGTGTCGTAGGTGTCGGTGCTGTCGTCCACGTCGCTCTTCGATTTCTTGTCGTCGATGTGCGGCGTCATCTCCACAAATTTTCCCTCGGACATGTACCGCCCGCGCACATCCTGATTCACAAAGATATATCCCGCTCGCTCGAATTCATCGGACGGCCCCAAATGCTTCCGGTAGTGATCCACTCCATAGGGCCCCACGCTGTAAGGCGTCCGGTTGAGCAGAAACGGGTAGCTCTTCGACGCATCCTTAGGCACATAGATCGAAGTGAACAGGTGCACGCCGTCGCGCATCGGAATCCGGTACTCATACTTCGTATAGTGCGCCGCCACATCAAACTCCGGCTGCGCGTCGCCCCTCGACTGCGCCACCGTCGCCGCCGCCGACTCCTCGATCGCGCCATCCCCACGCGCCACCACCCGCGGCCTCGCCAGCCCCACCGCCACAACACACGTCATCGCCACCACCGCCAACAGTCCCAGCCGCCTCATCCGTAGCCCTCTCTTCCGCTCAATACGCCCTCAGAAACCGAACGATTATAGCCCGCATCGTTCCGCCGCGGCTTCAACCACGCACCCTCCAGGCACCACTCCAACTTCTTGCTGCACACAATAGGTGAGCCAGTCCGTGGCACGGGCCGGAGTTCGTCTGTGTGCCTCCATACAACGGGCGTCTGAAAAACGCCCGTCATCCAATCCACCACCTGAAACCGCCACCACCAGACCAAACTTCCGTGTTTGAATCAGATTCATTAGCAGCCGCACCACCGAACCGAGAGGAGCACCAAGAAATGAGCACCTCATCCGCGCAACCCGGCAAACCGCAACCCTCCGCCACCAACTCCGGCACCTTCCGCATCGCCGGCGAGTTGAGCGTCCACCGTCTAGGCTTCGGCGCCATGCGCATCACCGGCACAGGCATCTGGGGTCCGCCCAAAGATCGCGACGAAGCCATCCGCGTCCTCCGCCGCGCCGTCGCGCTCGACATCAACTTCATCGACACCGCCGACTCTTACGGCCCGTCCGTCAGCGAAGAACTGATCGCCGAAGCGCTCTTTCCTTATCCAAAAGGTTTGGTGATCGCGACGAAAGCCGGCTTCGATCGCACCGGCCCGAACCAGTGGGTCACAAACGGCAAGCCCGAGCACTTGCGCGAAGCCTGCGACGGCAGCCTGAAGCGCCTGCGCGTGGATCGCATCGACCTTTTTCAACTTCACCGCATCGACACCAAAGTCCCCGCAGACGATCAGCTCGGCGCTCTCAAAGATTTGCAGCAGCAGGGAAAGATCAAGCACATAGGCCTATCCGAAGTGACCGTCGCGCAGATCGAACATGCCCGCACGATCGTTCCCGTCGTGAGCGTGCAGAATCACTACAGCCTCGTCGATCGCGCCAACGAAGAAGTGCTCAACTACTGCGAACGCGAAAAAATCGGCTTCATTCCATATTTTCCGCTCGCCGCCGGAAAAGTTTCCGGCGCCGCCAGCGCCATCGCGCGCGACGCCGCGAAACTCAACGTCACGCCCTCCCAACTCGCCATCGCGTGGCTCTTGAAGCGCTCGCCCGTGATGCTGCCGATCCCCGGCACTTCGCAAGTCGTGCATCTCGACGAAAATGTCGCTGCCGCCGGGATCGACCTCGACGACGCCACGATGAAAGATCTCGATCGCCCGTCGTGACGCCTGACTCGATGTCCAACATTCGTCCCAACGTCCGCGGCGTCGATCTCGACGCACAAACACGCTGCCGCCATTACCACGGCCCTACTGACATCATCGCGATCAAGATGAAATGCTGCGGGGAGTACTACGCCTGTAAGGATTGCCACGAGGAACAAGCCGGCCACGCCATCGTCACCTGGCCGAAGAACGAATGGTCGCAGCGCGCGATCCTTTGCGGCGAGTGCGGCAGGGAACTGACGATCGACGAATATCTAGCGAGCAACTCCCATTGTCCGCGCTGCAACGCGCAGTTCAATCCGCGCTGCTCGAACCACTACCAATTCTATTTTGAAATGCCCGCGCCGTAGGGCAGCGCCGCCTAGATATGCAGCGCTCGAAGCAGGAATCCCGCGATCGACGCGCCAATGAGCGGCCCGACAATCGGAATCCCGGCGTAGCCCCAGTCCGAACCGCCCTTCCCGGGGATCGGCAGCACGGCGTGCGCGATTCGCGGTCCGAGGTCGCGCGCCGGATTAATCGCGTAGCCGGTGGTGGCGCCGAGCGAAAGGCCGATGCCCCATACGATCACGCCGACCAGGTATGGTCCAAGTCCCGCCGTGAGGCCGTTCGCGGCCACTGCTTTCGAGACCATGGTGCCTACGGCGAAGACGAGCACAAATGTTCCGATGATTTCGCTCAACAGATTCCACGCAAACGATCGAATCGCCGGACCGGTGCAGAAAATCGCAAGCTTCGCGCCCGGATCGTCCGAAACTTTCCAGTGCGGCCCGTAATGGAGGAAAACCAGCACCGCACCAACGAACGCACCAGCCAGTTGCGCGGGCAGATACGACGCGAGCTTCGAATAGTCGCCGAGATAAATCGCGAAGCCGAGCGTGAATGCCGGGTTCAAGAATGCATCCTTGCTGCCGCATGCGTTCGAAACGAACACCCCGACCATTACAGCGAATGCCCAGGCGGTGGTAATCACCATCCAGCCGGAATTTTCGGCTTTCGTCTTTTTCAACAGGACGGCGGCGACCACTCCGTCTCCCAGCAGGATCATGATCATGGTCCCGAGGAACTCCCCCAAGACAGGCGACGTCATGCGCATCCCTCCGCGGCAGGATTTTTTGCGTGGCGATCCGCGCCGCAACTCTTACAGTTTTACGTGATGTCCAGTTGAAACTTACTCCACCCAGTTCATCGAGCGTGTAACGGCTTTCTTCCACTGCGCGAAAAGCTTCTCGCGCTCGCCTTCTTCCATCCGCGCTTTCCAGGTGTGGTCGACGCCCCACTTGTCTCGTAACTCGTTGAGGTTTTTGTAGAAGCCCACGGCCAGTCCCGCCGCGTACGAAGCGCCGAGCGCCGTGGTCTCCTTGATCAGCGGCCGCAGCACGTCGCGATTCAGAATGTCCGCCTGGAATTGCATCAGCAGCTCGTCCTCGACCATGCCGCCATCAGTGCGCAGCGCGTCGATCTTGTGCCCGGAGTCGAGTTCCATCGCTTCGAGCACTTCGCGCGTTTGATACGCGGTAGCTTCCAGCGCAGCACGCGCGATGTGACCCTTGTTCGCGTAGCGCGTGAGTCCCACGATCACGCCGCGCGCGCTCGACTGCCAGTACGGCGCAAACAGGCCCGAAAACGCCGGAACGAAATACACGCCTCCGTTGTCTTTCACCGTGCGCGCCAGAGTTTCCACATCCTTGCTCTGCGCGATCAGGCCGAGATTGTCGCGCAGCCATTGAACGAGCGCGCCGGAGATTGCGACGCTGCCCTCAAGCGCGTAGCTCGCCGGCTTGTCTCCGAACTTGAACGCGACCGTGGTGAGCAAGCCGTACTTCGAAAGCACGGGCTCGGTGCCCGCGTTCATCAGCAGGAAGCAGCCCGTACCGTAAGTGTTCTTCGCTTGGCCCACGTCGAAGCACGTTTGCCCCACGAGCGCAGCCTGCTGGTCACCGAGAATTCCCGCCACGGGCACGCCTTCGATCTCCGGCACTTTCGCGGTGCCGTACACTTCGCTGCTCGAAACGATTTTCGGCAGTACTGCCGCCGGAATGCTGAACGCGTCGAGCAAATCCTTGTCCCATTGCAGCGTGTGCAGGTCCATCAGCTGCGTGCGGCTCGCGTTCGTCACGTCGGTGACGTGCACGCCGCCATTCGGCCCGCCGGTGAGCTTCCACACGAGATACGAATCGATATTCCCGAAAAGGATGTCGCCCGCTTCGGCCATAGCGCGCGCGTCTTTCACGTTGTTGAGCATCCAGCGGATTTTCATCCCGCTGAAATACGTCGCGAGAGGCAATCCGGTCTTCGCGCGAAAGCGATCCTGGCCGCCGTTCTTCGCAAACTCCGCCACATCGTCTTCCACGCGCGTGTCCTGCCATACAATCGCGTTGTGAATCGCGTGCGCTGTGCGCCGATTCCACATCAGCGTGGTTTCGCGTTGATTGGTGATGCCGATCGCGGCGAGGTCCTTCGAGCGGAACCCCTTCTCCTTCATCGCCGCGCCGATCACTTCATGCGTGCGGCGCCAGATCTCCTCCGGATCGTGTTCCACCCAGCCCGGCTTGGGATAAATCTGCTCGTGTTCGCGCTGGGCGACGGACGAAATGCGGCCCGAGCGATCGAACACGATGAAGCGCGTGCTCGTGGTTCCTTGATCGATGGCGCCAAGATAGTTGGACATGACTCGATCTCCTGTTTCGTGATTCGCGCGATTAGCCGCCGCTTAGTTCGCGCTCGAAGTTGCAGCCGAAGAACCCGATGCGGTTTCGCGCGCGAGACCGGCGTGTTCGAGCCAGCGGTTGATCTTTTCCACGTAGGCAGTTGTTGCAGCGCGAGTTTGCTCGTCGGTCCACCCGAGTTCTTTGCCGAGGAGCGCGGCGACGACGGGAGCTGCATGAATCGCGTCGCGCCACGAATAAAACTGCACGCCGAGCCGCCGCGCCAGCACATCCTCAATCGTCATTGCCATCTCTTCGCGCACCACGTAAACAACGGCCGCTTGCGGATATGGATGCCCCGGAATCAGCGGCTGCGCGAGCGACGGATTCACTTTCGCGAGATTCAACACGTCCTTCGCGGCGGTGCCGAATTTCCGAGCAAGCAGATGAGCTGTTTCCTTAGAGACGCCGTATTCGCGCACAAGTTCTTCCCAGAAAGTTTCTGTGAATCCCTCGCTGCCGTAGAGCTTGAACGTCTTCGTCGCGCAATCCGTGATCGGCTTGTCGAGAGCTTTCTGCACTGCGGTGATCGTGTCTTCGGCCATCGCGCGGTGCGTGGTCCACTTGCCGCCCATGATGCTGATCAGCCCGCTCGTCTTGTCGATTTCGATCACGTCGTCGCGTGCCAGGCTCTTCGTGCTTTCGTTCTCTCCCGACGACACCAGCGGCCGCGCCCCTGCGAATCCCGCGACGATGTCTTCCGGCGTGAGCGGCGTTTCCGTGTAGTGGTTCAGCTGCTTCAGCATGAACGCGACGTCTTCCTTCGTGACGTAATACTCCTCGTCCGGCGTCACTTCCTGCTCCGTGGTGCCAACTAGCAAGCGTCCGCCCCATGGAACGGCAAACAGCACGCGGCCGTCGTCCGTCTTCGGAATGAGCATCGCGTCTTGCGTGGGAAATTTCTCAATCGGAAACAGAATGTGTGAACCCTTGCTGAGCCGCATCCGCGTCGGCACGCTCGCATTGGCCTGCTTGCGAATCGCATCGGCGAAGGGACCGGTCGCGTTCACGATCACTTCCGCGTGCACATCGAACGTCCCACCGCCACCGATTTGATCCTTCACCGTCACGCCGGTGAGTTTCCCAGTGGCCGCGTCGCGCAGCAGCCCAGTGACGCGCGCATAGTTCAGCGCCGCGCCGCCGGCCTTCACAAAACTCAGCACCGTCGCCGTGTTGTAGCGCGAATCGTCAAACTGGCCGTCGTAGTAAGACACCGCGCCGAGCAATCCTTCCTTCTTCACGTTCGGCATCCGCTTCAGCGTTTCTTCGCGGCCCAGGAATTTGCTGGGCGCGATGCGCGCGCTGCCGGCGAGCCAGTCGTAAATTTTCAGGCCGATGTCCAGATACGCCGCGTTGAGCCAGCTGTAGCTCGGCACCAGAAAATCCAGCTTGCGCGTCAGGTGCGGCGCATTCTCCATCATGCGGACGCGTTCGTGCAGCGCGCGCACCACCACGTGATATTCCTTGGGGTCCACATCCTTGATCGCTTCTTCGAGGTAACGCACGCCGCCGTGCACTATTTTCGTCGCTGCACTGGAAGTCGCACCCGCGAAGTCACCCGCGTCGAGCATCACCACACTCAACCCGCGTAGCTGCGCATCCAGCGCGCACCCCGACCCTGTCGCGCCGCCTCCGATCACCACCACATCGAACGTTTGCCCTGCGATTTTCTTCAGCTGCTCGCTGCGTGCCAACATAAACGCCCCCAAGAATTGCTGACGCTACGCCAACGCCGAATTAGAAAGTGACCTTCGTGCGGAAACCAAAAACCGCCGCGTTCGCGACGCGCGAGTTCGCCCCCGGATCGACGTAATACTGAAAAACCGGCTGCACCAAAAAATACGGACGAATGTTCGCCGCGTAGTTCAGCTCGATCGCTTTTTCGGTGCCGAGCGCCGGCGCGCCGGGCGGGATGCCTATCGTTTGAAACGGATCGCCGATGTGCGTGTACACGAAACCGAGTGACGCCGCGTCCTGCGGCCGCGCGGGAATCGGACCGTTGTAGCGCGCGCCGAGGGTGACCTGGCTATTCTCGACGTTCAAATTGTTCGGGCTCCAATCGAATCCCGCCATCGCATCAATCCCGCGGCTGCTGCCGGCCTGCACGCGATAAAGCGCCTGGTTCACGCTGCCGTACACCAAATAATTTCCGCGACTCACGAAACCGTTCGCGTCTGTAAATTTTCCACCGTTGTACGTAGCGCCGAATTTGTAATACGCCGGGTACAGCTTCTTGTCGAAATCGCCCGTCTGCCCGTTCAAATATTCGTTGTGCCGCGTGAAGCCGGTCTCAAACGCGAAAACCGGCGAGTCGGCAATTTTGAAATGGAAACCGTTTGGATCCTGCTCGTACGGGTTGCGGTTTCCAGAAAGCACCGCAGCCTGCACGTACAGCGTCTTCCAAATCACCACTTTCGCCTGCACAGCAGGCGTGCCTGCGGGATTAAAAGACTCGTACGTGGTGGAAAAAAGATTTCCGTACGCGTAATCGATCGGCTCGATCAAATACGATCCGCCATACAGTTGGTTGCCGTAAAAATCGAGGCCCGCCATCTGCCCGGCCATCAGAAAAAGATGATCGTGAAAAAGCGCTTCCTGCAGCCAGAACGAATCAAGTCGCGTCGTGTGCGCGCTCACCAGGCCGCTCGGATTCGCCAGCACGCCAATTCTCTCGCCAAGATTTCCGCCGAACTGCCACAAGCCCGTCACGTGAAACGAAAGCCCGTGCCACCCCTTCAACTTGCCGAAGTCCACGTCCATCGTTCCGCGGATGCGGCCCCAACCCGCGTAGGTCTGCTGCAATCCGCCCGTCGGATTCGCCTGCAGGTCCGCCACGTAGAAAAAATCAAACGTGACGCCCTTGTCCGCGAGCGCGGTTCGCTCGCCGTCCCAATCGCCAAATAAATATTGTCGCGGCTGCAATTGTGGCGCGGGCTGCTGTTGTGGCTGCTGCGGCGCCTGCTGCGACTGTTGAGTCGCCGCCGGTGTCGGTTCAGTGGGAGGAGTAGTGCTCTGCGAAAATGCCGGGTAGGGACGTGCGAAGAAAAAAACTACAACTACGCTGAGCCAGCCCAAGTGCAACTTCCATCGCCTGCGCCGCGGGCGTTGGGCATTCCCGCCACGCTCTTGCGTGGTTTGCATTTCGCGATCCTGTCGATCTGCGTCCGTGGCTCACGCCGCACTGCCACGGCAACGCGCCGCGGAGCATACCACTTCGTTCTCCGCTGTGCACCGGTAGGATGCAGCCGTCACGTCGGGAGTTACCGATACTTTAGTATCAAGTACGGCTGAATACTTTCCTTCGACTGCAGAGTCCACTCGGAAGTAGAACTGTGAGAGTCGATCGAGGGAGAAATTGAAAGCGGCGGGGTATTTCCCGGGTGGCGGAGAGGGGGGGATTCGAACCCCCGATCCGGCTTTTGACCGGATAACTGCTTAGCAGGCAGCCCTGTTCGGCCACTCCAGCACCTCTCCGCGGGAATTCGAATGTCGAAGGAAAGCGGACGGCCTGCCCAACGAGTATAGCATCAGCTTTCGCGCGCCGCTTCTAGTTCGCGTTGCCTGCAACGTCGCAACAACGCTAAATCAAACGGCTCCACGAGAGGCAGTGGATCGCCAAGATTCCGACCAGCTCCGACCAGCGGCGCTATTTTCTTCGGTAAACGTAGTCGTACCCAGCCTGCCACGTTTTCCCGCCGTCGGTTGAAAGCGTCCCAATCTGCCGCACCGACCCGTCGGCCTGCCGCCGATAAATCATTTTCTGAGTCGCGCCTCCCTTCGCGGGGCAAGTCATCGCCATGTCCGCACCGTCGAGCCCTCCGGTGTAAAGTCCCACCGATCCCGTGTTGTCGATATACATCTGGTGCCATTTCCCGTCCTTGCGATCGTAGCTGCTGAAGCTTGTGCCAATGTAGTCCGCGCCCGCATTGCCACCAGAAGGAGCGTCGAAGCTCTCCTTAATCCCGCACGAATCCATCACGATTTCAATTTTGCTCGAGCCTACCGGCGAATTGTCACTCGCTTCAAAAACGCGCCACTCGCCCACCCAAAAATCCAGCTGCCGGTATTCCTGCGCGCTGCACGGCTTCGCAGCGTCACCAGAATTTCCCGCGGGTTTCTCGGCCACCGGCGCCGCCGCTGCCGCATCGACCACCGTCGCACTGTTCAAAATTCCTCCGCTCGCGGCTGGCGACGACGCGCCAGCGCCAACGCCCCCTGCAACTAGCAGAATTACCGCCCATACCGCACTCGCTCCGAGCATGGACAACCTCCCCGCCTGAAAGTGAAAGTTAGCACACGAACTCCCAATTGCCGATTTAGACGCAGTAATCCGCGTCCAGTCTGCGCCCATAACCACGATTTAGAAGGAATTTAGATCAAACCGCGAAGCTTATTTTGTGGCCGAAGGCGTAGGCCGGAAACGCACAAACACCAACACGCCCAGCGGATGCTCGCCATACAGCGAATCAAGGAACGCCGGCTTGCCGTAGAGAGTCACCTGCGCGCCCAGCGCACTAGAAAAATGCGGTATGAAAGGGAACTCGCGGTCGTACCCAAATGAGTACGCCTGAATTCGCGCCAGAAATTTCTCTTCGTACCCCGGCGGGAGCGGATTTTCGCCGATCAGCAACTCATTCGACCGGTCCACATTCTCAATCCGCGTCCACGCATAGTTGTGCCGCAGAAATTTCAGCGTCGATTCGGCGAGGTAGCTGTTGTACACCGCGCCGCCCGGCAGCATCAGGTTGCGCCCCCAGATCAGCGTCGTCGCCGAATTTCCCCACGAAGCATCGCCGCCGCGCGCGATCGCCCGGTTGTAAGTCACCGACGTCGTCATGCGCAGCTGATCTTCCCCAGGCTCCAGCGCTTCCGGCGCGTGCAGCCGTCCAATCGAATACTGCGCGCTCCAATTCGCCCCCGGGTTCACCGTGAGCCGCGCCGACCACGAATCCACATCGCCCGTCGAAATGATCCAGCGGTTCTCTCCCGGCTCGCCGCCGTGAAATCCCGAAAACTCCACGCGCGCGATCTTGTACGTGTAGCCCAGCGTCATCACATCATACGAAATGTGCGTCGAATCCTGCAGGTGGTGGCCCAGCGGCGCGAGCGTGTCTTCACTTGCAGACACGCGATGCGGAAACGCTTCCGGTCCCATCGCGGGATCGCCCACCGGCGCCGCGTAAAACGATACGAGCGAGTTCGAGCCGATCTTCCAGTCGTAGATCGCCGCCAGCTCCATGAAAAAATTATGCGGGTGCTGCCCATCGACGATTGGCTTTCCGTACGCCGTCTCGCCCACTTGAAAAAGTTCCGGATACTGCCGTTCGCTGATCGTCGCGGGTTCTAGGCTGAACATTCCGCGCAGCGTGAGCGTGCCCGGCCCCAGATCGCGCTGCGCCATCGGCATGAACCAGCTCGTGCTGAAAACTTTGTCCGCGCCGCGCGGTCCAGACTGCTGCTGCGACGCAACAAACGCCTCGCCATGCAGCATCAGCATCCACGCGCCTTTGTGTGTCATCAGCATCTCGTGCGGCGTCGATAGCGGCTCAGCCGACGTTCCCGCCGACGCGTGATTCACGATCGCACTAATAAATGTGGAGGGAGCGCCCATTCCCATCGCACCCATCGACATTCCCGGCATCGCTCCCATACCCGCACTAATGCTTGAGTTCGACTGCGAGCTCGCATCGCTGCCTGGCGAAACCGAAACGGTCGGCGCAGTATTCCGTTCCGCAGGCGCCCGTTGCGCCTCGGCGGCACTCGAAGCCGCCGCCGCATGCATCGGCCGGCACGGGCACACCTTCGCAGACGCGCACGCCGGACGCGACGAATCATCCGCCATCGCCGGCACAGCCGCCGCCATCGCCACCAATACCGCCACCACTCTCAGCACGCGCATCGCACGCTCCACCGCCCCACAACCTGAGTGTACTTGGAATCCCGCGCGCCGCCGCAGGATGTCCGCGATGTGAAACCAACCCAGCACTGAACGTCCGCCTGAGCATCAGCCATTCCGGTCGCCCTTCAGGTATCATTTCCGCCCAGAAGGAGACGCGCCCGCTGATGCCGTCCAGCCCGGCCACTCATCTCATCCCGCTCGCGCTCGCCGAACGCCTTCTGCACAAGGCCGACGTGCCCGCCGCCTGGTCCGTTACCGCCGCGCAATTCCAATCGCTCGTCGAACGCAGCGCCGCGCAACGCTTCTCCGGCGTTTCGCCCGACGCGCGTACCGTGGAAACTTTCGCCACTTCATTGCATGTGAGAGACCTCGCACTCGCCACCGCTTGCGCCGCCGGAAATTCCGCCGCCTGGGATTTTTTCGTCAATCAGTACCGCCAGGAAATGGTTCGCGCCGCGCGCGCCATCGCCGGAGACGCGGCTGGACGCGAACTGGCCGATTCGATGTACGCGGATCTTTACGGTGGTATGCGCGGCACGCAATCCGGCGAGCGCAAATCGCCATTCGAATATTTTCTCGGCCGCAGCAAACTTTCCACCTGGCTGCACGCCGTGCTTTCGCGCAAGCACGTGGATGAAATCCGCCGCACGCGCAAGCTCTATTCGCTCGACGAGCCGCACGCAGGCGACGCCGGGGACAGTCGAGCGCGCATCGAATTACCATCGGAACCCACTGGCGCGCACGCCGGTCACGAACCCGACCGCGACCGTTACCTCGCGCTGTTGCAGTCTGTGATCGCAGGCGTGCTCGCCGCGCTTCCGGGCCGCGATCGCCTGCGCCTCGCGTACTATTACGTGGACGAGTTGACACTCGCGCAGATCGGCAAAATTCAGGGCGAGCATGAAGCCACGGTTTCGCGCAAAATTGAGCGGACTCGCCGCGAAATCCGCGATCAGGTGGATTTTGTGCTGCGCGCCGAAAAGAATCTCGACGAGGCGCAGCGCAGCCTGTGTTACGAATATGCGCGCGACGAGTGGCCGTTTGATCTGACGGGCGTGCTTGCGGGCAAAGCGCCATGACGGCTCGGCGTGCAAGTTTTTCGAGGTCGCGCGTACTAAGCAGGAGATCGCTCGAATGAGCGCGCAAGAAAATCAAATTTCGCTCGATGGTCCGATTCGCCGGGTGCTCGCCGCCGGCATGCCGAGCGCGGAACCTTGTCCGTCGGCTGACGTCTTCGCCGCCTACTACGAGCACTCGCTCGATCCCGAAGAGACCGAACACTACGACAAGCACTTCGCTTCGTGTGCGTCGTGCCGCGCGATCCTGGCCGGAGTCGCGCGCGCGAGCGTCGCTACCATTCCGGCGCTCGAGACGAAACATGGCTCGCAGTGGTGGAATTCGATGCGCGTGTGGCTCGCGACTGCCGCTGCATGCGTAGCGGTCCTCGTGGTTGCGGTCGTGTTCATCCAGCGCTCGTCGAAATCGACCGGCACGGAGAACGCGCAACTCGCGATGTCGCGCGCTGTCGCCACTCCGGCGCCCGCGGAATCGTTGTCGCACGCAGCGACTACCCCCGCGCCTGCGCCACCGGAAAACGTTCCTCCGATGCTCGCTGGGAATGCTCCGGCGATGCCGCTCCCGAAATCCGTGAAGACGCCGAAGCCCGTACCTCCTCCGCAAGATCAAGCCGTTGACCTATCCGCTTCCGCCTCTGCGTCCGCCGCTGTCGTTGAGCCTGCTGCACCAGCGCCCGCTCCCGCCGAGCGCAAGAAAGCAGAAGACGCGCGCGACGGCGCCGTCGCTGCGTTGCAGCCGAGCGCCACGCCGCAGGTTGCGCCTGACGCGCGCCAGGAAATGAGTGCGAACCGCGCGATGCAGGCCAAGTCCGCCGCAGGTTTCGCCGCGACGATGAAGAAGCCGAAGGCGCAAGCACCGGCGAAAGACATCGTCGTCACGTCGCCCGGCTCGCAAATCACATGGACGATTCACACCAATCACGTGCAGTACGCCGAAAACGGCCAGCCCGCGCCCGTGCAGGATTTCATTCCGACGAATAGCGCCATCGCCGCCGGTTCATCGCCCGGCGGAAAAGTTTGCTGGCTCGTTGGCGCAGACGGCGCCGTAGTGCGCACCACCGACGGCCGCCTCTGGCTCGGCACAAATTCGCCCACGGGTTCCGATCTCACTGCGATCAAGGCCACCAGCGCTCGAGCCGCCACCGTCACCTCCTCCGACGGCCACACCTACGTCACCGCAGACGCCGGCCAGACCTGGAAGTCCGCCACCGCTCAAAACTAGCGTTTCCTTCGAGAACACCTTCCCCGTAAGTAGCATAGGCAATCTTGCCTGTGCGCCTTTGTCGCCTTTCGCCGTCCACGAAAAATTCCCTCAAAAACTCTGCAAGAAACCGCGCCCCCTCCGTTCTAACCACAGCACCTGAATTCCGGAGGAAACAGCCATGGAGAGTCCAGCATCCCGCAACACGCAACGCCCCAGCCGGTCCGCACACCGCACGCGCCGCACTCGTGCAGCAATTTTCACCGCAGCCGCGCTCGTCGCCACATTTCTAGCGATACCGCATCACAGCTCGGCGCAAGCACCTGGCACCGACACGTCCGCGAACGACGCAAACGCCAGCTCGAACGCAGGCCTCGCGACCACCGACAAAGATCGCACCAGCCTCTCCCTCACTGTGTACAACTCGAACACCGCGCTCGTCCGCGACGTGCGCCAGATCCAGCTGCGCAGCGGCGTGTTTCCGCTACAGTTCGAAGGCGTGTCCGCGTCGATCAATCCCGTCACGGTGCACTTCCGCTCGCTCACCGATCCCACGAATCTCAGCATCGTCGAGCAGAACTACGAGTACGACCTGCTCGACCCGCAAAAGCTCCTGAAAAAATACGTCGGCCGCGAAGTCACGCTCGTCCGCGCCGAATCCGAAAACAACACGACGCGCTACGTTGAAACGAAAGCGCTCCTCCTCTTCGCCGACGAATTGCGTGCCGCCTTTCGAGTCGGCTTGGTACACGCGAACGGTTCCGGCGGGGAGCGG
>JABDGF010000003.1:0-3515 GCA_013286165.1 Acidobacteriota bacterium | reverse complement strand
CTGGAAAATTGGCAACGAAATCGTCACCGGCGTTCCCACCGACAACTACAAATTTCCGGACCTGCCCGGCAATCTCTACAGTCAGCCCACGCTGATCTGGACGCTTGATAATCGCGGCGCCGCCTCCCAAAAAATCGAAGCCTCGTATCTCACCGAAGGCCTCAACTGGAACGCCGACTACGTGCTCACAATTTCGCGCGACGACAAAGCCGCCGACCTCAACGGCTGGGTCACGCTCGTCAATAGCAGCGGCGTCGGCTACGACAACGCGAACCTCCAGCTCGTCGCCGGGAAAATTCATCAGGTGCAGCCGCAAGTTCGCCCGATGGCCATGGAGGCGAAGTCCACCATGATGGCCAACCGCGCGCCCGCGCCGCAGTTCGAACAGGAAAGCTTCAACGAGTACCACCTCTACTCGCTCGATCGCAAAACCTCGATTCAAAACAACGAATCGAAACAGATCAGCCTGCTCTCCGGCACGCAGATCCCCATCGAGAAAGTTTTGCTCACCGAAGGCTCGCGCTACTACTACCGCAATTCCTCGAGCATCGGCGATCCTTCGCCGCAACCGGTGAAGGTGTACTACCGCTTCAAGAATTCGCAGCAAAATAGTCTCGGCGTCCCGCTCCCCGCCGGAACCGTTCGCGTGTACCAAGCCGACTCGAAAGGCGGCACGCAATTCGTCGGCGAAGACAACATCGAGCACACCCCGAAGGACGAAAACGTCCGCATCAATACCGGCGAAGCCTTCGACGTCGTCTGCGAACGTAAGACGCTCAATTACGAACGCGTCTCAAAAGACGTCTTTGAAATGGAGTACCAGATCACTATGCGGAATCACAAAGACGGCGCGGTCAGCGTGGAAGTTCGCGAGCCGATTGGCGGCGACTGGGAAGTTCTCAACTCAAACTACAAAGCCAACAAACTCGACGCCGGCACGCTCGGCTTTCAAGTTCCCGTCGACAAGGACGGAACTTCGACGCTCACCTACAAAGTTCGCGTGAAGTGGTAGTAAGAAGCGGGGAACGCGATCGCCTGTGCGCCGGATGCGAGCCGCTGGAGGCTTGCGTCCGGCCGCGCGGCGTTTACGCGCTGCAATGCAACAAAATCCTAACCATTCTTGCCGAGCTTTTTATTCACGATCGCCAGCTCGCGCTGAAACACAGGATTGTCCGGATACTCCGTCGCCAGCCGCTCCAGCCACTTCTGCGCGTTCGCGTTGTCATGTTCGCGCTCGTATGCCAGCGCCAGCATCACTTCCGCAAACGGTTTGAAGTAGTGCCCGCCATTCGCCGCCGATTCCATCTGCGCCATTCCGCGAGTGCGGTCGCCGTGCATTCCGCCGAAAAATAAAAACGCGCGCTTGTAGCTCGGCAGGCACCCAATCACGTAGTTGCTCATGCCCAGAGCAACGTTTGCGTCCTGCATCGAATTGTCGGAAGCAAGCAGCGTGTTCGCCTCAGCTTCGGCCTGCTTCATCATCTTCAGGCCCTCGAGTTGCTTTTTGATGATCAGCGCGTCGTAATCCGATTCCATTCCATCCACCATCGTCAGCACCAGCAGCGACCGGATATTTTTCGCGTCGGTCTTCAGATGCGTTTTCGCCATGTTGCGCGCCGCTTCGTTCGCTTCCAGGAACCGCACGTTCTTGTTCTGCTCCGCCGTGCCTTCCACGCCGCCCAAAAATTTCTGGTCGCTCAGAAAAAATTCAGAGGTCAGCACGCCCTTCTGGTTGAACTGCTCGAAGAGGTAGCTCGCCGACTCGGCCGCCTTGCCCATCGGATCGTCCGGCCGCGCCTTCTGGTAGGCGAAGAAATCCGTTCGCGCCGCGTCGAATTTCAGCTGATACAGATGTCCGAAGCCGGACTCGAGCAGTTTCGTCGAGTTGTCCGCCTGCATCGTGGGTTCTTGCGCAGGCGCAGCTTGTTGCGCGCGCAACGGCGCGACAATCGCCAGCGACATCGCCGCAACCGCAGTGAATCGCATCATTCGAACGGAAAAAGTTTGTGCCACGATCGTTCCTTTGGGGCGTTGGGTCTGCGTTAAGTTTCGGCCCGCGTCAAACTGTATGCCGCACGCGCGCCGCGCCAGGTCGCGGAACGTTCCAACCGTACGAAAAAATCACCGCCTACAGGTGATTCAGAATGTACTCCATCGACGACTTCATCAGCAAAACCCGTGCCGCCGGATCGCTGATTCCGTGCCCGCGTCCCGGAAACACCATCAACTTATCCGGATACTTCCCGCCGTCGATCAGCGCGTTCAGCAGCTCCACGCTGTTTGCAAAATGCACGTTGTCGTCGCCGGTGCCGTGAATCAGCATCAACAGTCCCTTGATGTTCGCCGCCTGATTCACGGGCGACGAGGTCTTGTATCCATCGGCATTGTTCTGCGGCGTGCCCATGTAGCGCTCGGTGTAAATCGTGTCGTACAGCTTCCAGTCCGTCACCGGAGCGTCGGAAACTCCCACCTTGAACGCGCCGCTCGTATTGAACAGCGCCTCCAGCGTCATATATCCGCCGTAGCTTCCGCCCGTGATTCCGATGCGCGCCGGATCCACATAGCCGAGCGCTTCCAGATATTTCACGCCCGTCATCTGATCCTGCAATTCCACTTTGCCGAGCTGGTGATAAATCGGAGTTTCAAACGCGTGCCCGCGTCCCCACGATCCGCGATTGTCCAGCGTCCAGACGATGTATCCCTTCTGCGCGTAAAGTTCGTCGAGCAAATACCGGTAGCCGCCCCACGCATTGCGCACCAGCTGCACGTGCGGCCCGCCGTACACATTGATCAGCACCGGATACTTTTTCGAGGGATCGAAATTCACCGGCTTGATCAGCGACGCGTACAGCTTCGTCCCGTCGTCAGCTTTGAGTTCCACCAGCTCCACAGGCGTCAGCGAATAGTCCGCCAGCGCCGGCACCGCGCCATCGCTCATCACCGTAATAGACGAGCCGTCCATTTTGCGCAGGTCCTGCCGCTGCGGCGTCGAGATATTCGAATACGTATCCACAAACGCGGACTGCGTCGGCGAAATGTTCGCGCTGTGCGATCCCGCCTCTTTCGTAATCTGCGTCAGCGATTTATCCGCGATCGATACGCGATAAAGTCCCGTGTCCCGGGGATCTTCCTTGTTCGCGAGAAAATAAATGTAGCCCTTCGATTCGTCCACCGCTGGATGGTTCGCTGCGCCCGGACCAAATCCACCCAGATCTGACACTGCCCAATCGCCGCTGGTCAGTTGCGCGATCTGCTTCCCGGAATTTTCGTACAAATAAAAATGCCGGAAGCCAGTGCGCTCGCTCGACCACAAAAACTTGTTCCCATCGCTGAAAAAGTAAAGATCGTCGCTGATGTTGATCCAATATTTGTCCGTCTCGGTTAGTACGTTCTTCGAAGCGCCCGTCGCCGCGTCCGCAAAAAGCAAATCGAGCTGGTTCTGCGCGCGATTGAGCCGCTGAATCGCCACGGATTTGCTGTCCGCCAGCCAGTTCACGCGCGCGAGATACACGTTT
>JABDGF010000002.1 GCA_013286165.1 Acidobacteriota bacterium | reverse complement strand
CTACAAGACCAGCGTGCTCGACGTGCGGTACAAGGAACACAACATTCACGACGTGCTGCAGATGACGGTGCGCGAGGCGCTCACGTTTTTCGCCCCGTACCCGAAGGTGACGGCGAAGTTGCGCGTGCTGGATGAAGTGGGGCTCGGATATTTGCGGCTCGGGCAATCGGGCACGACGCTATCGGGCGGCGAAGCGCAACGCTTGAAACTGGCGGCGCATCTCACGCGGCAGGACAACACGGGCATCCTTTACATTTTTGATGAGCCGACGACGGGGCTGCACTTCGACGACATTCAGAAGCTGCTGACGTCATTCAGGAAATTGTTGGAGGGCGGCGCTTCAGTGCTGATCATCGAGCACAACCTGGATGTGATTAAGTCGGCGGACTGGATGATCGATATGGGGCCGGAGGGTGGCGACGCGGGCGGAAAAGTGGTGGGCGCCGGGACGCCGGAGCAGCTGGCGCGGAATTCGCAGTCGCACACGGGGAAATATTTGGTGAAGGCGCTGGCGAATGGCGGCAACGGCGCGAATGGGCATCATCACTCTGTTGCGGGCAATGGCGGAAGCGGTGGCGGCGCCAAGGCAACGGGCGCTGCGGCGGATTCGGAAACGGACGTGGATGCTGACGCGGCGAAGGCATGAACGCTGTGTACGGGAAAATGTTCAGAACGCTCGCGTGCTGCGCGCTGATGAGCGGCGCGACGCTTGGGTGTGTGGCGGCGGGCGCGCAGGTGGTGGGAGAGTCGCGCCGTAAAGTCCCGCAAGATCCCGATGTAGCCGTGCTGAATAAACTGCTGGCCGATGCGCAGGCGGCGCTGGACGCGAAAGATTACGCGACGGCCGCGAAAGATTTTCAGGATTTCCTCGCCAAGAAGCCGGATTACGCTCCCGTTCATTTCCAGCTCGGCTACACATACACCGCGATGGGGCGGACTGCGGATGCGGTTGCGGAATACCAGAAAGCGGTGGACATCGATCCGTCGATGGCGGAGGCGCAGCTCAATTTGGGGCTGACGCTTTTGCAGACCGATCCGGCAAAGGCGATCGGGCCGCTTTCACAAGCGGTGGCGCTAAAGCCGAATCAGATCGAAGCGAACCTGGCGTTGGCTGCGGCGTACGAGCGGACGAATAAGCCGGCGGATGCGGAGAGGTTCGACGCCGTGGCAGTAAAGATCGATCCAAAGAATTTCGAGGCGCATGCGGGGCTGGCGCGCGTGTTGCTGCAGCAAAAGAAAGCGGATCAGGCGGAGACGGAATTTCGCGCGGCGCTCGCGATTCAGCCGGACTACGCGCCGGGCCATCTAGGGCTTTCGCAAAGTCTCACGTTACAAGGTAAGAGCGACGCGGCCGCCGAAGAATTGAAAAAATACTCGGCGCTCCGGCCGAACGATCCGGTTTCGCAGCTCGACCAAGCTTCCCTGCTTGCGAAGGCGGGCAAGGATGATGAGGCGCTCGCGGCGCTGGACGCTGCGGTGGCCGCTTCAAAGGCGCCGGAGACCGAATCGGCGATGAGGCTGCGCGTCGCGATTCTCTTCCACAAAAAAGATTATGCCGGGATGGTTCTCGTGCTGCAGAAGCTCATCGCGATTGCGCCCGCGAATCCCGACTACCCTGCCGAGCTGGGTCACGCGCTGCTCGAGAAAAAGGACTACGCGGAGGCCGCGAAAGAGCTGATCGTCGCGCTGAAAGCGAATCCCTCTTCCGAAGACGTGTTGAAGGATCTGATCCTCGCGGAGTATCTCGGCAAAAATTATTCCGCGACGCTGCAGCTTCTCGAAGTGATGGAAAAGCATACGCCGCTGCCGATGGGAAGCTGGTTCGTCCGCGCGAGCTGCTGGGACAGCCTGAATCACAAGCCGGAGGCGCTGGCGGCGTATCAGAAGTTCCTTTCCATGAACACCGACGAGAATTCGGACATGTATTTTGAGGCCTCGGCGCGCGCCCGCACGCTGACCCGTGAGATAGCCGAGAAAAAGAGGTAAAATTCCCGCAGCGAAATGTTGCGGCCCACAATCCTCGTTCTCGCCTTCGTGCTCGCTGCCATGCAAGCGACGCCGGATAAAACCGCGGAGATTCGCGCGCGCTACGTGAAAGAAACAAACGCCGTGCACAAAGCGAAAATCCTGCCGCAGCTGGCCGAGTCGGAATACGTCGAGGTGCAAGGGCTGTTGAAGTCGGACAACGCGGCGGAAGCGGGCGCCATCGTAAAACAAATGGCGGACGAGGCGGCGGAATGCCGCGAGGCGCTCGATAAGAAAGTTCACGATCCCGAGGCCCATCCGGATGGCTACCGGCAAATGCAGATTTCGGTTCGGCGGACGTTGCGGCGCATCAACGAGGATATTCTGCCGACGCTTTCACTAGACGAGCAAAAGCCGTTTCTGGAAGCGCGCGATAGCTTGAACGAGATCGATGGGGCGTTAATGCTGGCGCTCTTCCCGAAGCGGCCGGACGGCGCGGTGAGTGGACGACTAGCGGGCCAGCCCGCTGGGCGACCGACCGAACAGCCGGCTGGAACGGCGGGAGCTGGGGACGCTGGACAGCCCCCGGCGCCGGCTACTCCGAAGCCGTAGGAGGTTGCGATGCTGCGGCGAATGGTCATGCGAAGATTCTCCATGCGAGCGATGACGGCGGCGGTGCTTGTGTGCGCGGTGGTTAGCGCGGGCAGTTTTGTACCGCGCGTGCACGCGACCGCGCAGGAAACCCGGAAGGATTACCTCACGCAGGCGGAGAGCGACAAGATCCGCGACGCGTACGAGCCGGGCGACAAACTGAAACTTTTCATTGGGTTTGCCGAGGACCGGCTGAAGAAATTTCAGTACGAGCTGACCCGCAAGAATCCCGAAGGGCGGCGGTCGGAAATTTTGAACGGGCTACTGAATGCGTATCAGAGTTGCGTGGACGACGCGGCCGATCAAATCAGCGTTGCGCGCGAAAAGCAGGTGGATATCCGCCCCGCGCTGAAAATTATGGACGCGAAGACCAAGGATTTCATGACGCAGCTGCAGAAGCTGCATGAAGGCGGCCCGGAATACGATCTCTACAAGGAAACGCTCGACGATGCGCTCGAAGGAACGCAGGACGCGATCAACGACGTGACCGCAGCGCAAAAAGAATTGACGCCGGTGCCGGTGCGGAGGAAGCCGAATTGACCAGAAGGCGCGAACGCGTCGCCGTGCCGGGCGGTGACACGATTTTCCAGAGAATTTTCACGCGCATCGGTTGCAAGGGGCGGCCGCCGCAGTTTGTGGTGGAGTATCACCCGTACGCCGGGCTCACGCTGACGATCCGGCTGCGCGAGGATGTGGCGCACGTGCGCCTTTCCGATGCGTTGCACGATGCCCCGCCGACGGTGGTGGAAGCGGCGGCGGCGATTTTGCTGGGGCGTTTGTATCGAAGGCGCGCGCCGCGCGAATTGGTGGAGACATACCGGCAATTTTCCTACTCGCATGAGGTGCGCGATCGAGTTCATTCGCTGCGGCAGGCGCGCGGGCGGCGGGCGGCGCATCGTCCGTCGGGGCGGCATCACGATCTGGACGCGATGTTCGACGAATTGAACCGGCGGTATTTCGAAGGTGGACTGGCGAAGCCGACGCTGGGGTGGAGTTCGCGCGTGTGGCGGTCGCAGCTGGGGTGCTTTGATCCGGCGCTGCAGCAGATCGTGATTAATAAGCAGCTCGACAGGGACACTGTGCCTCGGTTTGTGGTGGCGTATGTGATGTATCACGAGATGCTGCACGTGAAGCATCCGATGAAGTTCGCGCGGTGCAGGCGTGAGTCGCACGGTCCGGAATTTCGACGCGAAGAAAAGAAGTATGTGGACTACAACGCGGCGATACGGTTTTTGGATCGGATGCCGGGAAGATAGGGTGAGTGTGGTGCTCGTCGCCCGCGAACAGCGAACAGAGAGCCTTCGGCCTGTCAACGAGCCTCTGGATGACGTGAAAAGCGGGGACGAGGCCTAGTTACTTGGACTGGAGTTGGGCGATTTTCTTTTGGACTTTTTTGGCGTCGGCGGCGTTGGGTAGGACCTTCAGATATTCCTGGTAGTAGTGGACGGCGTTTTCCTTGTCGCCCTTTTTCTCGTAGGCTTCGGCGATCAGCGCGCGCGGCTTCGCGAAATTCCCTTGCAGGCGAATCGCATCTTCAAAACGCGTGATGGCCGCGTCGTAGTCGCCTTTGTCCATGTAGAACTTTCCGACGTCCACATCCTGCGCGGCGTGGAAAGGATCCCAGGCGGAATCGGATTCCGGCGGCAGCTGCCCGGGCTTGGCTTTCGAGGGCGGACGCGGGCCGGAATCGTTTGCATCCGACGAGTCGGACGTATCGTCTGAGTATTGAGAGCCGTTCGTCTTTGGTCTGGGCTTGGCTTTGTTGGAGTCGCCGCTCGAATCGTCTTTAGAACTCGAACTGGAATCGTCGTCATCCGCGTCAGCGCGTTTTGAGGAAGACCACTGCGGCCCGTCGTTATTGCCCGACGTGCTTGAAGGGCGCGGTGGATTGGCCGCCGGCGGCGGAGGCAGCGGGCCATCCTGCGGACTCGCCTGATTGGGCTGCGTCGGCTGCGATGAGTCGCCGGACTGCGGCTGCGGCGTTTGCGAAGACTGCTGCGCGCGCGACGGCACGGCGCAAAACGCTAGCGCTGCAACTGCCAGGAACGCCGGTGTGAGGGTTTTAGCGCGCATCGCTTGTCTCAGGTGTCTCGGTACCGATTCGTAGGACTTAGATTCGTTTTGTTATCATCGGAGTTGCACGAGCGTTGCCCGGCTCGAGCGCTCCGAACGTCAGCCAGTCCTTATTGTAACGCGCCAGAATGGAACTCCGCGAAAAAGTCGCCCAACTTCCCCTGCAGCCCGGTGTGTACCTGTTCGAGGACGCCGCCGGGAAGATTCTGTACGTGGGCAAAGCGAATTCGCTGCGCAACCGTGTGCGGTCGTATTTTCTGGAGTCGCGCTGGCAGGATGCGAAGACCGGCTCGCTGGTGCGAGAGATCGCGGACCTGCAGTACATCGTGGTCGATAACCAGCGTGAGGCGTTGGCGCTCGAAAACAACCTGATCAAGCAGCACAAGCCGAAGTTCAACATTCTGCTGCGCGACGACAAGACCTACCCGTACATCAAGTACACGGCGTACGAGAAATTTCCGCGCGTGTACGTGACGCGGCGGCTCGATAAGGACGGCTCGATTTATTTTGGGCCGTACTTCCCTGCCCGGCTCGCTTACCGGCTCGTCCATTTGATCCACAAACATTTTCGCGTGCCGTCGTGCACGGTGGACCTGACGCGTTCTCACCCGCGACCATGTCTGCAGTATTACATTCACCGGTGCCTGGGGCCGTGCGTTGCGGGCCTCGTGACGGACGAGCGCTACGCGGAATCGGCGCGCGACGTGAAATTGTTTTTGGATGGACGGCGCAGCGACCTTTCGAAAAGTCTGGAATCGCGGATGGAGGTTGCGTCGAACGAGGAACGCTTCGAGGAAGCGGCCGGCTATCGCGATCTGTTGAAGACGCTCGAAGAGATGGAAGAGCGTCAGAAAATCGCGGCGGCTGAGGGCGACGATACGGATGTGGTCGCGTGGTACGCGGAGCCTCCCCAAGCGGCGGTGAACGTGTTTCACCTGCGCGGCGGGCGCGTGGTGGACCGACGCGATTTCTATTGGGAGAACCTCGAGGAGTTCGACGCGAACGAATTTTTGCCGTCACTGCTGAAGCAGCTCTATTTGGACGCCGCGTACCTGCCGCGATTCATTCACACGCCGTTCGAATTCGAGGATCGCGAATTGCTCGAAGAGGTGCTCACTGAAAAGGCCGGGCACCGCGTGGAGATTTTGAATCCTCAGCGCGGGCTGAAGCACGCGTTTCTGGAGCTGGTGGAGAAGAACGCGAAGCACTCGTTCACGCAGCGATTCCGCGTGTTGAAGCCCAGCGGCGAAGCGATCGCGGAGGCGCTCGAGAGCGCGCTTGATCTGCCCGAAACGCCCAAACGAATTGAGTGCTTCGACATCTCGCACATTCAGGGATCGGACACAGTGGCGTCGATGGTCGTGTGGGAAGCGGGCAAGATGAAGAAGTCCGACTACCGGAAATTTATTATTCGCGGCGAGGCGATGCCCGAGGGCTCCGTCGAGAAGGCCGCGGGAATTTTGCGCGACGATTTTGCGAGCATGGAAGAAGTGGTGACGCGGCGGTATTCACGGTTGCAGACGGAGAATAAGCCGCTGCCGAGTTTGATTTTGATCGACGGTGGGCTTGGACAGTTGCACGCGGCGGCGAAGGCACTCGACAAGCTTGCGATTATCAACCAGCCGCTCGCGAGCATCGCCAAGAAGGAAGAAATTTTATACGTGCTCGGGCGTGAGAATGAGCCGATTGCTCTCGACCACCATTCGCCGGTGCTGCACTTGATACAAATGATTCGCGACGAGACGCACAGATTTGCTGTGACGTTTCATCGGCAGCGGAGGTCGGCGAAGCGGTTGAGAACTTCGCTAACGGAGATTGCTGGTGTGGGCGATGCTACGGCAAAGAAGCTGTTGCGGAGATTTGGGAGTGTGGCGCAGCTGAGGAAATTGACGGTGGATGAGTTGATGGAGGAAGTGGCTAAGTCGCAGGCGTTGAAGGTGTACAACGCGTTGCATACAGAAGAGGTCTCGCCCGGCGACGCCGGCGCTGCGAAATGATCCCATTGGGACAGCCTCTCAGGCCGTCAATCACTAGCTCAGTGGGACAAGGCTCTCAGCCTGTCTGCACCCCGCTCTCAGCGGGGTGTCTTCGGCGAGCGCAGCGAGCTGTAGCTTAGACTTTCAAGTCTGAGCGCGACCAACTCTCAGTTGGTCACGGGTTCAGCCATGCCTGCAAAACTGCGCATTAAGATAGAACCCCAATGCCCCGGAAAGACCGTACGGCTCCGTATGGAGGACCGCTTAAAATTTTATAACTACGGCGTTTACCCCTTTGCGCCTCCCGCGGAGCGTGTGCTACTCTCGCCAGTGCGAGGTGCGAGATGAGTGACAACAACGCAGGTTCCAAGATCAGCTTCTTCATTGTGGGCATGGGCATTGGCGCTCTAATGGGCCTTCTTTTCGCCCCTAAGTCCGGCGAAGAAACGCGCGAATACCTCACTGGAAAGGCCGACGACGGCCGCGAATTTGCTCAGCGCAAGGCCAAGGAACTTCGTGAACGCGCCGAAGACCTGCTCGAGCGCAGCAAGGAAATCATGGCCCGGCAGAAGGACGCCGTGAACACCGCAGTGGAAGCCGGCAAGGAAACTTACCGGCGCGAATCGAAAGTCTCCTAAAAAATCACAAACGAGGCGTACATGCCCGGCTGGGTCGAAGCGTTCATCGTAATCGCTGCGGTGGCCATTTTTCTGCAGATGGCCATCTTGATGGCGATGTTTTTTCAGATGAAGACGGCGATCGAAAAATTCACGCGTATCGCGACGGACTTGCAGTCGCGCGTAGATCCGATCTTGCTGCGCACGAGCCGGATTTTGGACGACTCCGAGACGCGCATCGCGAGCATCATGGGCGACAGCGCGGAGATTACGCGCATTGCACGCGGCCAGGCGCAGAAGGTGGACCGCGTCTTTACCGAGGCCGTGGAGCGGCTGCGCATTCAGGTGATTCGCGCGGACCAGATTCTGAGTGGCGCGCTTGAGGTCGTGGAAGAGACGGGCACGAAGTTCCGTTCGACTTTGTGGGGCCCGATCAAGCAGGCTTCGGCCGTGATGAAAGGGATCAAAGTCGGTCTCGACCTCCTACGCAACGTACGCGGCGAGCGACGGTCGTCCGTCGACGTCGAAGGCCTCGAGCAAGACGAAGAGCTGTTTATTTGAACCGGTAATTCCCTCCTGAGTTTTTCTCCGTGGTGAATTTCGCGTAATGGTGTGTGCTAACGAATACGAAGAGAGGTCCTTCGGCCGTGTACGGCCTCAGGATGACGGAAAACACGAAAGTGCGCGGCTAACGGATCCAGCCGCCGCCTAGGACTTCGTCGCCGCGGTAGAAGACTGCGGCTTGGCCTGGGGTGATGGCGCGCTGCGGGTCGGCGAAGGTGATGCGGGCGGTGGTGGCGTCGAGGGGCGCGATTTGTGCGGCTGCGGGTTCGTGGCGATTGCGCACGCGGACCATTGCGTCGATTGGTGATTCGAGCGTGGCGTAGGAGATCCAGTTGATGTCGCGCACGTCACACGAGGTGCTGCGCAGCTCGCGGTCTTCTCCAACGACGAGGCGATTCTGCGCGCGATCGAGCGCGACGACGTACATCGGCTGGCCAGTTGAGAGGCCGAGCCCCTTGCGCTGGCCGACGGTGAAGCTGTGCAGTCCGTTGTGGCGGCCGAGAACTTCGCCGGCCGTGTTGACGATGTCGCCGGGAGTCTCAGGCAGCGCGCTTCCCTGCTCTTCGAGATAGCTGGCGATAAACTTCACGTAATTTCCGCTGGGCACAAAACAAATTTCTTGGCTCTCGGGCTTTTCAGCGACCGGAACTTTCAGGCGGCGCGCGGTGTCGCGTACATCAGACTTCGCCATCTCGCCGAGGGGAAAATCGGTGCGCGCGAGCTGCTCCTGCGTGAGGCCGAAGAGGAAGTAGGTCTGATCCTTCGATTCGTCGCGCGCGCGCAGCAAATTGTAGCGCTGCGTCTGCTCGTTGAATCGGACGCGCGCGTAATGGCCGGTGGCGATGCGCTCGGCGCCGATTTGGCGAGCGGTGGTGAGCAACTGATCGAATTTCACGTGGTTGTTGCACATCGTGCACGGGATCGGCGTGCGGCCTTCGAGGTAATCGGCGACGAACGGCTTGATCACGGTGAGTTCGAAAGCGCGCTCGAAATTCACGACGTAGAAAGGCATGCCGAGGTGTTCGGCGACGCGGCGCGCGTCGTACACGTCGTCGTGCGAGCAGCAGCGGTGGGCAGGCGCGGCATCAGCGGCGGGCTGCATTTGCGGCAGGCGGCGCTGATTCCAGAGCTGCATGGTGAGACCGACGACGGAATCGCCGCGGTCGTGAAGGATGGCGGCGACGGTGGAGCTATCGACGCCGCCGCTCATGGCGACGGCTGTGGTGCCTGCGCTAGTGATGGCGGCGGTCGCGCTCGGCGCCGAGTCGAGGCGGAGGTCGGCGAGGCAATCGTCGGGACGAGCTTCGAGTTGGGTGAGTGGCGCCATCTTTTGATGCTTCTATTCTAGCGTATTTATCGCTGCGGCGTGGGCGCTGCGTGCGCTGGGGCGAGGCTGCGCATGCGTTCGACCGTGGCCTTCACCGTGCTGGCGACGTAGTCGATTTCCGCGGCGGTAGTGAAGCGGCCGAGGCTGAAGCGGATGCTTGATTCGGCTTGAGCATCGGTGAGGCCAATCGCGCGGAGGACGTGCGACGGCTCGATTGCGCCGGAGGAGCAGGCGGCGCCAGTGGAAACGGAGATGCCCAGCAGGTCGAGCGCGATGACGAAAGCTTCGCCGGCGACGCCATCGAAGGAGATGTTTGTTGTGTTCGCGACACGGTGCGCGCGGTCGTCATTGACGCGCGCGCCCGGGACCGCAGCGAGAATCTCGTGTTCGAGTTTGTCGCGAAGCTGCGCGATTCGCGTGGATTCGTCTGCGGTGGCCAGGTGCTGCGCCGCGAGCTCGGCGGCGCGGCCGAAGCCGGCGATGGCCGGAACGTTTTCGGTGCCGGGGCGGCGGTCGCGTTCATGGTGGCCGCCGAACATTTGCGGCACGATTGGCGTTCCGCTGCGGACGTAGAGCGCGCCGGCGCCCTTGGGCCCGTAGATTTTGTGCGCGGAGAGCGTGAGTAGATCGACGCCCATCGCGTTGACGTTGAGCGGGAGTTTTCCCGCGGACTGCACGGCGTCGGTGTGGAAGTACACGTCGGCTTCCGCGGCGACGCTGGCGATTTCTTCGATGGGCTGAATGGTGCCGAGTTCGTTGTTCGCGTGCATCACGCTGATCAGAAGAGTCTCGGGGCGGAGCGCGGCGCGAATGTCGGCGGGATCGACGACGCCGGTTGCGGAGACGGGGATGAAGGTGACGTCGATGCCCTGCTTCGCGGCGTATTCGGCGGCGTTGAGCACGGCGTGATGTTCGATGGCTGTGGTGATCAGGTGTGGGCGCCTAGGAGACGCCGCACGCGCGGAATCGATGAGGCCGAGGATTGCGAGATTGTCAGCTTCGGTGCCGCCGCTGGTGAAGACGATTTCAGAGGGCTTCGCGCCGACGAGGTGCGCGACGGCAGTGCGAGCAGCATCCACTGTGGCGCGCGCGCGTTGGCCGGCGGAGTGAATCGAGCTGGCGTTGCCGTAGGCGTCGGAGAAAAACGGCTGCATCGCGTCGAGCACCGAGGGATCGACGGGCGTGGTCGCATTGTGATCGAGATAGACGCGCATGGCGGCGGTGGTGCTCCATTTCAGAATAGCGGCGCGTGGAGCGCGGGGTCAAGAAACGCGGGCGTAAATCTGTTGAGTGGGGGGCGCGGGCGGCGTAGGATGCGCCATGCCGCCGGTGGGTGTAAGAATTCCGGCGCATCCTCTTACATAAGCGAAAAAATGAAAAACTACTCTCGTTTTCCTCTGATGGCTGCCGTCTTGTGTGCTCTCTGCGTTTCGCCCGCTTGGGCGCAGAAGCAATCGACGCCGATCCAACTCGTTGCGGACCTGACCGACGCGCCGCGCAAAATCGTTCGCGCTGAGATCGATCTGCCCGTGTCGCCCGGGCCAGTCACGCTGATCACGCCGAAGTGGATTCCCGGCACGCACCAGCCGTTTGGGCCGGTGAGCAATATTGTGGGCGTGGTGTTCACGGCGAACGGCAAGACGCTCGATTGGCGGCGCGACGACGTGGATCTGTATGAGTTTCACGTGACGGTGCCGCCCGGAGTGACGATGCTGCACGCGCACCTGGATTGCCTGGTGCCGCTGAACGTGTCGCACCGGCTGGCGCTGCTGGATTGGGAGTCGCTGGCGCTGTATCCGGCGAACACGCCGGTGCGCGACATCGCAGTTCAGCCTTCGTTGATCGTGCCTGCGGGATGGAGCATCGGGACGGCGCTGGTGCCGAGCGGCGGTACGGCGTATCCGTTGCCAGCTGCGGGAAGCACGACAAAATTTGCGGTGACGAATGTGGAGCAGCTGGAAGATTCGCCGGTGCTGATCGGACAGAATTTTCGGGAGTTTGCGTTGGCACCGGAAATTTCGCCCAAGCATTTCATCGACGTGGCGTGCGACCAACCCGAGGATTGCAGTTTGTCGGCGGCGGAGCTTGCCAACGTCGCCAATCTGGTGCGCGAGGCGGACGCGCTGTATAAGTCGCATCACTACAACCAGTATCACTTCCTGGTGGCGATGTCGGATTTCATCGGAACGGATACGACGCTGGAGCACGGGCAGTCTTCGGAATATGGTGTGGGAGAAAAGGATCTTTCGGAGGAGGCCAGCGCGCTGTACGACGCGGACCTGCTGCCGCACGAGTACACGCACTCGTGGGACGGCAAGTATCGGCGGCCAGCGGGGCTCTACCAGGCAGATTTCGCGACGATGCAGCAAGGCGGGCTGCTGTGGGTTTATGAGGGCATGACGCAATATTTGGGCAATGTGTTGGCGGCGCGGGCAGGGCTGAAATCGCCGCAACAGTATCGCGACATCCTCGCCTTTACCGCGGCGCTTCTCGATTACACGTCGGGACGCGAGTGGCGCACGACGGAGGACACAGCGGTGGCTGCGAGCGTACTGCGAGCGAACGACCCGGCATGGGCGGATTGGCGGCGAAGTCAGGATTACTACGACGAAGGCCAGATTGTGTGGCTGGACGCGGATACGCTGATTCGAAAGCTCACGAGTAACCAGAAATCGCTCGACGATTTCGAGCACATCTTTCTGGGCAAGGGCGGGAACACCGGGCCGCTGATAGTGACCTACACGCTGGACGAGGTGGTGCAGGACCTGAACCAGGTGGCGCCGTATGACTGGGCGGGATTTTTTCACGACCGGATTTACAGCATCGCGCCGCACGCGGACCTTGCCGGGATTGAGCGCGGGGGATACAAGCTGGTGTTCACCGACCAGCCCACCGCGACGGAGACGCTGGTGTTGACCACACGGCATGGAACTCCCGGTGTGGAAGCCTGGTATTCGGTGGGAGTCGGGCTTGGCGCGCAGGGTGAAGTGCAGGCCGTCCGCTGGAACGGGCCGGCGGCGAAAGCGAAACTCACGCCGGGAGACAAAATTCTTGCGGTGAATGGTCAGGCGTTCTCGCCGGAGCGGTTTCGCGCGGCGTTGCGCAACGCTAAGAATCAGGCGGAGCCGATTCATCTGACGGTGCAGTCGGATACGTTTCTTTCGACGATTGACCTCGACTACCACGAGGGG
Source organism: Acidobacteriota bacterium (assembly GCA_013286165.1). Taxonomy (GTDB): domain Bacteria; phylum Acidobacteriota; class Terriglobia; order Acidiferrales; family UBA7541; genus Palsa-295. Next base: position 82,162 of record JABDGF010000002.1, on the reverse strand, counting down.
GAGCGCTATCCGGCTTTGGAGCGCGTGGAGGGGACGCCAGCTTACCTGGATGACATTATTAAGCCGATCGCGGCGAACCACGAGACGGCGGCGAAACCGGGTGACGGCGGGCACTAGAGAGAAAACTTAAGGCACACAGGCAAACTCCAGCCTGTGCCGCTCACGTCCGTCGCAATCGTGATCGTGCAAGGACTGGATTTGTTCCCAGGATTGGAAATGGTCTGAGGCAAACTCAAAGGCGCACGGCGGGGTGCGGCCTGTGCGACTCTGCGCACATTAGAGTTTACTTATCGGTCCAACGGGGTTGACCACTCCCGATGCCTCGATTAGCGTGGAAGTACGCGCTCGTGCAGCACATTTCCAACGCTACAACTGCGGAGTGAACCTTGGCTCGCCCGATCATTACACTGACCACCGATTACGGCACCAGCGACAACTACGTAGGCGTGATGCGGGGCGTGATCCTAAACATCAACCCCGAAGCGACGATCGTGGACATCTCGCACAGCGTGCTGGCGCACGACATTCTGGACGGCGCGCTGACGATCGGACAGGCGCACAAGTACTTCCCGCCCCGCACAATTCATTTGGTGGTGGTTGATCCCGGCGTGGGCACAGCGCGGCGGCCAATTTTGGTGGCGGGCGACACGCACTATTTTGTGGCGCCGGATAACGGTGTGCTCTCGGCGGTGTACGACCAGAGCGAATCGATTCACGCGTGGCACGTAACGGCGGAACACTACTTTTTGAATCCGATCAGCGCAACGTTTCACGGGCGAGACATTTTTGCGCCGACGGCAGCGTGGCTGAGCAAGACGTGGCAGACAGCGAGCTTTGGCGAAGAGATCGAGGATTACGTCCGGTTTGCGATTCCGAAGCCGAAGGCCAGCGGAAATACGATCAAGTGCCTGGTGCTGCGCGTCGATCACTTTGGAAATTTGGTGACGAATCTGCGGCCCGAGGATGCGCCCGCGCTGTTTGCGCCGGAAGCGAAGTTCACGATTCGTGTGGGTACGGGTGTGGTGCAGAAAATTGTGGCGACGTTTGCGGAGGGCGCTGCGGGCGAGGCTGTGGGGATGATTGGCTCGACGGGCTATCTGGAAATTTCGGTGAATAAGGGGAATGCAGCGCGGGCGTTGGGCGTAGCGCGAGGATCGGAAGTGACGGTGGAGTTGGGGTGAGGAACGGAAAGTGGCTAGTGATTGGTGGCTGGTGGCAAGAATAACTCCCTCCTGATCGGAAATTTCAGAACGCCTGCATTTTTTCCTGACTACAAGTTCAAAGGCACACAGGCCGGAAGGCCTATGCTGCTGCGCGTTCGATGCGTGCGCGTTAGCGGAGAGCTGAAGCGGCGGCGGTTAGGTAGCTGCGCATGCGCGGGTCGAGCCAGTCGCGAAGCGCGTCGCCTAACAAATTGAATGCGAGGACGGCGGTCATTACGGCTAGCGCCGGGAAGATAACGAGATGCGGCGCGTCAAAAAGGTGGCCGCGCGCGTCATTGAGCATGGCGCCCCAGCTTGGCATCGGTGCTAGCACGCCGACGCCAAGGAAGCTCAACGTGGATTCGGCGAGGATAGCACCCGCCATTCCTACTGTCGCGAGGACCAAAATCGGTTGAAGAATATTGGGCAGCAGATGCCGCGTGAGAATGCGCGCGTGCGAGGCTCCGAGTGACCGCGCCGCGAGCACGTATTCGAATTCTTTCACCTGCAAAGACTGTGCGCGTGCGACGCGGGCGTAACCCGCCCAGCCCGTAATCACGAGAGCGAGAATCACATTCCTGATGCTTGGCCCCAGGAACGCGGCGAACGCGATGGCGAGCAAAATCCCAGGAAACGACAGAAACGCATTGATGAAGAAAATGTTGTTGATGCGGTCGAACCAGCCGCCGAAATAGCCCGCCGTAGCGCCGATGGCGAGGCCGACCAAGCCTGCTCCGAGCACAACGCAAATGCTAACCATCATCGAGACGCGCGTGCCGTAGATGATGCGCGCCCACACGTCGCGGCCGAGTTCATCGGTGCCCATCCAGTGCGCGGCGGAGGGTGGCGAAAGACGCGCGGGAAGATTCTGTGCGGCGGGGTCGTAACGCGACACGAGCGGCGCGGCGATCGCGATGAGCACGAGCAACAGCGTGAGCGCGAAACCGACGCGGCCGGGCGCGCTGTGTTTCAGAAAATCCCGCAGCTCGCTCATTCGAACCTCACGCGCGGATCAACGACGGCGTACACAACATCCGTGAGCAAATTCACAAACACGTACGTCACAGCGATCAGCAAAATGCAGCCCTGGAGCAACGGATAGTCGCGCGCGTTGATGGCTTGCACGGTGAGCCGGCCGATGCCGGGCCACGAGAAAATCGTTTCGGTGACGATGGTTCCGGCGAGCAGCGCGCCAAATTGCAGGCCGAGGATCGTGAGGATCGGAATCAACGCGTTGCGGAAAGCGTGTTTGAAAAGCACCGCGGAATCGGTGAGGCCTTTTGCGCGGGCCGTGCGGACATAGTCGCTCGAAAGTTCTTCGATCACGGAAATGCGAACCATGCGCGTGAGAATCGCGGCGAGAGCGGCGCCGAGCGTGAGCGCGGGGAGAACGAAGTACGCAGGACCACCGCGTCCCGTAACGGGCAGCCAGCCGAGGATTACAGCGAAGACGAGCATCAGCACCGGGCCGAGCGCGAAATTCGGGACGGAGAGTCCGAACAGCGTGAGGACGCTAACGGTCGTATCCGTTGCAGTTCCCCGCTTCTGCGCGGCGAGGATGCCGCCGAAAATTCCGATCAACGCGCAGACGGCGAGCGCGACCAAGGAAAGTTGAAGCGTAGCCGCGTAGTGATCGGCAATCACGCGCGTGACAGGCTGCTGAAAGCGGAATGACTGCCCGAGATCCCCGTGCAAGATGCCGCGAATATAATCGAAATACTGCACCTGGACGGGCTGGTCGAGCTTCAACGCGTGGCGGAGCTGCTGGAGATCGTCGGCACGCGCGCCGTCGCCGAGCATTTGCGCAACGGGATCGCCGGGCACGATGTGGATTAGCAAGAAAACCATAGTGAGGATCAGCCAGAGCGCGGGCAATGCGAGCACGAGGCGCAAGCCGACGAATCGGATGATCGGAGGAACGCGTAGCGCGGCCATTACTTGGCGGAGCCTTTGGCCTTGCGAGGCTCCGGCCGGTCGTCCGTATGGCGCTCTGAATCCGAGTTTTCGGATTCGGCGTCGGCGGCAGCTTGCGAAATCTCGGTAGGCTCGACGAGAAGCGGCTGTGGCGGAGGCAAGCGCTTAATTTTCACGCGCGAGATGCGGCGATTGTCCATTTCGGTGACGGTGAAGCGATAGCCTTCGTCTTCAAAACTTTCACCGCCGCGCGGGATGAAGCCGAGGCGATTCAAAACGTATCCGCCGACCGTCTGGTACGAATCGTCTTCGGGCAAATTGACGCTGTAGCGGCCTTCAAGTTCGCGAACTTTGAGCGCCGCGTCGAAGACCACTCCGCCATCAGGTAGCTCGAGCGGGCGCTCGACGACGTCGAACTCATCATTAATCTCGCCGACCATTTGTTCGAGCAGATCTTCCAGCGTGACGAGACCGAGGATGCTGCCAAATTCATCCACGACCATGGAGAGGCCGGTTCGGCGCGAGCGAAATTCGGCGAGCAGTTCGCTGACGGACTTCGATTCGGGAACGATGAGCGTATCGCGAAGCATCGAACGAATGCTGAACTCCGGCACGGGCAGGTGATCTTCGATGCGGCGCGAGCGGTCGAGCAGGACCCAAATCATGTCCTTGATATGGACGAAGCCGAGAATGTGATCGAGCGAGCCTTCGTACACCGGAATGCGCGAGCGCTGCGTCGTGGCAAACATTCGCATCGCTTCATCGACGGTGGCCATACTGGAGAGCGCGTGCACGTCTGGGCGCGGAATCATCACTTCGCGTACCGCGACTTCGCCCATCTGCATGGCGGACTGGATGACTTTCACTTCGGCGGCGGGAAGCAGTCCTCGATCATGCGCCTGCTGGATCATCACCTGCAGCTCTTCAGTGGAGCGTGCTGCCGTGTGATCGTGTGGCGCGACGACGCCGAGAGCGCGCACGATGCGTTCGGCGGCGTTGTCCAGAATTCGGATGGCCCAGCTGAACGTAGTGAGAAACCACGAGAATGGGCGCGCGATGAGCAGCGCGACGCGTTCGGCGCGCGCAAGGCTGAGGGATTTCGGGACGAGTTCGCCGAGGACGACCTGCAAGATCGTGAGTAGTGTGAACGCGATCACGAGCGCGACGCCGTGCGTGACCATCGCGGCCCAGGGCTTCGTGAATGTCTGCATGAGCGGCGCGATGATGCCGGCGAGCGTGACTTCGCCAAGGTAGCCGAGCGAGAGGCTGGCGAGCGTGATGCCGACTTGCACGCCGGAGACCACGCGGCTCAGGTCGCTGAGGAGCTGTTCGACCACGCGGGCGCGGGCGTCGCCTTCTTCGACGAGTTGGCGGACACGCGACTGGCGCACGGCGACGAGCGAAAATTCGGCGGCGGAGAAAAACGCGTTGATGCTGACGAGCGCGAGGACCGCGAAGAGGTGGAGGGCGATCATGGGCGGGCGGCTTCCCTTTTACGGAGCGGGGCGTGCGTAAGCGCGCGCGCGTCGCACCGCCTCGAGGTGAGGCAAGCCGGATGCGATGGGAGTGCTAAAGAAGGGCCCATCTTCAACATTTTAGCAAGCGTGGGCGGCGGCGGATAGCAGTGAGGCTCGGCGCGTTTCGTCACGGGAACGGGACTTACCAGCGGGGACTACTTCGCTGGCTTGTCCGGAGGTGGACCGGGCGACAACTGAATCGAGAGCTTGCGCGCTGTGATGGAACCTGCGAGACCGTAGCACGGTTCAATCGTCAGACAGAATTTGCCGTCCGTAATTTTTACGTCGATCCCAGACACCACATTCTGACTGCTGAACTCCGCGAGTTCGAGGCCTTCGATTTCGTCCAGGAGAAAAGTGACAACAACATGCTTCGCGAGAACGAAGTAGCCACGAGGGTCTGTCTAATTCGTCATCTCCCATGTCGCGACAACCAGGGACGACGGTCTGCGGCGGTGCAGGTCGAGGCGCACGATTTCGGCGTCGTGAAAGCTAGGCCAGTAGCTGAACCAATCGAAAAGCTCCCACGCTCGTTGAATTGTGGCGAGTTCTGGCGTCAATTCCATCAGGGCGGGATTATGCCATACGAGCAACGCCTGATTTGGCCGACTGGGCCTCGGAGAGTAATCTCGAATAACGATGCCAGAACTTCCTGAAGTCGAGGCGGTGGTGCGGACACTGCGGCCGTTTGTAGTGGGGCGCAAAATTACAAGCTGCCACGTGCTGCATCCGATTGCGGTGAGGCCGTCCTCGGGGCGTGGCGCTCGGGCGGCTGCCGCGCGGATCGAACGGGCGCTGCCCGGGCGGCGAGTGGTGGGCGTGACGCGGCTGGGGAAATTTTTGCTGATGCCGCTCGATCGCGGCGTGATTGCGATGCATTTTCGCCTCGATGGACAACTCGTCTGGTTTGAGGCGACGAAAACAACGGGACACATCGACGTGGCGATTGGGTTCGGTGGCGCAGGGACGCTGGGATTTGTGGATGGGCGGCATTTTGGGCGCGTGGAGTTCGAGGAGGATCAGAGCCAAATCGCAGGCTTGAAAAAGCTCGGCGTCGATTCGCTGTCGAAGGAATTCACGCGGCCACGATTCGCGGAACTGCTGGCGAAGTCGTCGCTGCCGCTGAAGCTTTTCCTTCTCGATCAGAAAAAGGTAGCGGGCATCGGCAACATTTATTCGAACGAGGCGATGTGGCTCGCGAGGTTGAAGCCGATGCGTCGCGCGAGCAGTTTGAAGCCCGCCGAAGTAGCGCGGCTCTACAAGAGCATTGGTTCGATTTTGCGACGTGCGTTAGAATGCTGCTTACACCCCGCGCCGAATTTTCGCGACCCGAATTGGTGGTTTCAGGGAATCGAAGATATTCTGAATCTATATGGGCGCGAGGGCCTGAAATGCCGGCGCGACGGGCATCCGATCCTGCGCAGCGAGCAGGGCGGGCGCTCGACTTTTTGGTGCAAAGCGTGCCAGAAATAGCGCGCTCCATTTCGATGGAAGACGAGGAACGATGAATCCTGCTCCGAATAAAGCTGTGGTGGAGGCGCCGAAGAAAGGCGACTTCGAAAAATCTCTGGCGCGCTTGGAAGAAGTTGTGAAGCGCCTGGAGAGCGCGGACCTTTCGCTTGACGAAGCGATGAAATTTTTCGAGGAAGGCGTGAAGCTTTCGCGCGACTGCCAGAAGCAACTCGAAGAGGCGGAAGGGCGCGTGGAAATTCTGCTCAAGAAGGCGGACGGCAAAGTGATCGCCGAGCGGTTTGACGTGGAAGACGAGAAGTAGGCCGCTTGCGTGGCACCGCACCATGCGCGGCGTTGTTTGTGTGACTTCAATCTTGGGACCCGATGAAACTTCCCGAACAGTTTGAAAAAGACCACGCGACCGTGGAGGCCGCGCTGCAGCAGATTCTGCCCCCGGAATCGACGACGCCGAGTTCGATTCACAAGGCGATGCGCTACAGCGTGTTCGCCGGCGGAAAACGCGTGCGGCCGCTCCTGTGCATTGCGGCGGCGCGCATTTTTTCCACGAAGCCCGTGGCGGCCGTGCACGTGGGCTGCGCGATGGAATTGATTCACACGTACTCGCTGATCCACGACGACCTGCCTGCGCTCGACAACGACGATCTGCGCCGTGGCAAGCCGACGAATCACAAAGTATTTGGCGAAGCGATGGCGATTCTGGCAGGCGACGCGCTGCTCACGCTCGCGTTTCAAGTGCTGGCGATGAGTGCTGTGGAACCGCAACGGCGAATCACGCTGCTGGCGATGATCGCGGAAGCGTCGGGGACGAATCGCGGAATGATCGGCGGGCAGGTGGCGGACATCGAAGCCGAGGGCAAGGACTGCGACCACGCGACGCTCGAATATATTCACCGGTCGAAGACGGCGGCGCTAATTCGCGCGTCGATCGTGGCGGGCGGAATTGTGGGCGGCGCGGAACGCAGCGATGTGACGCGGCTGCTCACCTTCGGCGAAAATATTGGATGGGCGTTTCAGGTGGTGGACGACATTTTGGACGTGGAAGAGTCGTCTGCGACGCTGGGCAAGACGGCGGGCAAAGATCAGAAGCAGAAGAAGGCGACGTACCCGGCGCTGCACGGCATGGAAGTTTCGAAGGACATCGCGACGGAGCTAGAGACGAAGGCGCTGAAAGAACTGGACGCGTTTGGCGAGCGCGCGGAAAGTTTGCGGACGCTCGCGAAGTTTCTTGTGGCGCGCAGGGCGTAGCGCTTCCCAATTTTGCGTAACGCTGCTTCATGAGCAATCGCGACAAACCCACAAAAATCAGGCTGGATGTGCTGGTGCACGAGCGCGGGCTTGCGCCTTCGCGGGAGCGCGCGCAGGCGCTGCTGCTGGCGGGAAGCATTTTGGTGAACGGGCAGAAGGCGACGAAGCCGGGTACGCAGGTTTTATCGGACGCTCGCGTGGAAATGATCGGCGAGCCGCAGAAGTATGTGAGCCGCGGCGGGTTGAAGCTAGAGGGCGCGCTGGAGGATTTTGACGTGTCGCCCGAGGGGAAGATTTGCCTCGATGTGGGCAGCTCGACAGGCGGATTTACAGATTGTCTGTTACAGCGCGGCGCGACGCGCGTGTACGCCGTGGACGTCTCGAACGATCAGCTGGATTGGAGGCTGCGGCAGGATGCGCGCGTGGTGTTCATCGAGAAGAACGCGCGGTACCTGGAGCCGGGCGACGTGGCGGAGCGCGCGCAACTGGCGGTGATGGACGTGTCGTTTATTTCGGCGACGAAAGTGCTGCCGGCGCTCGTCGCTGCGGTCGCGCCGCAAGCGGAGCTGCTCGTGTTAATCAAGCCGCAGTTTGAGCTGGCGAAGGGCGAGATCGGCAAGGGCGGCATCGTAAAAGACGCCGCGCTGCACCAAAAGGCGATCGACAACGTAACGCAGGCCGCAGCAACGCTCGGCCTCGAGATTCTGGGCGTAAAACCGAGCCACATTGCGGGAACCGAGGGCAACCAGGAGTTTTTCCTGCACGCCCGCGCGCGGTAGAGTAAAATTTGCGGCCTACGATGATCCGCACAACTGGAATTATCTGCAAGCCCATCAAAGAGATGGTGTCCACGGTGGTGCCGCCGCTGATGGCGTGGCTCGCCGCGCGCGGCGTGAATTCGTACCTCGACCAGCAGACCGCGACGACCATCGGCGCGCACGACCGCGGCCTGCGGCGCGACGAGATGGGCGGAAAAGTGGACTGGCTGATCGTGCTTGGCGGAGACGGTACGCTGCTTTCCGCCGCGCGCGCGATGGGGCCAAATCAAGTGCCGATCCTCGCAGTGAATCTCGGCGGGCTGGGATTCTTGACGAGCGTGACGCTCGACGAGCTGTATCCAGTGATGGAAAACGTGCTCGCGGACAAGCCGAACCTGAGCGAGCGGATGATGCTGCAGGCAGAAATCCTGCACGACGGAAAAACTTCCGACAAACAGATCGCGTTGAACGATGCGGTGGCGAATAAGGCGGCGCTCGCGCGCATGCTCGATTTCGACGTGCACGTCGATGGTCATCACGTGGGTCGGTACCGCGCGGACGGTTTGATCGTCGCAACGCCGACGGGTTCGACGGCGTATTCGCTCGCCGCGGGCGGGCCGATCATTCATCCCGACCTGAAAGCGTTTGTGATCACGCCGATCTGTCCGCACATGCTGACGAATCGTCCGCTCGTGGTGCCGGACACGGCGCGCGTGGAACTGGATTTCGCGGTGTCGCACGAGCCGGTGTACCTGACGATGGATGGGCAGATCGGATTTCAGCTGGACGCGAAGGACCGCGTGATCATCACCAAGTCGTCGAACAAAGTGCAGGTGGTGAAGCCGCCGACGATGACGTACTACGAAATTTTGCGGAGCAAGCTGCGGTGGAGCGAGCGCTAGTCCGCGCCGCTGGTTGTGAAGATTTGCGAGAGGCAATTCCCTTCTGAGGTGCCTTATGAAGATTCGATCCGCGTCGACGTCGCTGGCGGCTGCATGCGCAATTACGGTCTGCTCGCTTACGCTTGCGACGCGCGCGAACGCGCAGGCCGCAATTCCCGGCCCGCACGATTCCGATGTACATCCCGCACCGCCGGCCGCGGCGATTGATTTCCCGATGCACGAAGGCTGGGTGGACGCCCGCGGCGTGATGATTTACTACGAGACTGTGGGGCGCGGCGCACCGATCGTGATCGTTCACGGCGGCCCGGGCCAGACGCACGATTATTTTTTGCCGTATCTGCTGCCGCTCGCGCGGCGCAACAAACTGATCTTCATCGATGAACGTGGCTCGGGAAAATCGCAGCAGCTCGAAGATCCCGCCGGTTATACGGTCGAAAACATGGTGGAAGACGTCGAAGCCGTGCGGCAGGCGCTGGTGCTCGGCAAGATTACGCTGCTCGGGCATTCCTACGGAGGCGTGCTGGCGCAGGCGTATGCACTGAAGTATCAGCAGAACCTCACGCACCTGATTTTGTGCAGCACGTTTCCCAGCACTGCGGAAATGAATCAGATTCTCGCGAAGATCAAGCAGAACATGTCGCCGGAGTTGCGCGCGCGAATCGACGCGCTGGAAAAGCAGGGCCTGTTTGGCCACGGGAAGCCGTGGGAGCAAGGCCGCTATCCCGCTGAATACATGATCGCTGCCTGGGGCGAGGGTTACTTTCCGTACGTGTCTGTGAATCACCCCGACCCGAATTACGACCCAGTGGACGATGGCAAAATGGCGTGGGACGTTTATCGCGAGATGTGGGGCTCAAACGGCGAGTTCGTGATCGACGGCAATTTGAAGTCGGCGGAATATGTGGACAAGTTGTCCACCATTAAAGTGCCGACGCTGATCATCGTAGGCGATCACGACGAGGTGGACCAGTCGCTCTCGTTGCAAATGCACCAGAAAATCGAAGGATCGCAGATGTTGGTGCTGCCGAAGAGCGGGCACCTGACATTCATAGATCAGACGACGATGTTCAACGACGCTGTGCGGAATTTTCTTTTCCCGCCGGCGTCGAGCACGCTCGCACCTGCAGTGTCTGCGGCTGCCCCTGCTTCGAAAAAATAGCGCTACTTTACTTTTAGGACGACGAGCGTGCGGTCGTCGGCGGGATGCTTCCCGCCGGAGTAGATGTCCACTTCTTCGAGGATTTTGTCTGCGAGGCCATCGGCGCTGAGTTGGTAGTGGCTTGCGACGATCTTCGCCAGGCCTGCGTGGCCGAGAAATTCTCCGGCATGATCTTGCGCGTCGCCGATGCCGTCCGAGTGGAAAACCACCACGTCGCCGGGATCGAGAATGAAGCTACGCTGCTCGTACTCCGCATCTTCAAACATACCGAGTGGAAATCCAGATAGGTCGACGCGCTCGCACTTGCCCGCGTGGCACAGCAGCGGCTGCTCCTGGCCGGCATTTGCGACGCGAAGTTTGCGACGACCGCGATGCCATGTCGCGAAGCAGAGCGTCATGAACCGGCCTTCGATGCGGCGTTCGCCGAGAAATCCGTTGATCGCGCGCAGCATTTCGGCCGGGCGATGTTTCTGCGGGCCGAGGCTGCGCAGCGTGCCGATCGCGACTGCTCCGTAAAGCGCCGCGGCGCTTCCCTTCCCGGCGACGTCACCCACCGCGACGCCCAGTTCCTGTGGACCGTAACGGAGAAAGTCGTAAAGGTCGCCGCTCAATTCGCGCGAGCTAACGACGCGCGCGGCAATGTCGAGTCCGTACTCAGGCCCAGGCAAACGCGGCAGCAGCGCGCCTTGAATGCGGCGGGCGGCGCTCAAGTCGCGCTCCATGCGCGCTTCGTCATTCGCGACGCGCTCGTAAAGCCGCGCGTTTTCAATCGAGACGGCGAGATGCGCCGCAAGAATCGAAAGCACCTGCACGTGATCCGGCGTGAAGTAATTGAGCTGCGGGCTTTCGAGGTCCATCACACCAACAACGCGGTCTTTGAGCAGCATCGGGACGGCGAGCTCCGAGCGCGTCTCGGGATTGATAAGCAGGTAGCGCGGGTCGAGCGTCACGTCCGGCACGACGACCGGCCGCTTCAGCGACGCAGCCGCGCCGACGATGCCGCCATGCGCGGGCACTGCGAATTTTTCCTGCACCCGCTGGCCGAATTTTACGGTGACGCGGTGGCGGAAGACGTTGTCGGCCTCGTCGTACAGCAGGATCGAGAAAATTTGGTAGTCGATGAGGCGCTTGGTCAGCTCAGCAGCGCGACGCAACACTTCTTCCACGGAGAGCGTGGAGTTCGCCTCGCGGCCGACTTCATTCAAAAGCAGCAGCGTCTCGGCTTGATTGCGCTCGTGTTCGAAGAGCTTCGCGTTTTCGATCGCCGTGCCGATGCGCGAGGCTACGAGCGTAAGAATATTTTGCTGGTCGGGCGTGAAATAATCCGGCTGGCTGCTTTCGATGTCGAGCACGCCGACGATGCGGCCACGCACAATCAGCGGGACGGCGAGTTCAGAGCGCACGCCTTCGACGGCGCTCAAATAGCGCGGGTCGCCATGCACATCGCCAACGCGAACCGCGAGGCCCGTCGCGGCCGCGGCGCCGATGATTCCGTCGCCGAGCGGAATGCGCCAGTGCTCCACGACTTCCGGCTTGTGGCCAATCGCGAAACGAAAATAAAGCTGGTTCGTGCCTTCTTCGGGGAGCAGCACCGCGAAAATTTCGTAATCGATGAGTCGCTTGATTTGCGCGGCGGCCGCGGCAAGCACTTCATCGAGATTCAGCGAAGTATTAATTTCCTGGGTAATCTCGGCGAGGATGGCCAGCGTTTCGGCGGGCACATCGAGTTTCGGATTGAGTTTGGCGGTATCCATCGTCGAGCGCGCCTCAGCCCCCGCTGAGGATGGTTCATAACACATTCAGAAAGAAACAGTTACGCCGAACGTGCGTTTGAATGCGGACATTATAACAGGTGCGTTGCGCGGGCCGGGGCGAGAGAGCGAGAACCTGAAACTTTTTTCGGCGTGAGCTAGTAGGAATTTTTGGGTGACGCGCTGCCGCCTGCCGCGGCGGACGACGATCCTGAGGAGCCTGAGCGCGCTTCCTCGACGATTTTCACGCCGGCGCTGGCGCCGATGCGTGTCGCACCTGCGGCGACCATCGCCAGCAGGTCTGCGAGTGTGCGAATGCCGCCGGAGGCCTTCACGCCCATCGCCGGTCCGACGGTTTCGCGCATGAGCCTCACGTCGTCTGTCGTCGCGCCGCCCGTGCTGAAGCCGGTGGAAGTTTTCACGAAGTCTGCGCCGGCGGCTTTGGCCAGCTGCGAGGCGAGGATCTTTTCTTCGCGCGTGAGCAGGCAGCTCTCGATGATCACTTTCAGGAGCACGCCGGATTTGTGGGCGGCTTCGCAGACCGCGCGGATGTCGTGGCCGGCCGACACGCTATTGCCGGACTTCAAGAGGCCGACGTTGATCACCATGTCGAGTTCTTTTGCGCCGTCGGCGATGGCCTCTTCGCTCTCGCACACTTTGGCGATCGTGCTGGTCGCGCCGAGAGGAAATCCGATCACCGTGCAGACTTTTGATTTCGCCCCGGCGAGCAATTTTGCGGCGAGCGGCACCCAGCTTGGATTGATGCACACGGACGCAAACCCGTACTCGCGCGCCTCCGCGCAGAGTTTGCGGATGTCCGCCTCGGTGGCGTCGGGCTTCAGTAGTGTGTGGTCGATCAGAGCGGCGACTTCGACTGGGGTTAGTTCTCTCATTGCGCGCCTTCCGGAAGCGTCAGGACGCAGACATCTTTGAGGTTGCGGTAACGCTCAGCGTAGTCGAGGCCGTAGCCGACCACGAACTCATTCGGAATCTGAAAGCCGACGTAATCGCCTTTCACCGGCTTGATGCGGCGAGACGGCTTATCGAGCAGCGCGGCGATGCGCAGTGATGCAGGCCGGCGCTGCTGCAGCACGCGCAGCAGGTAGCTGAGCGTGAGGCCGGTATCGAGTATGTCTTCGACGACGATCACGTGCAGCCCCTCGATGCTGCTCTCGAGGTCTTTCAGCACGCGAACCTGGCCGGAGCTTTCTTTTTTCTTGCCGTAGCTGGAGACCGCCATGAAGTCGATAGACGTTTCGAGATTGATTTCGCGGACCAGGTCGGAGAGGAAGATGCACGCGCCTTTCAGAACGCCGACGAGATGGACGCGCTCGCCTTTGTAGTCTCGCGTGATTTTACAGGCGACTTGCACGACACGCTTGTGGATCGCGGTGCTGCGAATCAGGATTTTGAGTTTTTCGTTTTCGTGTGCGACGGGCATGTCTTGGGAGGCGTACTTTAGCGCGACGGCGCGCCTGTGACAAGATGGACGACGCGTGCGCACGCACACGGTGCGGCGGTCCGGCCGACGTTGCGCAGCCAGAACTGGCTACCCCACGCGGGGCGCGCCTACCGCAGATAGCCCCAGGTGTGCAGGCGGTCGCTGTCTTCTACCCAGCGGTCGCCGATGTCTGTGCGGTAGTACATGTTGGGGATCATCACATTTTTGATGCGCGAGTAGGCTTGCGCCTGGGCCTGCTTCATCGTCTGGCCTGTGCCGGTGACGGTGAGAATCACACCGGACGTGCCAGCAACGAGCCATTCCCCGCCGACGATCTTCACGTCTTCGATGTGGTATTCGTCGTTGGGCGGCTTTTTGAAAACGATCACAGCGTTCTTCGAGAACGAATCGAACGTTTCATCGTCGTCAAACGGAAATGGCGGCATCACGATGCGCACGCCGATCTGGAAGCCGCTGCGGACTTTCAATTTCGGATCGATGCCGCTCGCGAGATCCCAGAAAAACTGGCCAATCGGCGTAATCATGCCGGCCTGCTGAATCATGATCGTCGGGTAACCGAAGCGCGACGTAAATTCGAGCGGATAAATTCCGGCGTGATTCACGATGCAGTTCAGGTCGATGTAGCCGACGTAACCTTCTTCGGCGAGCTTGGGCTCCATCTTCAAAAGCGTGCGGGTGAAAAGCTCGTTGGGCTCGCTCCAGAACATCGTCGTGCCCATTTCGCCCGTCGGCGGTCCGTTTTCGCCGGGGAAAAGTTTCTTGTGCTCGAAATTGATGTTGATCGGGTAGATGAAGTTCTTGCCGTTGAAAAATCCGCCAACGGCGACTTCGACGCCCGTCACGCGACGCTGCAGCTGGAAGATTTTGATCTCTTCGGAGAATGCGCGCTTGTACGCCTCGAGCATGTGGATCACGTCGTGGCCGTCGTCCTCTTCGCCGACGAACAGGCGGCGCTTCACGTTCTGCGCCTCGCCGCTCGGCTTGATCACGTAGCGCCCGGGATTTTCCGTGACGTGTTCGATCGCGGAATCGAAATTATCGAATTCCTTGTACATCAAAATGTTGACGCCCGCTTTTTTCAGTTCTTCCTGGCCAAACGAGCGGTCGTCTTCCAGACGGTCGGAGTACGCAGTGCCGCCGACGACTTTCTTGCCCTGCTTGCGGAGGTTCGCGGCCTTCTCGCCCTGGCCCAAGGTGTCGTCAAAAATAATGATGTCGGCCCAGTCGATGTCTTTCTCCCAGTCTTTTGACTTGGCGACGAAGCCGTCGGCGATGTCGCGCTCGGCTTTATCACCGATGAAGTAGCGGACTTCGTTGCCCTCCTTGGCCACCTGCCAGGCGATGTCGCTGATCAGGCCAGTCAGCGACACAAAAAGAAAATTGCGCTTCTCCATTCGAGTGACTCTCCCCTAGTGCGTGCAAGCGGCACACGGCGCAGTACATCGAAACGATAACAGATTCATACAAATTTGTTACGGAAGCGTGAACACAGGTATCGCGCATCCGGCACGGTTTACAGACGAACGGGCGCGACGGGCGCGCGAACGCGACGGCGTGGCACGGATATTGCAGCCCAGGTAGCGGCGCCTTAGCTTTCCCTAAACTCGCGAGCAAAAGTTCCGATGATTCATTTTGGAGTCCTCGATGTCCGCATTCGACAATCCGGAAATTTACCGAACGGTCCTCGAGAACCTTTCCACGGGCGTTTATCTGGTGGACGTGGAGCGGAAAATCGTTTTCTGGAACGAGGGCGCCGAACGGATTACCGGCTATCTGCGGCAGGAAGTGGTGGGGCGCGTGTTTCGCGAGAACCTGCTGGCGGAGAAAGAGGCCGAGCAGCCGATCGCGTCGGATGCGGCGAATGCACTCGAGACCGTGCTGCGCGAAGGCAAGTCTGTGGTGGCGGAGGTGTCGCTCAGGCACAAGGCGGGGCACAGGATTCCGGTGAGGATGCAGGCGGTTCCGATACGGAACAGTCACGGGTCGATCGTCGGCGCGGTGGAAAGTTTTGCGGCGACGATTACAGCCACCGAGGGCGATCGTCGGCAGCAAAAACTCCAGGACTACGGATTGATCGATCAGACGACGGGCGCGCCGTCGTCTGCGTACATGGAATCGCATCTGCGCGAAGGTTTGCTGACGTTTGCGGAGCTGCCAATTCCGTTCAGCATTTTGTGCCTGGAGGTCGATGGGCTCGACAAGCTGCGCGCGAGTTATGGGCCGGCGGCGATCGTGACGATGCAGCGCGTGGTGACCGATTCGCTGGAGAACACGCTGCGTCCCACGGATTTTCTGGGGCGCTGGGCGCAAAACCAGTTTTTGACGATTCTTACCGATTGCAGCGCGCAGGAACTCTGTGCGGTGGCGGAGCGGATGCGCGCAATCGTCGGCTCGTCGAAATTGAAATGGTGGGGCGATGATATTGCGTTAACGGCTTCGTTTGGCGGGACGACGGTGCGTCCGGGCGACACGATGGTGACGATCATCAAGCGCGCTGAGGCGGCGCTGAGCGAGAGCCTCGCGTCGGGCGGCAACTGCACGACGATCGCGCCGTGAAACCGAGCCGATGATATGAGACGCACCAGAATTCGCAGCGTGGAGGGCTGAGGTTCGATGTTTACGATCATAGGAATCCTGGTGGTGTTCGGCGCAGTGGTCGCCGGATACCTGATGGAGCACGGCGCCCTGGGAGTGTTGGTGCAGCCCGCCGAACTGATCATCATTGGCGGTGCGGGCATCGGCACCGTGCTGATCGCGAACCCGATGCACATTCTGAAAAAAATCGCGGGCGGCATCACGGGCACGTTCAAAGGTTCGAGCTTCACCGAGGAGCGCTACCTGCTGACGCTCAAAATGATGTACGAGCTATTTACACGCGCGCGCAAAGAAGGGCTAATGGCGCTCGAAACCGACAGCGACAATCCCGAGCAGAGCGCGATCTTTTCGAAGTATCCGAGTTTCCTGCACGATCACCACGCGCTGGCGTTTGTGTGCGATTCGATCCGCATGGCGTCGAGCGGCGGCATTGAACCGTTTGATGCCGACCAAATGATCGAGAACGACATGGACGTGCACCACCACGGCGCGACTGCACCTGTGACGGCCCTCTCGACGATGGCCGATTCCCTGCCAGGTCTCGGAATCGTCGCTGCGGTGCTCGGCGTCGTGATCACGATGGGCGCTCTGGGTGGGCCGCCGGAAGAAATCGGGCACAAAGTGGCGGCGGCGCTGGTCGGCACATTTCTTGGGATTCTGCTCTGCTACGGATTGATCGGCCCCATAGCTTCGAACATGGGTAAAGCGGCGGAAGAGGAACACTCTTACTATCAGGTGCTGCGCGTGATGATCGTCGCGTTTATGAAAGGCACGGCGCCGAGCATGTCCGTTGAAATTGGTCGGCGGGCCATACCGAGCCACGTGCGGCCGACGTTCCAGGTGGCCGAAAAACGAATGAAGGAAAAGGGCGACGCGCCGGCATCGTCTTGATCCAACTTTCATCCGTAGCGCGCGCTCCATTTTGATTCGCTCCGATGACCACGAAACCGACGATTTACATCATCAAGAAGAAGGGCGGACACGGCGGCCATCACGGCGGCGCGTGGAAAGTCGCTTACGCGGACTTCGTGACCGCGATGATGGCGCTCTTCATCGTGCTGTGGCTGCTGAGCACCGCGAGCAAAGCGACGCAACAAGCAATCGCCGGATATTTCCGCGATCCGGCCGGAACGAAAGACAAAGCCGGAGGCAGCCTCGTCGGCACCGGCGAAAAGATTCTGCTCTCGCGCGACAACATGAGCCAGCTCAAGCAAAAGCTCGAGAAGGCTCTGAAGCAGATGCCGAATTTCGACAAAGTAAAAAAGCACATCGTGATGACGATCACGAGCGAGGGCCTGCGCATCGAACTGACCGAATCCGCAAGCGGCACGTTTTTCGACAGCGGGAGCCCGAGTCTCAATGGCGACGGGCAGGAAATCATCACCGTCCTCGCCGGAGAACTCGGCAAGTTGCCCAACAAACTCGCGCTCGAAGGCCACACCGATTCGAAGGCTTATGCCGCAGGGCGCAACTACGGTAACTGGGAACTCTCCGCAGATCGCGCGAATTCCACGCGGCGCCTGATGCAGCAGAACGGCATCGGCGCCGATCAGATTACACAAGTGCGCGGATTCGCCGACCAGAGGCTGCTGAAGCCGGACGCGCCGCTTGATCCTGCGAACCGGCGAATCTCGCTGATCGTTTTGTATCAGGACGACACCGGAACGACGGGCGGAGCGGCTACCTCGGATGCGGCTGCGCCGCCTGCCGCCACGGAAGATTCGAACGCGCCGCACACCGACGCGACTGCGCCGGAATCGTCCGTGAAGCCGCTGGCACCGAGCGTGACGAATCCCATCCCGCCCACGAGCACCGCGTCTGACGCGAAGAAATCGCCCGCGAAACAAACTGCGCCGGCAACGATGTCGATGGAGGAAGTGCGGCGCGCGGTGGAAAAGATGAACGAGAAAACGCAGCCGCCTGCGTCAGCACCGCCATCCCCAGCGCCCGGCAAACCCACCGACAAACCAATAGACAAACCACAAAATTAGCGCTGGAAACGCACCTCTGGCGCTGCGAATGCGATAAAGTGTGAGTAAGAGGTGTGTTTTATGTCTGTCGCAAACCTACCTGAGCCTTGGCTCCGAGGCATGTGGTCCGATGTTCCGGCCGTGCAACGCGCCGTCGTCCACGCGCTGGAACTCGCGTGCGAGGATCTCGATCGCTGGTGCGCTCCGCTCACCGACGCCGAATTAAACGCGCGGCCCGGCGGCGTTGCGCCCGTGGCATTTCACCTGCGCCACATCGCGCGCAGCCTTGACAGGCTGCTCACTTACGCGGAAGGAAACGAATTGAACTCCACGCAGACGTGGGCGCTCTCGGCGGAGATGGACGAAGGCGGAAAACACTCGGAGCTTTTCGGGGAGTTGCACGAAGCGCTGCAGAAAGCGTCGCGGCGGGTGCGGGCGTTCGCGCCATCGGAGTTCGAAAAGCCGCGGCTGGTCGGCGCAAAGAAAATCCCAACGACCCTAGGCGGGCTGCTCGTTCACATCGCCGATCACACGCAGCGACATGTGGGCCAGGCGATCACCACCGCAAAAATCGCGCGCTCGCACAAATGCTAGCCTCGCGCTAGCCGGTTTCGAATCACGCCGGTCCACCAGCTGCGTCGAATTCTGCCGCACATACCAGCACGGGTTATATCCGAAGTGCGGGAACAGCGACTTCACGCAGATCTGCGTCTGATTGGCCCCGGTGAAAATCTGCACGCGGCCGTCTTTCATCGGCGTGCCCAGAGTGATGTTGACGGTGTCGAATCCGGCCGCGCCGCGGGCTTTCAGGATGGCCCAGTCGCCGCCGTACAGCACAAACGCGGCTACGAGCGCGCCGAGAATGATGCGTTGAAGTTTTGAGCCGGAGATCATTCGCGCGCGAAGACCATATCCCGCGATTGTAATGGATTCAGGCGCGCTGGCGTAGCCCTACGGCTGGCCACCAGCGAACAAGCCGCTACTTCGTCGCGCCCGGAAACGCGACGATCATCCACGGGTCGCCAAACAGAATCCACGTACGCCGAACGTCCGCGTCCCCCACTCCCCGTTTTGCGAGCAGCGTGGCGAGTCCGAGCGGAGTCTTCGGGTTCGCCGCGAGCTGCACGAGGAACGCCTGGTTCATGGCGGCCTGCGGCGGCTGCGTGGTGAATCCGGAAGACGCCCACACCGCGACCGCTCCTCCTTTCGGCGCGAGCATCAACGAAGTGGAAAGGCTTTCCGCGTAAACGTCGTGGAAGAATCCGTTCAAGCAATCCATCAGCACGTACACAGGCAGCTTGTTGCCGTTGGTCAGTCCCGCGGCGGTAGTGTCGTCGAAAAGGTCCTCGAACGACCACTGCTGCTCCGCGCCGTGGCCCGAATAATTCACCAGCACCGCACCTGCGTTCAGACCCGCGAGAATCTGCTGCTCCGCGGTGGTTGGGTCGAGCGTGTCCGCTAGAATCGTCGTCTTCGATACGGACGCCGGCAACAGCGGCACAAGCGTCGTAGTGGCCTGCGAGAAGTTCGCGCCGACATTCTGGTCCGCGACGAACAGTGCCTGTGCATTCCACGAGCCATTTGAATTTCCCTGCTCGTAGTTGACGATCTTCGAAATCACCAGTGACGCATCGGCTGCGGTGCGCACCGGCAAACGTCCCATCACCATCGTCGCAAAGCCCGATGAATCGAAGTCGGTCAGCCAGTCGTCGGAAGCCGTTTTGAATGCCTGCGTTTCGATCAAGCGCGTCGGCACGAAATCGAAGTAGCCGAAGCCGAGGTAGTTCCGCGGATCCACCGACGCCGTGCCCACCAGCAGCACATCCTGCGGATGAGTGCGCCACTCAGTGGAGGCGAGGTGCAGGTACGTCTGCAAAGCGAATGGCGAACGTTCGCCATAGTTGTACTGGTCGTAAATTTGATCCATCAAGACGACTGTGGCCGTGCGCGACTGCGACTGGCGCAGGCTGAGCAGCGGCTGAAGCGTCTGCTGGAAATCTTCGGTGGTGACGATAATTTCGTCCGCTCCCGCGCGCGAGGAGATCAGCGGGTTCGGTGCGTGATAGGTCAACCCCGAAGGCTGCGACAGCTGGTCGTTCGCCACCGCAAGCAACGTGCGCGACGCGCCGCCGCTTCCGGCAGGTGCGATCACGGTCGCGGTGTAGGCCGAGTTCGATTGCGCCACCGTCGCCTGCAACGCCACGATGTTCAGCGGGTCGGTGATGTCGAACACCTGGACGCCGGCGTTTGCGAATCCACCAATCGCGACTTTCGTATTGGCAGGCGCGGTGGCTTCCAGCCAATCCGAGTCTGCGTTGTAGGTGTGCGGATAGTGCAGCGCGATCGATTGGACGAGGCTGACGTCGTTCTCGCCGTCGTTCGCGGTCAAGGTGACGGTGTTGTTCCCTTCCTGAAGCAGCGAATTCTGCACCGGGAATGTGTTCGTCACATTCGACTGGCCCGTGTACTCCATCGAGCCGAGCGTGGAACCGTTGAGCTGTACGCTCACCGAATGCGGAGCACCGGCGGTGACACCCTGGAGTGTGACGTCGATCGACGATTGCAAACTCGACGAAGGATTGGTATGCGTCGCGGTGAGAACCTGATCCACCGGTTCGGTGGTCACCGAAGCACCGAAGAAATTGTCGTTGTTCTGGCCGTTGAGAAGCGCGGCGAAGTATGTCGTGCGCTGCTCGAGCACCACGGTCGAAAGGAAATCCGCGGGCGCCGCCGGCGCAGAATTAGGCGCGACGGCGGTGACGATGCGCTTTCCCGCCGACGTGGCGTTTACGAGCCAGTACACGCGCGTGCCGCTGAATGGAGTATCGATCGGCGTTCCGTAGAACTGGATCGAACCGTTGGAACCCAGCGCGCCGGACTGACCACCAACAATTAGGAACGGCTGCTCGACGCCTTCCGCATAGAGCTTGAGCGTGGCGGCATTTCCGGAAGCGTTGAATCCCGCAGCCGCGAGTTGGCTCGCGGAGACCGTGTACCAGCCTTCCGACTGCACCGAAATTTTCACGGCGGGCATTTCGTTCAATGAGCCGGAAGTGACTTCCGCGACGGGCGCGGGCGAAGTGACGTTCACAACGCGCGGCGTGGTGCGAACCGTCAATGTCGAGTGATACAGCTGATTGAATTGCGTGAGCAGCGCGGCTTGCGGCTGCGCTATCGATGCAGCCGTCGAGGTTTCATTCGAAGACTCGGCGACAGCAGGCCCGTGCGTCGTGCGCGTTCCGGAGAGATCCACGTCTTCGAGTGTGTACGTCGATTGCGTGGTTCCCTGGGGATCGACCCACCGGTACGTTTTCGCTGCGTGCTGCGGCTGTGCGCCGCGCGCAAACAGTGCCGCTCCGGCGATGAGAGACGGATCCACTTGGTGGCGGCCCGCCGCATCTTCACGATAAATGTGGAAGCCGAGGTTGCGCAGCTCGGAGCTGGTCTTCCATTCCAGCACCACTCCGCCGGATTGAGCCGTGGCGTGGAAACCGGTCACGGTCACAGCCGTGGGCGAGACGATCGTGGTGATGGTCGATGAAAAGTTGTTCAAGAGGTTCGGGTCGGACGTCGATGAAGTAACGCTCGCCGTGTTCGCAGCGAAGCTGCTGGAGCTGAACGTCGTGGCGGTCGTATTGATCGTCACCGTCACGGAAGCGCCGTTGGTGAGCGTGCCGAGATTGCAAGTGACTGTCCCGCTCGCTTGCACGCAAGTTCCCTGCGACGTGCTGGCCGAAACGTAAGTGACTTGCGTCGGCAGCGGATCGGACACGACCACGTTCTGCGCAGACGCGGGACCGTTGTTCGTCACTTGCAGCGTGTAAGTAAGGTTGGTGCCCTGATCGACCGGATTCGGCGCCGCCGTTTTCACGATGGCAACGTCCGCTTGCGTCAAACCGTAAACGACAGTGGTCGCGGTGGCGCTGTTGTTCGCGGTGGAAACGTCCACGCCCGAAGCTTCCGTGGCAGTGACGGTGTTCGTAATCGAAGTGCCGCCGGCGGTGCCCGTGGGAACAAGAACGTTGAGCGTGAATGTGCCGGTCGAGCCGGAAGCGAAACTGCCGCCATTGCCGGTGTATTTGCAAGTGTAGGTGCCGGTGGCGCCGACCGCAGGTTTAGTGCACGTCCATCCGGTCGGAGCTGTGAGTGAAACGAAAGTCGAGCCTGTGGGAACGTTGCCGGTCACCGTGAGAGTCGTCGCGGCCGCAGGACCGGAGTTCGTCACCACCTGCGTGAAAACGGCATTCTGGCCCGCGTAGATCGGATTGGGCGTCACGGTGTTCGTGATGCTCAGATTATTTTGCGTGGAAGAAATCACCGTCGTGCTGGCCGTGCCGGTGTTGTTGTTCGGGTTCGGGTCGGGAGTCGAGGCCGACGCAGCATTCGCCGAGTTCGTGATCACCGTTCCTGACGTAGTGCCCGTTGGTACAGTGACAATCAAAGTGAAAGTGGTGGACGCACCGGAAGCGAAAGACGCGATCGAGCACGTGCTCGTGCCCGCGCTGCCCACGGTCGGTGTCGAGCAGGTCGGCCAAACCGTTCCGATTTGCGCGCCTGACACAAAAGTCGTGGTGCCCGGAGTCGCGTCAGTGAACGTAACGTTGAGCGCAGCGGCCGGGCCGTTGTTTTTCACGACGATGGTGTAGGTGATCGTGTTGCCTGGCGCGACTTGAGTGACGCTCGCGGTCTTGGTCACCTGAATGTCGGCGGAGGTCGATGCCGCGACAAGAGTGAGCACGCTCGCAGTGTTGTTCGCGAGATTCGGATCGTTGGTGCCGGAGCCTATCGACGCCGTGTTAAGAATCTGCGTACCGCTCGCGGTTGCTGCCGGTACGCCGGTGACGACTTTGAAAGTCGCGTTCGTTCCCTCTGTAAAATCCGGGTTGGTGCAGGTGATCAAACCGGTGGCGCCGACTGCCGGGGTGACGCACGACCAGCCCGTAGGCGCGGTGATCGACGTAAACGTAGTGTTCTGCGAAATATTTTCAGATAAGACGGCGTTGATCGCGTCGTTGGTGGTGCTGTTGTTCGTCACCACCTGCGTGTACGTGATCGTGCCGCCGGGCTGAACCGGATTCGGCGTCCCGACGTTCGTGACGCTGAGGTCCGCGCTTGTGCAATATGCGCCAGACTGGACGCCCGGAGCCTGCGTGATGGAATAATTTTGCGAAACGAACCCGGCCGCGCCAGGCGTAGCACCATAGGAATCGTTCGCGGTGGTCGAATATCCGTTCGCGCCGCCGGCAACCGATGCGCTCGCTGGAGCCGACGAGAGGAAAATCACGCCGCCCGCGCCGCCGCCACCCGGACCATGCCGGTTGCCAGGAAATGCGCCAGGAGCCGACGTTTCCCAAGTGTGGCCGCCGAGGCCGCCGTTCGCAGCGACTGTGAGGCCCGCGAGCGTGCCGGAATTCGAATAAATCAAAATCGATCCGCCCGCGCCGCCGCCACCGCCGCCATCATTTTCCACGCTGAGAGCGGTCGCGCCGTTCGAAGTAATTGTTCCCGTGCCGGTCACGGACCCGGCGCGAATGATCGCGATACCGCCGCCGGGCGCGCCGCTACTGTAAATGCCATTGCAACCGGTGCAGTCCGCGTTGCCGCCGCTGCTGGTGTAGTAGGAGCCGTCGTTCGTAGTGCCTGCGCCGCCGCCCCCGCCCATCACCAGCGAGCTGGTCGTCGCAGGAAATAGGTAGCCGCCGAACCCGCCGCCGATGCCGGCAGACTGCCACGCGAATCCGCCGTTGCCGCCGATGCCGCCGTTGCCCCCCGCGCCACCGCCGCTATTTTCGTTGTTCGATCCTGGATTTCCGTCCGTGCCGCCGCCCGCCGCGTTACCCGGAGCGCCTCGCGCGTAACTGCCCGACGGAATTCCTTCCGCGTAAGTTTGCGCCGTCGCCGTCGGCGTGCTGGTGTTGGTGATTCCTGAGAATGGAACCGGCGTTACGTAAGCGGGAGTTCCCGCGATGCCTTCGCCCTTTGAACCGTTCGCATTTTTTGTCGAGACGGAAACGTAGTCGGTGGCCAGCAGTCCGGTCGCGCCGCCCAGTTCGCGGCCGCCGCCTCCACGGAAACCGTCGCCATCGAGCACGACGGTACCGCCGAGCGTGAGCTGATTCTGCACGTCGATTGCGAGAATGCCACCGACTGTTCCATTCCACGGAAGAGCAGCCAATGCGGAGTTCAGAGTCGCGGACGTGTATTGCGGCACGCGAACGATCTGATACGTCTGTGCGCCTTGCGTCGATGTGGCGACGTTGTCGAGATACGAATAGAGCAGCCCGCCACCTACGCCTGCGCCGGAAATGTTGAACGAACCATTTTTGATGTTGGAGGTCGCCGTCACAAATTCGTAATTGCCGACGCCGTTCAGCGCCGTCGATCCGTATCCGGGATCTCCGGAGACTCCATCGCCGTAGTCGCTGCCATTGTCAGGGTTGATCGTAGCGGCCTGCATTTGAATGATGAGGACCAAGTCGCCGTTGGCGATGGCTTTCGTCGCGCCACCTGCCGCTACGGTGCCCACTTTGATCGCAGTAGCGCCGGATGCGAGCGTGCCCGTTGCGCCCGGTGGATAGTAAGAGTTCACGATGCCGGTAAATGTCGGGGCAGCGCCGTCGTTGCCGGGATTCGCGCAAACCAGCGGCTGCACGACGGTGATCACGGTGGCGGCGTCGTTCCCCGAGTACGGATCGGTTGGAGTGGTGCCGGTAAGCTTGGGCGTATTTGTGAGCGTGGACGCCGTGCCCGAGCTTGTTCCGGAAATGGTGATCGTCGCGGTGCCGCCGTTGGCGATCGCGCCGAGCGAGCACGTGACTGTGGTGGTGCCGGAGCAAGAGACAGTCGATGGCGTCGCCACGACGGAAGATTCCGTGAAACCAGTTGGCAGCGCGTCGGTCAGAGTCGAAGCTGTGGTCGCGGATGGGCCGTAATTCGTGACGACGATTTTGTACGTGAGCGGCGAAGTGACGAAGACCGGCGTCGGCGACGCCGATACCGTAACGCCCAAATCCGCGTCTCCCGCAGTTTCCACCAGCGTGCCGACCGTGGCGCTGTTGTTGGCCGGAACGGTGTCGGTGGTCTGCGATGTAATGTTCGTCCAGTTGTATATCGTCGAACCGGCGGTCGCGGAGGAATTTACCGTGACGACGTAGGTGAACGTCACCGACGTGTTCGCGTTCATGTTCGCACCGTCTGTGCACGTGACGGCGCCGGTGTTGCCCGCTCCCGGAGTTGCGCAGCTCCAGTTGGCGGGCGTGGAAATCGATGTGAAGGTCGTGCCCGGCGGCGTCTGCTGATACAGGACGGCGGTGGTCGCCGCATTCGGTCCGTTGTTCGTCACCACTTGCGTGTAGGTGATCGTTCCCGAAGGAGTGGCCGTCGAGGGCAATGCCGAAGACGTGAGTGCCAGATCCGTCTGCGCCCGCACGGCCGGCGCGGATGCAGCAAAGATCGCGCACGCGGTGAGCGCAATCGCTGTGAGCGGAGCGGCGCGACGGAGCCTGAGCGCCACGGCAACGGCTGCGCGGCGTGTGAACGTGTGTACGGCGGCGCGCCAGTAGGCGGCGCGGCTGTCGAGTTTCATAATGTGCCCGTCTTTCTCGGATTGAGTAATTCTGCCCAGCACGCTTTCGCGCGACACGTTTTCGGAGTGCCAGCCGGCGTCGCCCTGGATTGCCAGCACGTCGCTCCCGCCATTGCTGCCGTTGCACGTTGAAACCACGCGATGCGCTTGCAAACAATTCGCTTCGTTCGTCAGCACGATGTTTCCCGCCTGCACTTCCCCGGCGCGCACCGGTTCCACGGTGAGCAGTTCGCCGCCGTCAAGCGTGGGCGTCATGCTTTGCCCCTCGGCGCGGAAACGCACCGGCACACCATCGCGGAGAAGCTCTCCGGCGATCTGTGTGAACAGGCGCGAGTCGCGCCGTTCACGCCGCTGCGATTTTTCCGGTGCTTGATCCAAGCAGCGCCTCCACGGCAGTGGCGTTCGGCACGAATGAGAACGAATGGCATGGAACGAGCGACGTGAGGTGGTCGAAGAATTCCAAAACGTAATTGAGGCCCGCAACCGAGTGATGCGGCACGAAGCTGCGCGCGAAAAGTTCGGCGGACGCTTTCGTGGCACTGAGAGGCTGCAACCGATTCTCCGTGCCGTGCTCGAGCACGAAAATTCCGTCCAGCGGGAAACGGTCGGCTTCGGCGATGCCGGCGTCGCCGTGCCACGGCGTGCCGTACATCCAGATGCGATTGCCTTCTGCGCGCAGGATGATGCGGTCGTCGCTCAGTACGCGCGTCTCAGGATTGCGCGCCCACATGCGCGCGGAAGTGCTCTTGCCCGCTCCCGAATGACCCGTGAGCAGAAAACCTCGACCGTCCGGCGTGATCACGCCGCAGCCGTGCATCTCGACGCCCTGTTTCGTCGAGAGGCGGTGAATCCACAACAATTCGTCGAGCGGATATTCCAGCGGATTCCAGGGTTTGGACGAGTCGTAGAAGCGCTCCACCAAATCGATACGCACTTTCGTGAAATCCGGCGAGACGATCGCCTGTTTGTACGGCGCGTCGCCCAAAAAGCTTGTCGCGAAGCGGAAGCAGTAGCCGCCGGAATTGCGATAGAGCTTCCACAGTCCGCCGGAATCGAAAACCAGCTCGCCGCTAAAATCCGTCACCTCGCGGACAAAGCGCGCCGTGCACTCGATGTCGCAGCGCTGGTCCGGAATCAGAAACTTGCTCAATTCAGAATCGGGAACGATCGAAAGATTTGCGTGGCCGGACGTGACGCCGAGCGTGATTCCGCCGATGCGCGCGGCAAACCGCGTGCGCGTGCGATTCGCGGCAGACAGTTCGAGAATGGAGTCAGTAGCGATCATTGGCGCAGCGATCACGATCCAAACGATTGACACGTGGTGGCCGTGCAGCTCGCGCTGACCGGCCCGGCCGAACCGGGAATCTTGCAGTGACCCAGGACGGCTTCTTCCGGGCGCAGACTGACGCGGATCATCTTCGGTGGCTCGTACGCCGACGGTTCAGACTTCGCCGCCGCGACCGAGTCGCCGTGTCCTGCGTGGTTGTTTTTTTCTTCACTCATAATTCGCGGGCCCTCTTTATCTGTGTGATCCACAGGATCCGCAGCCGCCACCGGGGGCTGAGCCGCAAGATCCCGCATCCGAGATGATCGGAAGCAGCGTTGCAGCAACGGTGGGAATTGCGGGAGTCCAACTACCAACATCAATTTGCCGATTCCGGATCTTTTCCGACGAGCGCCGCAGGGGTTCGTACGACGTGCCGCCTTTGCAGCATTCGCAATCGCCGTGCGCTGGAATTTCCGTGCCGAGCGTCATCGCGCGCAGGTGCGCCACTTCGCAGAGGAAATCCACCGGCGATTCGGCGTCACCATTCTCCAGCTCGCCGTTCGCCGCGCACATGCTGCACAGCGACTTGATCCGGCACGAATCGCACTTCGTTGCGCGTGTCTTCGGCTGCGTGCGCGTGCGCCACAGAAAATCGTTCCATCCTTCGTGAACCGAGCCATTGCGCCAGTCGTACGTCTGCTTATGCGAGAGCACGCAGATGCTCATGCGCCCCTCAGGATCGATCGCAAACGCCGTCACGCCGCCGCCGCAGGTGTAAACCTGCCCATCGCCCGGCGTCACCGGCTTCGCCATATCACGCGCGAGCAAATTGCCGTAGTCGCGTTCGCGCTTCGGGTCGTGGAAATCGAGCGCCACCACTTCTTCCGGCGCGAGCCGTACTTCCACGGGACTCTGCGAGCAGTCAATGCGCGGATTCACCAGCGGATCGAATTTGAATTCGACGCCGAAATCCTCTTCCGCCATGCGCTTCATCTCGAAAACTTCATGGCGGTTGATTGTCGTGGGAACCGTCTTGAGCTTTAGCGGCAGCCCGCGTTCCTTCAGCATGCGAATGCCGCGCATGCATTTCGCGTACGAGCCGGGAATTTGTGTCAGCGCTTCATACGTTTCTTTGGTCGCGCCGTACAAAGTGATTTCAATCGCGAACGGCCGCCATTCGGCCAGAAAATTCGCAATCCGCTCGGTCACCATCGTGCCGTTGGTGAACAGCGTGATCAGGAAGCCCTTATTTTTTGCGTATTGGTAGATGTCCAGGAAATCGGCGCGTGCGAAAATCTCGCCGCCGGTGAAGCAGATCCACAGGCAGCCTTCTTCCACGAGTTCGTCGAGCAGGCGGCGGTACTCCGCAAACGTCAACTCGCCCTTGCGAGCGGCGGCGTCCGCCATCGGAAGATTGTTGTAGCAGTGCTTGCATTCCAGCGGGCAACGGCGCGTCAGCTCGATCGACACTTCGACCGGCGAGCGTTTTCCAAAGTAGCGGCTGTGAAGGCCGCTGCTGAATGCGGCGTAAGTTTGTTCGTTCATCCCAAGTCCCTGCCCCTGCAGGGTTCAAACAAAACGTCGAGCTAAACGGATTCGACCAATCCTTCCAGCTTGAGCTCACCGATAAATGCTGCCGCGTCGTTTGCAGCTCGCTGCGGCGAAAGCCCGTACTCCCCCTCGAGGTGCGCCGCCAGTGCTTCCGGACTCTGGCCTTCTGCGATGAGCGACCAAAGCTTGGTCCCCGTTTCGTTGAACGTGAAAATCGAATCCATATCCGCCGCGCCTCGGCGAATTGGAATCACGATCGCTTCATCAGCGACTACGCGGGAGACAACATTTGAACTGCGGCGTACGCGGGCTTCCGGTGAGTTTCCCAAGTTAGTGTCCTGATCGCCTGATTTCTACCGCCGTCGTGTGCCTAACACGCCGGCCAATCCCAACCGCAAACCGCTTTCGATGTGCACATCGGCTACGTTGCCTGATGCGGAAAGACAAATATCCGCGATCGGGACTTACCGTTCAGTAACCGCATCGAGCGTGCGGGTAGGACTCTTCAGTAATGATAGGGGTAGCGAGGTCAAGCGTTAGATAGAAGGAACGGGGGTCGTGTGCAGAGTGCTATTGCACTTCTGGAAGCGCGAAACGGGCCGTTTTCAGGCCTTTGCGGGCTTGTGCTTGTGTTCTTCCACAGTGCGATACATGAAGATAATAAGGATCATCGCCAGCCACATCGCTTTCGCAGCCTTGACGTTCACGAAACACATTGGAATGGATAGGACGAAAACTCCCGTAGAAAGCCCGCCCAGCCAGTGGCCGTCGCGCACATCGCGGCGTGTCGCACTCTCGTTCAGCAATCCGCGGCGGCTCGCGACCACCCAGATGGCCATATTCGCCCCGCCGATCAGTGCCATGTTCGCTGCAAAAAGCGCCACCGCGATCGGCTCTTGCGAATAGGCAGCGACGAAATCTCCAGAAATCGGCAGCAGCACGAGCGTCAGCAGGCCGATCAAATTCAATCCCGTTACCGCGCCGTCGGCGCGCCTCATGAACGAAAAAATCCGCAAGTGAATTACCCAGAATCGCGCGCACGCAACGAAGGCAATTCCCACCATATAAATCTGAGGCAACATCTGCGCGAGCGTCTGGCTGAAAGGCGGCCGCACAGTATCAGGCGCGATGGCTGGCAGCCGGATCGTGAATGCGAGAAACGTCATTGCGACCGCGAACACGCCATCGCTGATGTTGATCAGGCGGCTGAGGCCGATTGCGCCTCGATCGATGGGTTCGTGGTGTTCTGTGCTCATTTCACGCCATTTCACGAGCAGTCGAGAAATTTCGAGCCGAGAGAATAGCATCTTGCCCGCGCGCGACGCGAATTTTCGCCGCGTAGCCGCCACAAACTAGAGGTTTGCGCCTCCTCGATTAAGGGATTCTTGCTCAAAGGTTAGTCCATTCGCCCGATAGCTCGCATCGCGCCGCTTCCCTATTCTCGATCTGTGTAGCGTACTTCATCCGATTGGGAGGCATTCATGGCACAGCAAGAAACATTCCGGGACCTTTATTTAGAACAATTGCGGGACCTCTATAACGCCGAGCAGCAGCTCATCAAGGCTCTGCCGAAAATGGCGAAAGCGGCAACCAACGAACAGCTTCGCGGCGGCTTCGAAGAACATCTCGAACAGACGCGCGGCCACGCACAGCGGCTCGAAAAGATCTTCGAAGCACTCGGCGAAAAGCCCACAGGACAGAAGTGCAAGGCAATGGAAGGGCTTGTGGCCGAGGGCGGCGAAGCCATCGAAAGCGATTTCGAAGGCGCCGTGAAGGACTCCGACCTGATCGCTGCCGCTCGTCGCGTGGAGCACTACGAAATGGCCGGCTACTCGGGCGTTCGCTCGTTCGCTGAATTGCTCGGTGAGACGGATGCAGTGAATCTTTTGACCGAAACTCTCGACGAAGAGCAGGAGACGGACGAAAAGCTCACCGAACTCGCAGCCGAAATCAACGCGGAAGCGAACGGGGCGTCGGAGGACAATGATTCTGAACAGGAAACTGAACGTCCTCGCGTGATGAAGGCGAAGGCAGGCCGGTAGTCTGCCGTTCTGCTGCTGATGTGAAAATGAAAACGCCGCCTTGTTTGCCGCGAATTCGCGGTAGCACGGCGGCGTTCGACTTTAATGTGACGCAGCGCCCGTGTATCCCGGGCCGCGCATCGGGCGTCCTGCCGTCTCTCCCGTCAGCTTCCCGTTGTCGTATTCCAGCTTGCCGTTTACAAAAACGTAGCTCACGCCTTCCGATAGTTTCGCCGGCTCAGCGTACGTCGCGCGGTCGATGATTGTGTCGGCATTGAACACTGCCACGTCGGCATATGCGCCCACTCGAATCTGCCCTCGGTCGGTGAGGTGTTCGCGGGTCGCAGGCATCGACGTGATTTTGCGGATGGCCTGATCGAGCGGTAGCAAATGTTCGTCGCGAACGTAGTGCCCCAGGAAACGCGGCATCGAACCCCATTCGCGCGGATGCGTGTGCGCCTCGTACAGCGGCCCATCGAGCGACGCCTCTCCCGCATCAAGCCCGATCGACGTCCACGCCTGCTTCATCCCGTACGTCAGGTCGGCTTCGCTCGCCATGAAGTAGAGCGCACCAGTCTGCGCGTTGTCCGCGATGATGAAATCAAACAGCGCGTCGAGTTCCGGCTTCCCTTGCGCTTTCGCCACTTCCGCGATCGTCTGCCCCGTGTATTTTTTTAGGTCGGGCGCGAGGACGCTCGAAATCATGACTCCCGAGCCGCCGCCGACGTCGAAATAAAGGTTTTCCCAATCTTTGTGATCGGTGGCCAGATCCTGTTTGATTTTCTCGCGCGTCTGCGGATCGTGCAGTCGCGCCACTAGCTTTTCGTTTCCGCCGTCAGCAGCCCACGGCGGCATCGACGCGGCAAGCGAAGTGCCGCCGGCGATGTAAGGATACTGGTCAGCGCGAATGTCGAGCCCCGACGCGCGCGCCGCCTCAATTTTCTCCACCACTTTCGGCATGTCGCCCCAGCGCGGCTTGCCGCTCACCTTCATGTGGAAAATCTCGACGGGAAGATTCGCTTCACGGCCAATGCGAATCGCTTCGTCGAGCGCTTCAGATTCCGTCGCGCCTTCGCTGCGCATGTGAGACGCGTAAAGGCCGCCGTACTCTGACGCCACTTTCGCGAGCGCGATCAGCTCGTCCGTCTTCGCGTAAATTCCCGGCGGATAAATCAGCGAAGTGGAAAGGCCCATCGCGCCGTCTTTCATCGCCTGCGCCACGTGAGCTTTCATTTGTTCCAGTTCCTCAGGCGTGGGCGCGCGGTTGTCGTCGCCGATCACCGCTTCGCGAACCTGCGCGGCGCCCACGTACGTCCCGATGTTGATCGGCGTGCCTTTTTTCGCGAGCCGCGCGAAGTAGCCGTCGAGCGTGGTCCAGTCTACGGTGAGGTGGAAGTAATCGAGCACCGGCTGCATCGACGCAATCGTCTTCGCGTCCTGCGGCGCGATCGATCCGCCTTCACCGGTGATTTCCGTCGTGATTCCCTGCGAGAGTTTGCTGAGCGACCGGTTGTCGATCAGCAGCGACATTTCGGATTGGCCGAGCATGTCGATGAAGCCCGGCGCGACGATCAATCCCTGCGCATCGATCGTTTTCGCGGCGCGCGCATCACCTAGCCTTCCGATGGCGACGATGCGGTCGCCGCGGATACCCACGTCGGCGGCGTACCACGGGCTGCCGGTGCCGTCGAGGATGTGGCCATTTTTAATAAGGACGTCGAAGCTGGCGGGCGATTGCGATTTAAGAATGACCGGCGCGACGAGAATCGCAGCCGAAATAGCGACCGAGCCGAGGCGCGTTACAACGCGGGATCGTTTCATGGCGCGGATTGTACCGCAACGTGCGTTCGCTCAAACATCGGCACCTGCAACGGACGGCCCCGCCTACAGGGCAGGACCGGGCAGGTTATGCGGCGCCGCGGTCGCTAATTCTCATCGCGAGGAGGAACAAAGTACCGTTCGCGGCGCTTCGCTTCCTGATATTTCCGCGACGCTTCCTGCACCGCGGGAATCGTAGACACTTCAGACACGGGCACATCCCACCATGAGTTGTAGCCGCCGACGCGGTCGTTGTAGTCCGTCTCGACGACGATCACGATCGTCTGTGTTGAACTTTTGCCCACGGCAAGCGCGGCTTTCACGTCATCAAGCGTCTTCGCACGAACAGCGTGCGCGCCGAGGCTCGCCGCATTCGCCGCAAAATCAATCGGCAGCGGCGTGCTGTTGTGATCTCCACCGGCGAAGCGATACTCGGTGCCGAATCCGCCGCTGCCCACAGTGCGACTCAGCCCACCGATGCTCGAAAATCCGTGGTTATCGAGCAGCACGACATTGATCTTGATGCGCTCCTGCACTGCCGTGACGATTTCCTGCGACATCATCAAGTACGACGCGTCGCCGACCAGCACGTAAACCTCGCGCGACGGGTCCGCCATCTTCACGCCCAAGCCGCCCGCGATTTCGTAGCCCATGCACGAGTAGCCGTACTCCATGTGGTAGCCCTTGGGATCGCGCGTGCGCCACAATTTATGTAGGTCGCCGGGCAGACTGCCCGCGGCGCACACGATCACGTCTTTCGCGCCAAGCGTCCGATTGAGCAGTCCGACCACTTCGCCCTGGCTCAGCGGCGGTCCCACGCGCCGCGCGTAGATGCGATCGACTTCCGCGTCCCACTCGGTTCGGAGCTTCCCAATTTCTTCCGCGTACGGTTTCGCTACAGCATACGAACCGAGCGCCGCGCCGAGTTCTTCGAGCGTAACTTTCGCGTCGGCCGTGAGCGGCAGCGCCCCGTTCTTCGCCGAGTCGAATTCCGCCACATTAATATTGATGAATCGCACCGCCGGATTTTGAAACGCAGTCACCGATGCCGTAGTGAAGTCGCTGTAGCGCGTGCCGATCCCGATAATCAGATCGGCTTGGTCCGCGAGCTTGTTCGCAGCGGAAGTGCCCGTCGCTCCAATCGCGCCCGCGCACTGCGCGTGATCGAAATTCAGCGAGCCCTTCCCTGCCTGCGTCTCGCCAACAGGAATTCCCGTCTTCGACGCGAACGCCGCAAGCGCGTCCGTCGCGCCCGAATAAATCGCGCCGCCGCCCGCAACGATCAGCGGACGCTTCGCCGCCTGAATCCACTTCACTGCGCGTTCGAGCTGCTTCACGTCGGCGCGCGCTCGCGGTACGTTCCACACGCGCTTCTCGAAGAATGACTCCGGAAAATCGTATGCCTCGGCTTGCACGTCCTGCGGCAGGGCCAGCGTCACCGCGCCCGTTTCACTCGGCGACGTGAGCACACGCAGCGCTTCCGGCAACGCGTACAGAATTTGTTCAGGCCGCGAGATGCGATCCCAGTAGCGCGAGACGGGCTTGAAGCAATCGTTCACCGAAACGTCTTGCGACGATGGCGATTCGAGTTGCTGCAGCACCGGCGCCACGTTGCGGCGCACGAAAATATCGCCGGGAAGCAGCAGCACCGGCAGCCGGTTGATCGTCGCGCCTGCCGCGCCCGTCACCATGTTCGTTGCACCGGGGCCCACCGACGTGGTGCACACAAGCGTGCGCAACCGGTTGCTCATTTTTGCGAACGCAGCGGCGGTGTGAACCATCGCCTGCTCGTTGCGGCACAAGTAATAAGGAAGGTCCGGATTCTCCTGCAGCGCCTCGCCGATGCCCGCCACATTGCCGTGGCCGAAAATGCCGAAGCACCCCGCGAAGAACGGCTGCGCCACTCCGTCGCGCGAGCTGTATTGGACTTTCAGGAACCGCACAATCGCCTGCGCGGTGGTCAATCGAATGGCCATGTCTCACCTGCCGCCAAAGTCAAAAACAAATCACAACTTTCACAAAAACATTTGCGTACGTTTAAATCGCGGGCGCAGGCGCGGGACGGATTTCCTCTTCCGCATTACCAAACGGCCATTCCTTTTTCCGCCACGCCAAAATCAGAAACGCCGCGAATCCCAGAAAGATCGTCCCAAACGCGTAAAGCATGTAACGCCAGCCGCCCGGTTGCAACGCCGGCGTAACGAAAACCATGATCCACCCCGCCAGCGCGAACAGCGCGGGCACCGGATACAGCCACATGCGAAATGGCCGCGGCGAATCCGGCTTCGAGTGCCGCCAGATCAATAGCCCAATAATTTGCGCGACGAACATCGACAAAATGCGCGCCAGCATCAGCGCCGTGATCACCTGCACCAGATCGAAGCAGCACGGGATCATGCACAGAAACCCGACGAGCAGCAGCGACCGGTGCGGAAACTGCCGCGTCGGATGCAGCTTCGCAAACCACCGGAAGAACGCGCCATCCAGCGCCGCAGCGTAAGGCAATCGCGAATAGCCCAGCATCATCGCGTACGTCGCCGCAAACGCCGTGATCTCCACCATGATCGTCATCAGCGCGGACCACCACGGCCCACCAATGCGCTGCATGTACACCGACCCGATCGCGTTGTACGCCATCGTCCCCGGCTGAATCATTTCTCGCCACGGAATCACGCCAGTGAAGCTGATCGAAATGAGGAAATCGATCACCATCACCACCAGAATCGAAACGATCACGCCGTACGGAATCGTCCGCTGCGGCTGCTTCACTTCGTCGCCTAGGTAGCAGATCTGGTAGTACCCGAGAAAATTAAACATCACGAGGATCGTCCCGTTCCCCAAGCCGAGAATGAACGGAATCCCCAGCGTGAACGCGCCCGGCGGAAAATCCAGCAGCAGCTTCGGGTTCATGTGCATGAAGCCGGTTACGATCACCCACGCCGCTGTCAGCAGCATGCCGATCCACAGAATCAGCATCAGCTTCACGATGTCTTGAATTTTCCGGTAGAGCGCCAGCATCGCGAGGCCCGTCACCGCCGCCGCTACCAACTTGATGCCCCACGCGTATTTCAGCAGGCCCGGCCACAGAAAACCGAAATACTCCGCCATGCCAATGCTGCTCGTCGCGATCTCGAGCGTGCCGCTGAAAAGAAATTGCCACACGAACACCCACGCCAGCATCCGGCCCCATTTTTGCCGGCCGAAAGTCTCGCGCAGAAAAATGTACGATCCACCCGACGCGGGAATCGCCGCGCCCAGCTCCGCGAACACCAGTCCGTCCGCAATCGCCAGCATCGCGCCAACGCCCCACGCCAGCAGCGCCTGCGGCCCGCCCATCGTGGCCAGAATCGCCGGCACCGTGATGAACGGTCCCGTCCCGACCATGTTCGACATGTTGATGGAAATCGCGTTGAGCAGGCCGAGCCGGCGCACCATCCGCTCGGGAGCGTTCGGGGCGGCTACAGCAGGGGTGAGAGGCGTATCCAATTTCAGGCCCGGCCTCGAATGCGCGGCGACATTCCCCACACCTTAGCTGACGCCAAAGAAATCTCCAATGAAAAAACCGCTTAGATAACTCGCCATTTTCCGCAGCCGCTTAGACGAGAGAACAGCGATGCAGCTTGAAACCGCCACCCGCTGCCTCGATTGCCCCTCTAACCGCTTTGACAGGCACCGCACTTTTGTCGTAGCTTGGGGTTGCCGCCGCAACCGAGTTGCCGCTGCAGCACCTAACAATCTAGGAAAGGCGTAGCGGAAAACCGTCTTCGATGCCCGAGAAAAAAAACCGCAAACGATCCGCCGGATCGAAAGCTCCCAGCATTTACGACGTCGCGCGCGAGGCCAAAGTCTCCGTCTTCACCGTCTCCGCCGTCATCAACAATAAAACTTGGGTCAGCGCCACGCTGGTCCGACGCGTCAAGGCCGCCGTCGCCAAACTCAATTACCGCCCCAACCTTCTCGCGCGCAGCCTCGCGAAACATCAGACCCACACCATCGGCATGGTGGTCACCGATATCGCGAACCCGTTCTTCCCCGCCATCGTTCGCGCCGCCGAAGACGCCGCGCAAAAAGCCGGCTACAGCGTGCTGCTCTGCAATAGCGACGACAAGCAGGAAAAAGAAACTCTCTATCTCGACTTGCTGATCTCAAAGCGCGTTGATGGAATCATTCTCAATAAAACGCCGGGCGAACTTTCCGCCGTGCATCGCAAGATGCTCAGCGACGCCCAGATTCCCGTCGCGCTGCTGATGCGCTCATGCCCGAACCTCAAAGCAGACATCGTGCAAACCGACGACGAAAAAGGCGCGCACGATGCCGTCGCGCACTTAATCCGGAACGGCCATCGCCGCATCGCGCTCGTCGGCGGTCCAGAACACGTAAGCAACGCCATCTCGCGCCGCCACGGTTACCGCAAAGCTCTAGAAGAAGCCGGCCTCTCCATCGAGCCCGCGCTCGAATTTCACGGCGACTACCGCATCGATTCCGGCCATCGCGCCGGCCTCGCGCTCTTGCCGCTGCGTCCCGATGCCGTGCTCGTCACCAACTACCTGATGACCGTCGGCTTCATGACCGCCGCAAACGAAATGGGAATGCGCTGCCCCGAAGATTTCGGCCTCGTGAGCTTCGACGATTATCCCTGGCTCGGCTGCTTCACGCCGCGCCTCACCACGATCGAACTACCCAAGTACGAATTGGGCGAAACCGCCGTGAATCTGCTGCTCGATCGCATACAGGGCGAAAAGGGCCGCCCGCGCACCGTTACGCTGCAGCCGCAGCTGCGCGTTCGCGATTCCTGCGGATTTCTGCGCGTCGTTCACAAAGCCACCACACACGCCTAAAAATCCGCGCGCGCAACGGGCTAGGATTTATTTTCCGTGAGCGCCACCACCGGCAGGCGCGGATCGATTTCTTTCCACGTCGATTTCAGCCACACGTGATCCGAATCCTCAGTGACTGAAAGCGCGCGTGCGCTGCCCGCCAGAAAATTCAGATAGTAGATGTCGTAGCCGGGCCCGGCCACCACAGGATGGAATCCGTCGCGCACCAGCACCACATCGTTGTCGCGCGCGTTGATTACGATGTCGCGCTTTCCGTCTGAAGAATAAAGTCGCTGCAGCGCAAACGCGTTCGGATGGTTCGCGCGGTAGTAATAAATTTCGTCGAGATCCACTTCCTGCGGCGGGTTGTGCACTTCGTGCTTGTGCGGCGGGTAGCTCGACCAATTTCCGCCCGGTGTATAAACCTCGATCACCATCAGCCGGTCGCCCGGAAAATCCGGACGCATCACATCCACCACCTGGCGCGACGCATTGCCGCCACCGCGAAACGCCGAGAACACGTCGCGCGGCGTCACGATCCGCGAAGGATGCGTCGCTGTCGATGGCACGTGGCACTCGGCAATTTCGCAAATCGTTTTGGCTTTGAATTCCACCGCGGAGCCCGGCGCCACGTACACCGCATAAGGAAGTCCGTCGAAGACGCTTTTGCGCTCGCCAATGTCCTGCGTTTTTCCGTCGATCGTCACCGAGCAAACGCCGGACAGCACGACGCACGCCGTCTCTTCGCCCGGATGTTTGCAGGTCCACGCGTCGCCCGGCAGCAAACGGTGCGCCGCGAAACTCATCCACTCCCACCCGACGGCCTCGCGCGAGAATCCCACCAGTTCCCCGCCAACTCCGGCCTTCAAACCGCGCGACCGCACCACGTTTTCGTTTTTCAGGCTCAAAGTCGCTCTCTGAAAAGCTGTGCCACCGCTCGCGGCAGAGTCGCGCTCGCCGGATCGTGCGGCGCGCGCAAAACTCGCAAAACATATAAGCGGTTAGCTGAGCCATGCTTATAGTACACGCGCCGAACGCGTGTCAAGGCACTTGTGGATGAACGAAAAAACGTACTGCTCAGGTGGGCTTCCGCGCTCGCGCGCGGGGCTGGCTTCAACTCTTCTAACGCGTGCGGCGGCAGCGGCGGGCGCGTACGTTTGCTTCCCTTCCGCTGCCGCCGCGTGTCTCCGCGATGGGCTACTCGCCGCGAAGTGTTTCGATCGGATCCACAGACGACGCCCGCCGCGCCGGCAAGTAGCTCGCCACGAAGGCCACAGCCACAACGCCAATCGACATCCCGACGTAAGTGACCGGGTCCACCGGCTTCACATGGAAAAGCACCGACGCCATCAGCCGCATCGCGACTGCCGCGCCGATCAATCCGCACGCCACTCCGATGCCAGTGAGAATCAGCCCGTCGCGCACAAACATGCCGCTCACTGTCTCGCGCTGCGCACCGAGCGCCATGCGAATCCCGATTTCGCGCTTCCGCTGCGACACCGAGTACGCAATCACGCCGTAGATTCCCACAACGCCCAGCATCAGCGCCATCGCACCCGCCACCACCAGCATGATCAGCGTGAACGACGTGCGCGCCATTGCGGACTGATAATAAAATTCCACCGTGTGAACATTCGATAGCGGCAGATTCGCATTCACACTCCACACCGCCTGCCGCACTTCGCTCATAAACGCTTCCGACCCGGCACGTGGGCTGCGAATCACGTAGCCGACGTAGCGTTCCGAGCGCATCGGTTGGCCCTCGAATTTCGACATCAGGATCGGCCAGAAAGCGGTGCGCGGCGCGTCCTTATTCATCCCGTCCTGGTGAATGTCGCCCACCACGCCGACGACCTCGCGCCAATCGTCAACCGACGCGACGCGAACGCGCTTGCCAATCGCCGCTTCCGCGGAGCCCCAGTTTTTTTTCGCCAGATTTTCAGAAACCATCGCGACGGGCTTTTTGTTGTAGAGATCGTCCCAGGTGTAATCGCGGCCGGCGATCAGTGGAGTGCCAATCGTCTGCAAATAGCCGGGAGTCATAAAAATGAAGCGCGTCAACGGCATGTCTGCGCCATCTTGATAGGTTTTGTCTTCGGCGAACACAGGATCGTTCGCACCATTTCCATCGAGCGGCACTTTCGAGGAGAACGCCGCCGACTGCACGCCGGGAATCGCCTGAATCTTCTGCAGAATCTGCTCCTCGAAACGCAGAAGCTCGTCGTCCTTATCTTTCGCCACGATTGCTTCGGGAATGCTGATGCGGAACGACGCGATCGTCTTCGGGTCCGTGAATCCCGGATTCACCTGCGTCAGCGCGCGGAACGTCCGGATCATCAAGCCCGAGCAGATCAGCAGCACCAGCGCAAGCGCGACCTGCGCGATCACCAGCACGCTGCGTGCGCGGTGCTGATCGCGCGACCCGCTCATTGCGCGGCCGCCTTCGCGGAGGCCCGTGGTGACGTGCGCGCGCGCGTACTTGAAAATCGGAATCACCGCGCACAGCAGGCTCACCAGAATCGAAATGCCGAAAACGAAAAGCAGCACCGGACCGTCGATACCAATTTCATTGATCCGCGGCAAACCATCGGGCGCCATCGAAACGAGTAGGCGCAACCCGGCGTACGCGATCACGAGGCCGAACACGCTTCCAATCGCGCCGAGCGTTGCGCTCTCAAAAAGTAAGTCACTGGCGATCTGCCGCCAGCCCGCTCCCAGCGCCGATCGCACCGCAAGTTCCTGCCGCCGCCCTTCCACGCGCACGAGCAAAAGATTCGCCACATTCGCGCACGCGATCAGCAGCACCCCGCCAATCGACGCCATCAGAAGCCACAACACGCTGCCGACGTCTCCCACCACGTCTTGCTTCAGCGGATGAACGTCCGGCCCGATCCTCGCGCTGTTGAAGAGTTGCATGCTGAATCCATCGGGCAGCGGAAAGCTGCGAATCACCACGGGAAGTAGCCGCGCAAGATCGGCGTTGGCCTTCGTGAGCGTCACGCCCGGCTTCAAACGCGCGATTCCGTTGAAGCTGTAGTTTCCGAGCTTGAGTTTCGCGCGATCGAAATGGAACGGAATCATGAACTGCGCGTCGTGGTAATCGAGAAAACGGAAGTCTTTCGGAAGCACGCCGATGATTTGGCGCGGAGTTCCATCCATCGTGATCGAGCGCCCGATCACATTCGGATCGGAGCCGAATTTATTCGTCCAGTAACCGTAAGTAATCACGACGGTTTCCGGCGCGCCCGGTTCGTCATCGGCGCGCGCGAACCCGCGGCCCAGCGCAGGCTTCGTGCCCAGAATGCCCAGCATTCCGTCCGTCACGTCGAGACCATCCACGTGTTCCGGCTCACCGCTGCCGGTCACGGTGGCAGCGTCACCCGTGTACACGGCGATATCCTGAAAGGATTCGCCCTGTTCGCGGACGATCAGGTAAGTGGACGGCGAGAAATTCAGCACCGGCAAATTGATGCCCGGAGCGTTGAGCCACACGCCCACGAGTTCGTTGGGCTTTGAATAGGGCAGCGGTTTCAGCAGCACCCCGTTCAATACGCCGAAGATCACGGCATTCGCCCCGATGCCCACGGCCAGCGTGATGATCGTCACAATCGTGAAAAGCGGCGCGCGGCCCAGCCGCCGTAGCACTTGCCTGAGTTGCGAGGTGAACGTCCCCATCGGTGCCTCCGTCTTGCGGCTGTCGTCGGATCTTGTGGGCCTGGGCGGACTACACCCACTCACTGTTACGCGGCTGTGACGGTGAAAGTTCCGAAGTGGTGGCGATTTCCGCGGAAAAATTGCGTGCGTGTATCGAGCGTCCGCTAATGAACACCCACTTGTGCGCCATCAATTCCTCGACGCATTTCATAGCCGTGCCGCTCCATTCGGGACTGCGGGAGACCGCCGGGCCGCTTACCGCATGACCTCCGCTTCAAACTCTTGCGACGCGCAGCCTTGTTCATCGACCACCGGTCCCCATTTACCCGCCGCCTCCGGCTGGCTCCCTCGCCGAGTCACCGTACTGTTCAGCTCCCGAAACTCACTCGCGCCGCCTTCCATTGTTTTGCACCCCATGTGCTACATTTCCGTCCAGTGATGAATCGAAAATCCACACTTCTCGCGTGTCTCGCGGTCTGCGCCGCACTCATTTGCGCCAGTGAAAGCGCCGCCCAATCTACCGCCGCTCCTCACTTAGAAAAACACGGCAGCGCCACGCAACTCATCGTCGACGGTAAGCCGTTCCTAATCCTCGGCGGCGAAGTCCACAATTCCAGCTCCTCCAGCGTCGAGTACATGAAACCCGTTTGGCCGCGTCTCGCCGCCATGCACCTGAATACCGTGCTGCTTCCCATTGCGTGGGAGACCATCGAGCCGAGCGAAGGCCAATTCGACTTCAGCAATGTGGACGGCTTGCTGGAAGGCGCGCGCGCCAACAATCTGAAGATTATCGTGCTCTGGTTCGGCGCGTGGAAGAACACCTTCTCGAGTTACGCGCCCGCATGGGTGAAATCCAATCTCGACCGCTTCCCTCGCGTCCAACTCGCCGACGGCCGCGGCACCGAACGCCTCTCGCCATTCAGCACAAACGTCCGCGACGACGACGCGCGCGCCTTCGCCAAACTCATGGCGCACCTGCGCGATGCCGACCGCGACCAGCACACTGTGCTCATGGTCCAAGTGGAGAATGAAGTCGGTGTGATCCCCGAATCGCGCGACCACTCCGCCGTCGCCGAAGCCGCATTCAAGTCGCAAGTTCCGCCCTCGCTGATCAAGTATCTACAGGCGCAGCGAGCGACGCTCGAGCCCGAGCTGCGCACAGCGTGGGAGTCAGCAAGCGCGAAGACCTCCGGCTCGTGGCAGGAAGTCTTTGGCAGCGCGCCGCTCACCGACGACTTCTTCATGGCGTGGCAATACGCCACATACATCGAGCGCGTCGCCGCCGCGGGCAAATCAGAATACGCGCTTCCGATGTATGCGAACGCTGCGCTGATTCGCCCAAACTACGAGCCCGGCCAGTACAACAGCGGCGGCCCGCTTCCTCACTCTCTCGACATCTGGCGCGCAGCCGCGCCGTCGCTCGATTTCTTCTCGCCCGATATTTACTTCAATGAGTTTGCTTACTGGGCAGGTCGATACGCGCGCCCCGGGAATCCGCTGTTCGTTCCCGAAGCGCAAGGTGGCGCCGCCGGTGCCGCGAATGCGTTGTACTCGTTCGGCCGTCTCGCGGCCATCGGCTTTTCGCCGTTTGGCATCGACGATCGCGACAACGCGCCGCTCGACTTGGTAGGCATCACAAACGCGGCGGAGCTGCCGAACAACGACGCGATCCGCGCGGCGTACACGGTTCTCTCCGAACTCGCGCCATTAATCCTCGAGAAGCAAGCATCCGGCGGCATCACCGCTGCATTGCTCGAAGGCGAAGCGCAACGTGCCGCGCGCGTACAGCTCGGCGACTACAACATCACGCTCGCGCGAATCGGCGCGGCATCCACCAGCGACAACACAGCCTCGAAACGCGTCGCCGCGATCTTCATACAAACCGCGCCAAATGAATTCCTCGTCGCAGGCGCGGGCGAAGCACAAATCACTTTCTCCACGGACAAGCCGGGCCTGCCGATTGTCGGCATCGAGAGCATCGATGAAGAGTTTTACGTGAATGGAGAATGGGTGCCGCGCCGTCGCCTGAATGGCGACGAGAACTCACAAGGGCAGGCGCTAAAGCTCCTCGCCACCGACCTCGCGCAAGGCAGGATCTACCGCGTGCGCCTGTACCGCTACCGCTGACCGGCGCAATAACAGACAGATTGTCTAATTACAAAAACTGGCAAAGACGGGAATCTACGTCCGCCACAAATAGCGCCACAGCGTGATCTCGCCAATCACCCACAGCATCGCCAGCGGCACCAGCCGCGAACGAGATAGCCTCGGATACACCGCAAACGCCGCAATTCCCAAAAACGGCGCGATCTGCAGCACGTACAAATCGTAAAACGGGATATTCCCGCCCACGCCCACCTGCTCCAGCACAAAGAATCCGACCACCAGAATCGAAATCAGCGCGACGGGCTTTGCAACCAACTCGTTGCGGCGCTCCCACGCCGAATCCGCAAAGAGCGCGAAATTGTAAATCGTCACCGCCGCGATCAGCGCCAGTAGCAAATTCGCGCCATGCGGGATGCGGTCACCCGCTTTCAGCAGTGTATGAAGCGGACCAGGCTGCACGAAGCCCGCGCCGATCAGCGCCATCGCGATTCCGCCGAAGAGCGCGAGCGCCCACACCTTCTTATCCCGCGCAAGCCGGTCGCGCAGCGCCTCGGTGATCGTCAGTGGAAAAAAATAAAGCCCCACATAGAACGCCGCGATCAGCGGCCGAATCACGTTGAATCCGACTTTCGAATTCCACTTCACGTACGACGCGCCGGAAACCATCCCAGGGCTTTGCAATCCATGCCACGCCACAATCAGACAAAGAATCGGAATCACTGCAGCAGCGCCGGAAGCAAACGCAGCAGCGACAGCAGCACCCGTGAGCCGTCCGCGCCACCACCGGTACAAAATCAAAAGCGGCCAGCACGCGAGCAGCGCCAGATAGTATTGCCGCGCCGTCACCGCAATCCCGATCGATGATCCTCCCGCCACGCACAACGCAAAAATCGCGGGCGTCACTTGCTCCGCCGCCATGAACGCCGCCCACGCCATCACGCCGAGCAACGCAAACAGCGCCGCAGGTCCTTCGGTGAGCACCGTAGCCATCGCCATCTGCGTATGCGGAAACGCCATCGTCACCAGCAGCGCTGCGTACCACAGTTCGGTGGAATCGAGCCGCGCGAGCCGTCCGAAGAAGACGATGCACCCTGCGAGAATCAGCCAACTCACCAGCGCGCCGAGCCGCGCGTCTCGCACCGAATCACCGCCAATCGCGCGCACCGCGCCCGCCATCCACGCAAAGCTGGCGGGCCCCGGCGGATTCACGTGCTTGCTGAGCGAATCGCGCGTGATGCCGTCCGCCGCGTAACGCTTCACATCAACGATGTTGTACTGGTCGTCAAACACCGGCCGCGTGATGCGCGCCATGAAAAACAGCGACGAAGCGGTATTCAGCGCGAGCAGCAGCAACGCAAACGTTAGGTAACGCTTGCGCAGCGCTAGCTGCTCGGTGCCGATCAGATTTGTTGCGCCACCTAACATCCAATACTTCCGAACATTATTCTCGCTCCCACACGGCGAGAACGGATTTTCCGATGGTGTGGAACGTGAGCGGGTCGAGGAGGCGCGAAACGGGAACGAGAAACCGGTCCCAGAATAAAATCTGTTCCAGCGTTGGATCGGCTTGCTTCAAAAACAGCCGATTCCCTGTCGATGCGAGCACTCCAGCGGCATCCAGGTATGCAATCCGCCGCAGCACACAACCGGCCGGTTTGCACGCCACGAGACTCGCTTTGCTGTAGCGACGAAAATGGCCAATCGCTTTATCAAACGGGGTGTAAAGCCACTGATGCGCCGGCGCGAGCACGATGATCTTTCCGCCTTTCTTCAAAAGTGTCGCGGCGCGGGCTAGCTCTTCGGAATCGTGTTCGATGTGCTCCAGCACGTCTATATAGAGGATGGCGTCGAATTTCCGGCTGAGATCGATCGTGCTTGTGATGCCCACTTCCGCCGTGCACTTCGCGAACTCAGGGCTCGCGGCGAAAAGCGTCCGCATTCGCGCGGCGAGTTCCGGATCGGGCTCCAGCCCCA
The DNA here is from genome assembly GCA_013286165.1 of Acidobacteriota bacterium. Lineage (GTDB taxonomy): Bacteria > Acidobacteriota > Terriglobia > Acidiferrales > UBA7541 > Palsa-295. The sequence goes on along the minus strand of JABDGF010000002.1, from coordinate 37,421 downwards.
CCCATCTCACGATTCGGCTCGACATCAAAAATTCGGTATTCGCGCCAAGCCCTGCGCCAGCTTCCAAAATGTCGCCCGCAAGATAAGGTTCGATCTGCCGCGACCAGTATTTCTTCCAGTTTCGCGCGTGCGCGAATGTGTCCAGTTCCTGGCCGACGTAGTTCGAGTTCATGAGCGCTGGAAGACAGTCGCTTCCCGCGATATGAAAAATCCATAATCGCGAATGGGCAGGAATCCGAGGTGGTTGCGGTTCATCATGATCGAAAAAATCAGCATCAAGGATACAAGCAAAGACTGGCTCACAAGAATCAGAAGTAGCCCGATCGTATTCGTCGCCCATCCGGGAATCGCAAGACCGGTGAACATTTTTACTGCCACCACCACAACGATCATGAAAAAAATGGCCGCTGCGAGCAGCAAATTCAATATCAGGAGCCGGGTTCCCACAATCTCCTGATTCGAAAACAGCGCCGAAAGTCCGTGAACCACCAGGCCCACAAATCCCATCCGCGATTCCCCGCCGATTCGAGTGCCGCGTGGGCAGCGCACTCGCGTGTAAGGCAACCGCGACTTGATGAAGGTGGCCGCGTAGTGGTTCCACAGCTCGGGAAACACCACCAGGCTCTCCAAATCGGCCCACGGCAACACGCTGAAATTGCCAAACCGGATGTCGCGGCCCGTGAGCATTCGATGCAATCCGCGGTACACCTGGTATAGCGTGCGGAACACAAAACTTTCCATGCGTTTTCCGCGCTCGGCGAATACCGCTTTGCGATTGCCGTTTCTTTTCAGTTCTTCCAGCAGCACCGCGATGTCTTCGGGGCGGTCTTCGCCGTCGGCGTCCATCACCACCAGCGCGTCGGCTTTGTAATTGTGCTGCAGGTACGCGAGCCCGACGGCGATAGCGCGCTGGTGGCCCAGGTTGCGCTTCAGCTCGAGAATCGAAATTCCATCGATTGCCGTAAGGTGAATGTCGTGCGGCGCCTCGAATCGCGTCGTTGACCCGTCGTTGACCATCATGATCCGCGCGTGAATGTCCGGCTGCGTCTGGCAGAGCTTGTCGATCCGCTCGCACACCTTGATGGCGGTGTCCCAGTCCTCGAAGACCGGCATCATGACCACAATTTGCATGAGTGAAATAGTCCAGCACCACGGGAAAACATGCAACTCGAACGGTGAGATTTGGGGCGGGAGGCTAACGGCTCCGCCTCGATCGCCGAGTAGCATAGGCATTCCTGCCTGTGTAAAAGAGCGCTGGCCTTCAGGCCGCCCTTCGACCCTCTGCACAGTTTCCCGATTCGGGAATCTCTCCGCCTCCACCCTTTTTCCTTTCCAAACTAGTACACATATGCTAACGTAAGTCGGGCGCTAATGGCAGCCCACCAGGGAGCGCGCATGCACTTTGGCCGTCGGGTATCCTTCTTCATCCCGCCGCCCAACCCTGCCCAGCGCGCACACCGCGTTTCTAATCGCAACTTTTCGCGATTAGAAATCGCCGTAACTCCAACAAAACACTCGCCCGACCCCAAGTCTAATCGCAACTTTCGCAGCACAGATTTGCCAGGTGGAATAGCCTGCCGCGCAGGCTGTTCTCCTCCGATCCCCCAATTCCGCCCAGCGCGAAAGTCAGTGGCCGATCGGCACATCCAGCAACGCGCACCTGTAGAGGCCGGTTCGCCGCTTTCGCGAAGCGCGCGCTTTCCACTTGTACTCGGCTACGTCGCCAACTGCGCCGGCTTGCGCTCAACCCACGCGCAACCCGCCCCTACAGGTAGCTCCCTCGTCGTCCTCGGTCCGGGATCAATTCGAGCGTTGAATGCGTCTGTCGCTCGCCCGCGAACAGCCTGCGCGGCAGGCTATTCCCCGTCCAACACCAACGCGCCAAGGCCGTCCCGCCGCCAACCCGCAATTTCTAATCGATACTGGAAATCATTAGAAATCGCCGTAACCTCAACAAAACAATCACCCGACCTCATTTCTAATCGATACGAAAACACGTCCGCGTGGGGTCGGCATTCGTGTGAATTTGCAGCGAATCCGCAAATTCAGACTGGCAGAGCCCAGCGGGCTCTCGAACCTGCATTGCGCAACCGCACCCCCAAGCGAGATGTCGTCAAATGACCTGTCGTGCCCCGATTTGCCCCTTCACGTCTGTTGCTGCAAGTCCCTAAAAACATTACAGTTCACGTCGATTAGGACTATTGCGAGGAACACAACACATGCTCAGAGTGCTCGAGTCGAAATTGGTGCGACTTTCCGTTGTAGCGGGATTGATGGTTGCCGGGAGTAGCGCCGGCGCGAATAGCGGCGCGCCAAATCCCAGCGTGGACCAGCAGAAGGCGCTGGCGAGAATGGCGCCGATTCCCACCTCCACCAGCGTTCAGACGATCAACGATCCAGCCTTCAACGGAATGCCGGCAATCGACCTGGCGGTCCCGACCGGTTGGAAGATCGAAGGCACGATAATCATGCCGCCCTGCAGCTACGTTCCCTTCCCCGCGTACCGCGAGTATTCGCCGGACGGCCTGCTGGAATTTCGCGTGAACCCGACCTTCGGCTGGAAAGGCGCGCGCGATCCGCGGTTCCTGAAGAACGACGGATGCCTACCCTTCTCACAAACAATGAGTGCCGCGGAATTCCTGCAGAAGTATGTGGAGCTGATCAAAGGCGGAGTTCACGTTGTCGGTCCGATGCCGGTGGATCAGACGTTTGCCGACCACGCGCAAGCGATGGCGCGAACCGCGAATCCCAATTCCAACAACCCGATGAACGGCCGCACCACGGCGGACACTGCCGCGCTGAGAATCGAAACAATGAACGGCTCATTCGTGATCGAGCAGCGGTTGCGCGCGCAGGTGCAGTGCACGGTGCGCGACAATCCGCAACTGAACGTCTCAATGCAGGGAATTTATTGCTGGGCTCGCGTGGATGCGACACGCGCGCCGAAAGGCAAGCTCGACGCGTTGGTTGCGTTTGTGGATGGGCACAACATCATCAAGAACCAGCCGCGCGACCAATGGCAGCAGGCGCTGCTCGAGCGGATGAACCAGCAGAATTCGGAAATGATGGCAGAGCTGACCCGGCTGCAGCATCAGTGGTCGTCCATGCTGAAAAAGCAGCACGACGATTTCATGGAAACGTCGAGGCGCAACCACGAAGCATTCATGCAACAGCAGGAATCGAGTTTTCAGAGCTCGATGCGAGCCGCAAACGATTCGATGAACGCGCGATCGACAAATACGTCGGATTGGGTGGACTACGCGCTCGACCGGCAGACGGTGGCCGGTCCGGACGGCATCGCGAAAGTTTCGAATCAGGATACGCACGTGTGGTCCACCACGATCGGAAACCAGACGTATTGGTACGGCTCCAGCGATGCGAATGCGAATCCGAATGGCGTGCTGCAGGGTAATTGGACCGAAGATACGAAAGTGCACGGCAACGGGCAGCCGTACTGATTTTTGCGGAGAGGATGAGGACACGGCGTGCTGGAACTGCTCAAGCTGATCACGGACTTCTTCGTGCTGCGCGATTCGGCGCAGAAAGGGATGGTTTCGTGGCGCGTGGTGCTTTTCGGATTCGGGTTCGCGATTTTTCTGTTTGCGACAGGAGTTCCTGCAGCGAATTACTACGACAAGCATCCCGAGGCGAGCACGATGTTCTACGTAGTGATCGGGATCGATGTGCTGGCGTTTGTGTTGTTCATGATTTTCGGGACGCGCTGGTATCTGCGAGGCATGGCGCGGTATCGCGCTTCCCTCGCGGCGTCTGAAGCGAAAGGTCAGGCGGTGGACGCGCGATGATGTGGCTGGTGTTTTTGGCGCTGCAGATTATCGTCATCGTGCGCGGCGTCCGGCAGGAACAGGCGGCCAGTGAGTGGAGCTGGTCGAAGCTTTTCTTTGCGCTGAGTTTCGCGGCGCTGGAATTCGTAATCATCGTGGTGCCGCTCTACGTTGTGCCGCAGCAAAGTCTCTGGTTCGGAAAAATTGTCGCGCTCTCATGCATCGTCGCCGCGGGAAATTTCGTGTGGTTCATCATTGCGTGCCGGCGGTGGAGATTACCGGACGGCCGCACGAGCCTCGAAGCCGCGCGCGGCGTTCCTCCTCCGCCAAATCACTCCTAGGCTTTCTCTGCGCTTACTTGAACGCGCTATACTAGTCACTCATCGCACGCGAATATCGCGACGCAATTTTCTGAAATCCGAAATTTCACCTGGAGGAATTTCATGCCTGCTTACACGATTCAACCGCTGCTCACCGCCGTCGCCATCAACACCGGCGGCCGCAACGGACATTCCGAGACCACCGACCATTCGGTGAGCGTGAATCTCTCGGTGCGCAAGGAAATGGGCGGCCCGGGCCTGCCGAACACTACCACGCCCGAGCACCTCTTCTCTGCCGGCTACGCAGCGTGCTTCGGCGGCGCGATGGAATTCCTGGCCCACCAGAAGAAGCAGAGCGTGAAGGATGCGGTGATCACCTGCAGCACGTCGATCGGGCCGCGCGAAGGCGGCGGCTTTGGCATCGCGGTGAAGATGCACGTGAAGGTCCCAGGTCTCTCGACTGCGGATGCGAAGGCGCTGGCGCAGGAGACCCACGAAAAGATCTGCCCCTACAGCCACGCGACGCGCGGCAACATCGACTTCATCCTCGAAGCTGAGGGTCAGTAACGCGCCAACGCGCAGTGCGTAGGCTTCACTCAATGCCGAGTGGTTTCAGATCGGCGAGCATTCGTTCAACCATTTCCGGTTGAAACCAAACCTGCAATTCTTTTCGCGGGTTGTCGCTGAACGCCGGCCGTATGGCCAACAGGTCCTTCAAAGCGGCTCGCGCTTTTTCCGCGTCTCCGAGCTGAGTGTAGATCAGCGCGAAGATCAGGTGGATCGACCAAATCCCCGGCGTATTCATGTGAAGCGCGAACTCGAACGCACGTTTGTAATCGCGTTGCCGGTACGCGTTCAGCGCGATCGGCGCCCAATACCATCCCGGATGATTCGGATTTAGCTGTGTTGCTTGCTCGGCCAACGCACATCCTTGTTCCCACTCCCCGGAGTACGCGAGCAAGAGTCCCATGTACGCAAGCGCGTAGCCTTCGCAGCGGTTTAAGGAAACAGCACGCTTCGCCGCCGTGCGGAAGGCAGGCAGATCGCCCCGGCTGAAGTGGACGGCTGCCAACGCCGCGTGGGCAATCATGTTGGATGGGTCAGCTGCGATCGCTCGTTGCGCTGCGTCGAGGGCTCGGCCGAGAGGGTTCGGGCGCGCGTTGAATCCGTATGAGGTTTCGCCGCGATAGAGCCAAGCCAGCATCGCCCACACGTCCGCGCTGGCGGACGGATCCTGCGAAACGCGCTCCAGCGCGGCGAGCGAGGCTCGATGGTCCGCCTCGTTCACACGGATCATGTAGGCGAAGCTGCGTAGCACAGCTTCGTAAGGCGTCAGAGAGTTCGGGTCGCGATGCCGCAACATCTCCGTCATGCTGAGCACCAGAATTCCCTGCGTATCACCCACGGTTGAAACGATTCGCGGCACCACGTCGTCGAGTAATTCGAGCAACGCATCGGGCGTGAACGCGCGGTCGAATGTTTCCGCCCACAGTCCCGCGCCGGTGGTGGCGTCCACCAGCCGCGCAGCAATTCGCACCTTCGCTCCGGCGTGATGCAGACTGCCCTCCAGCACGTAACGCGCGCCGAGCTCTTTCGCCGCTGCGCGTACATCCACGTTTTCGTTCGCATAACGCGCCGTGGAGCTGCGCGCGATCACGCGCAGGAAAGAAAACTTGTTGAGGCCGGTGATGATGTCGTCGCAGAGAGCTTCGGCGAGCGCGGCGAGGTCTTCGCTTTTGCCTGTGTGCCTGAACGGCAGCACGGCGATCCAGAAGCCTTCATCCATGCGCGTCTCGCCGGAACTCGTCTTGGAAGAGATTTGCGATGAGCCGCCTCCCGGTGTCGCACGGGATTCGACGGGTATCTCGAGGCCGGCTTTGCGGAGGCCGTCGAGGAAGTGCTCGACGTCTTCCGGTTCGTACCACTTCGCGTAGTTGCGGCGGGCGGAGGCGGCGAAGTCGGGACGCAGCGCGAGCAATTCCTTCACTGCCTTTTGCGCGCCTTCGCGATCGCCGAGCTGACCGAGAACTTCAGCGAGCGAGGCTTGCGCATAAAAGAAACCGGGCATGTTGATGCGGACTGCTGCGTCCAGAGCCTCTTTGTATTGACCCTTCATATAAAAATAGGTGAAGGGGGTGAACTTCAGCGCGCCGGAAGAATTCGGGTTGAGTTTGATCGCGGTCTCGGTCATTTCCATGCCGCGTTCCCGCTCGCCGGTGTGAAGCAGGAGAAGCCCGAGCATGCCGATCGCGTATCCGTCCATTGGGTTCAGCGCAATCGTGCGCTCGAGGGCGGCGTGAAATGCGGGCTTATCTTTGAGGAAAAAATAAATCCAGGCGATGGCGTAATGACCCATCGAATGAGAGGGCGCGAGTTCGATCGCGCGCTGCGCGGCAGAGAGCGACCGCTCGAGCGTATTGGGCAGCACGTTGTAGTCGTCGGAATACTCGACGTTGTACATCATCGCGAGCATCGCCCAGCAATCGGCGTGATCCGGATTTTCACGGACCACACGTTCGAGCAGGCGGCGCACGGTTGCGTGTTCTTCGGCGGTGAGGCGCGCGAAGTAGCTGAAGCCGCGAAGCACGGCTTCGTGCGGCGTAAGCGAGTCTTCGCTTTTGCTGCGGAGCGCCTCGCTGATGCTGCGCGTGAGAACGCCGTACCAATCGGCGACGGTGGAAACGATTCGCGGGACCAGATCGTCCTGCAACTCGAACACGGCGTCCGAGCTGAATGCACGTTCGTAATTTTCGGCCCACAGGTGCGTGCCGGTGACGGTATCCACCACTTGGACAGCGAGCCTGAGTTTTGCGCCGGCCTGACGGAGCGTTCCCTCCATCACGTAGCGGGCGTTCAATTGCTGACCGGCGGTGCGGACATCGACGACTTGTCCGGTGAAACGAGCCGTCGATCCGCGCGCAACGACGCGCAAGTAGGAGAAGCGAGAAAGGCCCGAAACGATTTCGTCGGTGAGGCCTTCCGCGAGAGCTTTCAGATCTTCGCTTGCGCCGGAATATTTGAACGGAAGCACCGCAACCCAGAAACCTTCTTCGGCACGCGCGGCGCCTGAACCGTGCTTGGTGAGGATGGATGAGGCACCGGTGCGAGCTGGTGCAGACTTTGGCGGTACATCGAGCCCTGCGATTTGCAGACCTTCGAGGAAATGCTCGGCGTACTCGTCGTTCCAAACTTTTTCGACTTGCTTGCGAATGATGCCGGGCATTTCGGGACGGAACTTCAGGAGTTCCACGATTGCCTTCGCGCCGCCGTCGGTGTCTCCGAGTTGGCCGTACGCGGCCGCCGCAAACATCGGCGCGAGCGGATTGCCCTGCATCTTGGCCTTTAGAGCGAAGTTGAGCGCCGCGGGGTAATCGCTGCGCGAGAACGCGTCGTAGAAATCCGCGAACCAATACCATCCGGGATGATTCGGATTCAGTTGTTTAGCGCGTTCGGCCAGCTGCATGCCGCGGTCCGAGCTGCCTGCATAAACGAGCAATTCGCCGAGGTACGCGACTGAGTTCCCGTCCATCGGATTCAGCGTGATGGCGCGTTCGACGGCGTCGCGGAACGATTGAAAATCTTTTTGATACCAGAGCACGGCGGCAAGGCTGAAGTACGCGAGATGATTGGACGGGCCGAGCGCGACGGCGCGGCGCGCGGCCGAGGCGGCGATGTCGAGCGCGTTCGGCTGCAGCTGGTAGCCGTGCACATAGTCCTGGCCACATAAGAACGAGAGCATTGCCCAGGCGTCCGCGTAATTCGGAGCTTTGCGCGTCGCTTCTTCGACACCAGAGCGCGCGGCGGTGAGATCTTGGGGTGTGGCGCTGTAGCAGTAGGCGAAGCTGCGCAGCACAGCTTCATAAGGAGTGAGTTGCGCCGGCGCGCGGCCGAGCAAACCTTCGCTCATGCTTTGCGGCAGTACGCCGTTCATATCCGCGACGGTGGAGACAATGCGCGGCACGAGGTCGTCCTGCAATTCGAAGACGGCCTGAGGATTGACGGTGCGTTCGTAATTTTCGGCCCACAGATGCGCGCCGGTAGTGGTGTCAACGAGTTGAACTGCGAGCCGCAATTTGTTGCCGGCCTGGCGCAGCGTTCCCTCCATCACGTAACGCGCGTTCAATTCTCTGCCGGCTGCGCGCACATCGACGGCTTGATTGGCGTAGCGCGCCGTGGAACTGCGCGAAATCACTTTCAGATACGAAAAGCGGGAGAGGCCGGTGATGATTTCTTCGGAGAATCCTTCGGCGAGCGCGGCGATTTCGGCGTTTGCGCCGCCGTAACGGAACGGAAGCACTGCGACCCAGAAACTCGAATCGGCAATGCCGGAGCCGGGCGTGGTGATGGGCGTTTGCGTCGTGACGGTGTGGAGCGGCGTAGTTCGCGGCGAGTTCGTTCGCCCGATTTGTGCGCGCCCGAGATCGCGAAACTCGTTGCTGATGTCGCGGGCGGTCTGCATGCGATGGCGCGGATCTTTTTCAAGGCAGCGGCGGATCACGCGGGAGAGATCGGCAGGGAGTTCCGGGCGAATGTCTGTGACGGGCGGCGGCGTGTCGCGCAGGATCGCTGAAATCAATTCGGCGGACGAGCGCGCGTCGAAGGGCCGGCGTCCCGTGGCCATTTCGAACATGACGACGCCGAGAGAATAAAGGTCTGAGCGGTGATCGAGCGGGCGGCCGGAAACCTGCTCGGGCGACATGTAGGACGGAGTGCCCATCACGACGCCGGCTTGCGTGAGGCCGGGCGACGTGCGAGTGACGTCCGTCTCGACGCTGGACTGGACATCTTTCGCGAGGCCGAAGTCGAGAACTTTCACGCGGCCATCGTTCGTCACCATCACGTTTGCGGGTTTCAGGTCGCGATGAACGATGCCCTTATCGTGTGCGGCCGCAAGCGCCTCGGCAATTTCGCCGCTGATCTCGACGATTCGGTGCGGCTCGAGGCCGTCTGAAGTGATGAGACGATCGAGCGTGTGGCCCTCGATCAACTCCATCGTGATGAAGTGAACGTCGTCGGCATTCTCGACGGAGAAGACAGTGACGACATTGGGATGATTCAGCGCGGCGACGGCGCGGGCCTCTCGCTGGAAGCGTGCGAAGCGCTCGGGGTCGGCGGCCATGTTGGCGGGAAGGACTTTCAGCGCGATGTCGCGTTCGAGGCGTGTGTCTGTGGCGCGAAACACTTCGCCCATCCCGCCTGCGCCGATCGCGCTGCGAATCTCGTAGTGCGCGAGTTTTCGGCCAACTAAGCCGGGCTTTCCCGACTGCTCCATTCCCTTTCGCTCCCGACGGACTTTGTGCGTTGCGATTCTATCGTACTGGCTGAGGGTTCACGATACGCGCGCGAGGAATTTCGGCGCCGGCGCACTGCAAGCGGCGGCGAGTCGACGAGATCGCACTGCATCGAAAGAAAAGCGAGCGACCGTGCTTATCAACAAAAGACTTGCCCTAGGCAGAGTTAACGTGGTTTATAGGTGGCAACAGTTTGATTGGCAACGATCTTTTTCATCGACAACAACCGCAAGATTCGTTTCACGACTTTTCCCGGCCACGTTTACTGGGCTCCCGTTTTCGAATTCACTTCGTGCTCGCGCTTTTTTAAGCGTTGACCGTTTCAGAGACTTCGAACATGAGAAAACCTCTGCGCATCGGCATTCCGGTAGCCATCGTCGTACTCGTTGTCGTTGGGTTCTTCGCCCATTGTTTGTACGAGAAAAACCTGACGGTGACTTTGCCGGATTACACGCCTCCCGTGACGCTCGTGCCACTCCCGCAGAATTGGTCGGCCGACACGAGCGAATGGTTCTATCACACGGACCAGGGCACGCAGACTTTCTTGATGCCCTACGAGTGGTTCATGGCGATTGAACGCCCTGGATATTTGTGCTGCTCCGATGAATTACTCAGCGATCAGGCCTACCTCGACCGTTTCGGTTTCATCCCGGATTATTCGGAGAAGAACGCGACAAAACTTCCGATCGGATTCGCAATGGGTGGCGAACTGCCGAAAAGCTCCAGCGGCGCCGACACATACGCGCCGAATGGACCCAAGATGAATTCGCTGGGTCTCACTTGCGCGGCCTGCCACACCGGACGTCTCGAATATAAAGGCACCACGTTTGTGATTCAGGGCGCGCCCGCGTTTACCGACGTGAACAATTTTCAGAATGCCGTCGGCGCGTCCGTGTTTCTCACAACGTACGTTCCGAGCCGGTTTAACCGATTTGCCACTCGAGTGCTGGGAAACGACGCAAACCTAAAAGCCAAATGGAATCTGTGGAAGGCGCTTCACCACGTGCTGGGGCAGATGGGCGAGGTGAACAAGCTGGAAACCAAGGTGGATGCGCACAAGATCAAGGAGGGTTACACGCGCCTCGACGCGCTCAGCCGCATCGGCAACACGGTGTTTGCCGTGGAGTTGAAGCACCCCGAAGATTTTGTGCCGTACTCCGCGCCTGTGCATTTCCCGAGAATCTGGTACGCGCCTTGGTTTTTGTGGGTGCAATACAACGGCTCGATCGAGCAGCCGATGACTCGCAACGCGGGCGAGGCTCTCGGCGTGCGCGCGGCGCTGGATTTTGACGGCAAAGCGGGCGACTCGCCGGAATCGAGCGTGGAGGTGAAGAAGCTCTACGAAATGGAAAGTGCGATCGCAGGTGACAAGCCGGCAAACGCGGAGAACGGATTCACCGGCATGCTGGCGCCGCGATGGCAGGATGCGAAAATCCTGCCGCCGCTCGACGAAAAGAGAGTCGCCGCGGGCGCCCTTCTCTACAAGGCGCATTGCCAGCGTTGTCATTTGCCGGCCACGGATGATCCGGACTATTGGAAGGCGACTGAATGGATGACGCTGACCGAACCAAGTGAAAAATATCTCGATTTGCACATGGTGCCCACTTCGGTGGTTGGAACCGATCCGGCCCAAGCTGAGGACATGGCCAAACGGAAAGTTCACGTGGACCAAACTCTCGGAATTACGGACGACAACGGAAATGTGGTGACGTTCACCAACTTCGGTCCGGCCCTGGCGCAGCTCGTGGATAAAGTGGTGAATCGCTGGTACGACCAGCAACAACCGCCTTTAAGCGCTGCCGACCGCGACCGAATGAACGGCCATCGCCCGGACAAGACTCAAGCCAAGCTTGCGTACAAAGCGCGGCCGCTGACGGGGATCTGGGCGACGCCGCCGTATCTTCATAATTCTTCGGTTCCGAATCTCTACCTACTGCTATCGCCTGCTTCCGAGCGGCCAAAGCGATTTTGGCTCGGCAATCGCGAATACGATCCAGTGAACGTCGGCGTGATGTACAACAAAATTCCCGGCGCATTCGAATTCAACACCGCGTGCCGGGGAAACAGCAATGCCGGCCACGAATTCAACGGCGATGGCACGGATCCTAAATATCTCGGCCCGTTGCTGACAACGGACGAACGCTACGCGCTGATCGAATTTTTGAAAAGTATGGACGCTCTGCCTCGGCCCAAGGACACCACGACCCCAAATTAGTAAATCGCGATTTTGCGCCAGGAGAGAATGATGACCGCCTCCACGTTCCGCGTTCGCCCGGTATTCAAGTTCACCGCGCTTGGGCTTTTTTTGTTTGCCGTTGGGTGCCACACAAAATTGACAACGAACGGTTCTGCTGCGTCGAGTGCGACGACCGGGACGCCGCCGGCCGATGCCAGCGCGCCGCTTTCCGCCAATGATGTGTCGTGGCTCTTCCCTGCTCCGACTACGGCTGCGGACATGGCGAATCTAATCGCCGTGAAAGACATTACGACGGCGAGCGGCCCGGTGTGGACGGACGCGGTATTCCAGCAGTTCGTCGGGATCGCGAACAGTAACGCGACGCTAGTGGACGGCAGCACGAGCCACATCAGTTTGCCGAAGGAAGCCCAGAGCATCGATGCGTGGTTTGTGGCCGGAGTAAGAATTGATGCGGGCGCGCCTGGGCTTTCGAAGGACATCGCCACGCAGTACGGGCAGCTGCCGGAGATTCGGCTGATCATTCAGCCGATTGTGAAAAATCCTGACGGCAGCCCGAAGGTGCTGGATATCGCCGGGCATCTGATTTTCGATTTCATTTCCGGCGCCGATCCGTCATTGCAAGGCACGGAGTGCCGCATGCGACCTACGGCGGACATGGCTGCTTTCAGCGCGATCGTCGACGACGCCGCCGCGCTGCGCACGAAGCTCGCGAGTGGACACCTCGGCGGACACTCGGTCTCGACGAGCGGCGTTGCGCTTGGAGTCCATCCAGGGCTGATGAATCCCGCCACGGCGAATGCGATGCGCAACGCAATGCTGGCCCTTTTGCAATCTCGATTGTCCGCACAAAGGCTGGATGCGATGGCGATCGCCGGACTACCTGCCAACGCTCCCGCTCCGTGGATTTTCTTGTCGTTACTGGTGGCTCATCCCGGGCAGGCTCCTGGGATAACGGCGGACACGGTAGTGCCCGTGAATGGCCCGACGCTCGACGGGACGCAATTCGCGCAGATGCTGAATCCCGGCGGCGTGACCCCGCGTGTGGTGCCGGAGCCTCATACGAATAATCTGAATCCGATCACGTGCAGAAATGCCGCGGCGTCGCCGACGAGCTTGCCGGTGGTGCAGCGGAAAGGCGTTTCGACATCGACTCTTTTCGGCACGGCGCCCGCACCGACGGCCGCCGAAGCTACGCCGATTCTGGATACGATCGCCGATCCGCAGAAGAGTTTTTTCTTCAACACCGATTGCATCAGCTGCCACACGGAAACCCAACGCACGATGACGCTGGCGCACGTGACCAACATTCCCGGAATCAATCCGGCGGTGCTGCCTTCCGGGGGATATGACGTTCGCAACTTTGGCTGGGGCGAGGGTAAAAACGGAATACAGCCGACAGTGACGCGCCGTGCCGCGAATGAAACGGCGGCGGTGGTGAGCTTCGTTAACTCAAACGTGCTTGCAAAGACACATTAGCGCAACGGATGTGGAATAGGCACGTCGTGCCTGTGGGTTCGAACTTTTGGGCTGACGAAAACCACAGTCACGACGTGCCTATTCCACGCCAATCTTCGTGTCTATTCCACGCGCTACGTCGTGTGATGGTCTCGCGGAGGCAGTGCTGAGGTGCCTTTCCCACGAATGCCAGAGACGAAAGCTTCCTGCACGCGATTGAAGCTTCGGCCGCGCAATACAGCTGCGACGATGGTTCGCGTGGCGCTTGCGTCGCTGATGCGCACGTAACGGCAGCCGGCGTTGCGATCGATCGCCATCTCCGGAATCAACGACACCCCGACGCCCGCCGCGACCATGCCGAGCAAGCTGCTGAACTGGCCGCTTTCGAACGCGATTTTGGGAGTGACACGTGCGCGCGCGCAGGTATTGATGCTGAGGTCGCGAAAACAGTGACCGTCGCGCAACATCACGAACGGCTCGCCTCGCAATTCTTTCAGCGACATTGAACGTGCCGATGCGCGCGGATGATTCTTCTTCAGAACCGCGAACAGCGGCTCGGTGCGGATTGGGAATAGCTCGAGATCTTTGTGGCGCAGCGGGAGCGCCAGAATCGCCGCGTCGATGGAAAGGTCGCGAAGGCCGTCGATCAGGACGGAGGTAGTTTCTTCGATGATGCGCAGCTTCGCGTCTGGAAACTTTTTCGCGAATCCCGCGGTGTAGCCCGGCATCAGGTACGGCGCGATCGTTGGAATCACGCCGACGGTGACGCTGCCGCGAAGGTCGGCGTGCTTTTCGGCAACGCTCGAGCGCGCGACGTCCATTTGTTCCAAAATTGCACGCGCGTGCGGGATGAATGCGCGGCCCGCTTCCGTGAGGCGGATGCTGCGGCCGAGGCGATCGAAGAGTTTCACGCCCAAATCTTCCTCGAGCTTCAACACTTGCTGTGAAAGCGATGGCTGCGCCACCTGGCAGCGTTCGGCAGCTCGGCTGAAATTTCCTGTGTCTGCAATAGCGCAGACATATCGAAGCTGATTAATTTCCATAGGGTATGCCTATACCTAGAATGCGATATAGATATTGGAACTATCTCCGTTTTGAATGCTACCGTATGTGACTGCAGATCGCTCGACCGATCTCAAAGACCCGATTTAGCGAAATTCAAACGCGTGAAGGAGAAAGAGAATGTCTGAAGCGAAGTGCCCGTTCCCGCATGGCGGCAGCCCGGCCCGGACCAATCGTGATTGGTGGCCGAATCATCTGAACCTCAACCTGCTGCACCAGCACTCGTCGCTCTCCGATCCGATGGGCGATCACTTCAACTACGCCGAGGAATTCAAGACACTCGACTACCCTGCCCTGAAAAAAGATCTCGCGGCGCTAATGACCGACTCGCAGGACTGGTGGCCGGCGGACTTCGGGCACTACGGACCTCTATTTATTCGCATGGCGTGGCACAGCGCCGGCACGTACCGCACGTTTGACGGGCGCGGCGGCGGCGGGCGCGGTCAACAACGGTTTGCTCCACTGAACAGCTGGCCTGACAACGTGAACCTCGACCGCGCGAGGCGTTTGCTTTGGCCGATCAAGCAAAAGTACGGCAAGAAAATTTCTTGGGCTGACTTGATGATTCTCGCAGGCAACGTGGCGCTCGAGACGATGGGCTTCAAAACTTTTGGATTCGCGGGCGGACGTCCGGACGTGTGGGAGCCGGACATGGATGTGAACTGGGGACACGAATCGACGTGGATGGGCACGGACAAGCGCTACGCGGGAGAGCGCGACCTCGCGCGTCCGTTTGGCGCGACGACGATGGGATTGATTTACGTGAACCCCGAGGGACCGGAAGGCAAACCCGATCCGCTTGCGGCGGCGCGCGACATTCGCGAAACGTTTGGACGTATGGCGATGAACGATGAGGAGACTGTTGCGCTGATCGCGGGTGGACACACGTTTGGAAAAACGCACGGCGCGCACGGCGGCCACCACCTCGGTAAAGAACCTGAGGGATCGGTGATCGAAGAGCAGGGTTTCGGTTGGAACAGCGCGTACAAGACCGGTATCGCGGGCGACGCGATCACCAGCGGACTGGAAGTAACTTGGACCAGCACGCCGACCAAGTGGGGCAATGAGTTTTTCAGCAACCTTTTTAAGTACGAATGGGAACTGACGAAGAGCCCGGGCGGCGCGAACCAGTGGAAGCCCAAGAACAACGGCGGAGCGGGCACGATTCCCGACGCGCATGATGCTTCGAAGCGTCATGCACCCGCGATGCTCACGACTGATCTTGCTTTGCGCGTGGATCCGGCGTACGAAAAGATTTCGCGGCGCTTCTACGAGCATCCGGAGCAGTTGGCCGATGCATTTGCGCGTGCGTGGTTCAAGCTCACGCATCGCGACATGGGTCCGCGCGCGCGTTACCTGGGACCTGAGATTCCGAAGGAAGAGCTGATCTGGCAGGATCCGATTCCTTCCGCAAATCATGCGCTCGTTGACGACAAAGACGTCGCGACTCTGAAAGCTGCGGTTCTGGCGTCCGGTGTCACGATTTCCGATCTCGTCTCCGTCGCTTGGGCGTCGGCGGCTTCATATCGCGGGTCGGACAAGCGCGGCGGTGCGAACGGCGCGCGCATTCGCCTTGCTCCGCAGAAAGACTGGAAGGTGAACGAGCCGGAGAAGCTGCAGAAGGTGCTGAAGGCGCTTGAGAAGGTGCAGGCGGACTTCAACGCCTCGGCAACCGGCGGCAAGAAAATTTCGCTCGCCGATTTGATCGTGCTCGCCGGCGGCGCGGCGAT
Organism: Acidobacteriota bacterium; assembly: GCA_013286165.1. Lineage (GTDB taxonomy): Bacteria > Acidobacteriota > Terriglobia > Acidiferrales > UBA7541 > Palsa-295. Next base: position 21,584 of record JABDGF010000002.1, on the reverse strand, counting down.
CGAGAAGGCGGCGAAGAATGCGGGCATCACCGTAACGGTTCCGTTCGCTGCGGGACGCGCGGACGCTTCGCAGGCACAGACGGACGTCGAGTCGTTTGCTGTGCTCGAGCCGACGTCGGACGGATTCCGTTCGTACCGGAATGGGCCCTCGATCGGCGGCCAGACGGACGGCACGGCCGAAGTGGAGCTGCTCGATAAGGCGCAGTTGTTGACGTTGACGGCGCCGGAACTTACGGTGCTGGTGGGCGGGCTGCGCGTGCTCGGCGCGAACTACGGCGGTAAGAAGTTCGGCGTGTTCACGAAGAAAGCGGATGCGCTGACGAACGACTTCTTCACCAACTTGCTGGACATGGCGACGGTGTGGAAGGCGACGTCAGACGCGAACGACACGTTCGAAGGCCGCGATCGCAAATCCGGTGAGGTCCGCTGGACGGCGACGCGCGCGGACCTCGTCTTCGGTTCGAACGCACAACTTCGCGCACTCAGCGAAGTTTACGCCAGCTCCGACGCGCACAAGAAGTTCGTGCAGGACTTCGTAGCCGCCTGGACGAAGGTGATGAACCTAGACCGCTGGGACTTGCCCGTAGCGAAGCGCTTCCCCACGGCCACCGTCACAGCGTAAATCCACGTAGCCGTTGACCTGGTAATTGACGCCCGCATCGCCGAACGGCGCGATGCGGGCGTTTGTTTGTGTGGACTCGTCCGATCAGTTTGAGAAATGGGCGGAGTGGGATTTCAGGAAGGTATCGACTTCTGCGGCGGTGGGCATGGAGGGCTGGGCGCCGGGGCGGGTGACGGAGATGGCGGCTACGGCGGAGGCGAAGACGGCGCAGCGCTCAATTTCGACGCCGCGCATCAGGGCTACGGCAAAGCCGGCGTTGAAGGCGTCTCCGGCGGCGGTGGTGTCGATGGCTGCGACGGAAAAAGCGGGGACGCGCAACTCCGGCATGTCGCGTTGAGCGATCAAACAGCCGCGTGCACCGAGCTTTAGAATTACATTTTCGACGCCGAGCGCAACGAAGCGTTCCGCGGCTCGTCCTGGGCCTGCGCCTTGATCCTCGATGTCGGCCGGCAACAGCGCTTTCGCTTCCGTTTCATTCGGAGTGATCCACGAGAGCCTGCGCAGCAGCGTTGCCGGCAGGTCGCGGGCTGGCGCAGGATCGAGCATCAGCGGAATGTTGTGCCGCTCGGCGAACTCGGCGAGGTATTCGATCGTCTCGAGCGGGACCTCAAGTTGCGCAAGAAGAATTCCCGCGCGTTCCATCGTCCCCGCGGATTTTTCTAGCAATTCAGGAGTGAGCCGGCCATTGGCACCGGGCACTACGACAATATTATTCTCGCCCTGCCGGCCTGTGGTGATCAGCGCGACGCCCGAAGAATTTTCCACCGCGCGCACATTTTCCGTATCGACACCGGCTGATTCCAAACCGCGGCGCAGCTCCGCTCCAAACGCATCGTTGCCAACGTTCCCCACCATCGCGACGGGATATCCGAGCTTCGCAGCGGCGACGGCTTGATTCGCGCCCTTGCCGCCGTGAAATGTCGCAAAACTATTTCCGGTGATCGTCTCGCCGGACAAGGGCAAGCGCTCGGCTCCGACGACCAGATCGAGATTGATGCTGCCAACAACGACGATGGGCTTCCGCATAACGATCCGCGCCCGCTATCTGCTTAACATCGGCGCGATGGCGATCGATCCCAATCCGAGCACGAAAAAGAAAAACATGGCGGGGATTAATTTCCGAGACGCAGCCGGAGCTTGGGCAAATTCTTTCCAGATGAAAACGCCCCAGAGGGCGGAGACCATCGTCGCGCCCTGGCCGATCGCGTAGGAAACCGCGGGTCCGACAATCTGCGCGTGAGACGCCACGATATTGAAGACTGTTCCTGTGCACCAAATGAATCCGCCGAGCATGCCCCAGATGTGCCACGAGGGCTTCGCGCGAAAATACTGAGACATATTCACGGGCGCGGATTCGGTGACCGGCTTCCGCATCAGCAAATAATTCAAAGGAATCGCACAGAGCAGCACGCCCAGCGCAAAAAACAGAGCGACCGAGTACGGGCCGAGAGAGTGTTCGCCGGTGATAGCTTTCGTGACGAGCGGATAGAAGACGCCCATCAGCACGCCGCAACCGACGCTGATTCCGATGCCGCGGACACTCAACGAGCGCCGCTCGCTTTCGCGGCGCCGATACGCAATCGCATCAATCACAATCGCGATTACCACAAGAAGGACGCCGCCGAAAAGCAGCGCAGGCTGTCCTTTCGGAGCGATGGCGTAATTCAAGATCACGCCGACCACCAGCGCGAGGCCAATGCCGATGGGAAACGCGACCGCGAGACCGGCGAGATCGATTGCCGCAACGAGAAGCAAATTCGCGACGTTGAAGACCGCGCCACCGGCAATCGCGAACAAAATGTGCCGCGCGTCCGCGGCGGAGATGTTGGGGACGAAGGACTGCCCTCCTCCGCCCCAACTTCCCAGGGTGAGACCCCAAACCAAACTACCGAAGATGATGCCGAGCACGTAGTCCCAGTAAAAAAGTTGGAACGCGTATCCAGGCGCCAGCTTCATCGTGTTGGCCCACGATCCCCAGCAGAGCATGCTGACGATCATGAACGACAGCGCGATTGCGTAAGCTTCGGGCTGATACATAGTCCTCCGGTTCAGCAATTCACAATCGCGATCGCCAATCGATTTCGCGCCGCTAGAATGCGACCTTGGCGCCGAACTCGACGATGCGGCCTTCGCGACTGCCGGTGACTTGCCCGAATGGTCCAGTGGAGCCGTTCAACTGCGTGCTGATGGCATTCCACTGGGTGTGGTTGAAAGCGTTGTACATGTCGGCGCGAAATTCGGCATGGAAGCGCTCGTAAATGTTGAACGTCTTGCCGAACGAGAGATCCCAGTTGTTGGTGCCGGGGCCGCGCACGATTCCAGGATCGGCGGTGCCTTGCACGTTGTTGGGCGGCACTACGAACGCAGCCGTATTGAAATACTCGTTGAAGCTGCGGTTTCCGTGCGAAAAGTTCGGATTGCCGACGACATCGAGATTTCCGAGTCCGTTGTACGGCGCGAAATCGTTCGCCTGGTTTCCTGTACCGTTATAAACGGTGAGCGAATCGCCGGACTCGAATGTCGCGAGAGCGGAAACGTGCCAGTCTCCCAGAAACGGCCGCGCGTATGCAGGCAGCTTGTCCTGATATTTCGGCGCATACGTAGCCTGGAACACAAAGCGATTCGGGTGCGAATACGTTTCCGGCCCATACGACCGGATGACGCTTTGCGGATAGTTGTAGCCGGTATCCTGCGTGCCCTGTCCGACGATGCCCCGCTGTCCCATGTCTTTCGAAAACGTATAGTGCGCGAGGATCTGTAGACCGTTGTTCATCTGGTGCTGGAATTTCACTACTCCCGCGTTGTAATTGCTGTTCAGCCCGGCTCGCTGCAGATAAATGTCGCCGAACCGGCCGGAGTTGAACGGCCGCGCTGCGTTGTAATCGTCGCCTGAAGCCCAGCCTGTCTGATAGGGAGCGGCGTTCTGATCGATGAAGTACCAGCCATCTCTTCCTTCGGCTCCGATATACGTCGCCGAAATCACCGAGTTGCGCGCGATCTGCTTCTGAATGTCCAGCGTGTACCGGTGAACGTAAGGCGTCTTGAAGGACTTCTTGTCGGCGTAGAAAACGGTCTGTAACGCGCCGTCGCCGTAGTAGCCCTGCCCGGTTCCGGTGGCGACGGGAAAAGTTCCCGGCGCAACCTGTGGCGAAGCTTGGAAAACCTGAGATAGGCTGGCCTGCGTCGGATCGGTGTTGACGATATCGCTGCCGACGAAACCGCCGGGGACGCCGCCGTAGAACGCGCCAGACAGCACGTTCGAAATCTGACTCGCTCCGGCGACGTAATAGAGGCCGTATCCGGCACGCACCACGAGGGACGGACGCGCCTGCCACGCAACGCTCAGTCGCGGCGCAAAATCGTGCTTCGGTATGGGAGCGTAGTGTTGCGGGATACCGGGCGCAATTCCGGGAATTGCCAGCGTGTCAGTGCTGGATTCATAGAGCGCGCAGCAACCATCGTTGGTTCCGTACACCGGAATCGGGAGGTCATAGCGAAGACCGAATCCGACAGTAATCGTTTGAGTCGCCTTCCAGGAATCGTTGAAATAGGCGCCGTAGTACGGAATGACAGCTTGGGGGCGAGGAGCAAACGGTCCGCCGGACGTGATATCAGCCCGCTGGTGAATTGCCGACGGCAATCCCAGTTCGACTTCGGCGAATGCGTCGCCGCCGACGCCGTTGTTCGCCGTAAACAATTGAGGACCATTGCCACAGTACGATCCTGGAGCGTACGCGCAGCCAAATGAGACATAGCGCACGTTGTCGAAATCCGACTCGCCTTTGCGAAGGAAGTTAAATCCGAACGTCATAGTGTGGCTGCCGTGAACCCACGTCAAATTGTCGGAGGCCTGCCACGAAGTATTGGAGGCCGTGAAGTACTCGTCGAAACCCGCCGTCGGCTGGCTGAACAATTGGCCGTAGTTGTAAATGTTCAAGCCGAGGACGCCGGTGTTTCCTCCCGGCGCTGTGCCCGTGTTGTTGAAGATCGAGTTAAATGGATTCGAAGAACCGTTGAGAAACGAGAGCGCCGAGGGAGGCAGCGTGGTGTAACTGCCAGCGCCTACGGCAAAAATAAACTCGTTGGTCAGATTCGGAGCGAAGACATGCGCCTCATCGACGCTGACCACGTAAGACTTGTCGGTGGTATCGGCCGTCGCTTGGTCCAGGTTCGGGACGAAGCCGCCGGAATTGTTAGGTATGGCGCTATATTGCGACCATGCAACGAAGACGCTGTCTTTCGCGGAGATCCTGTAATCGAAGCGGCTGTCCCAGTGGTAAAGCGAGATCGCTCGTTGTGATCCGTATTGATAGTCCGCGCCGGAGTTCGCCAGCGTGGGCGTAATGTTCGCGTGGGGAAAGAGGTTGATCAGAGCGGCGACTTGCGGCGAGGCGTTTGCCGGATTGAAAAGGCCCGCCGTCACCAGATTATTGAACGGAATTGCGTTGCCCGTGTACGGGTTGAAGAGCTGCCCCGCTGGATTCGAACAAATTCCGGCGCCGCTGAACGTTCCTGCATTGATCGGCCCCGTGCAGTTGCTGCCAAAATCTCCGGCGCGCTGCGCGTCGTTCGGCACAATTCCAAGATTGTTTGGCCCTTTGTCGGAGCGCGGGTTCCGCTCGTAGTTCGCAAAAAAGAACGCTTTGTCCTTCAAGTTCAGAAGCTTGGGGATGTAAACCGGGCCACCAATGTTGCCGCCGAATAGGTTGTACCGGTACGCGTCCTTCCCCGTCAGACCCTGCGCCTTGTTGATGGGGACCAGCGCATTTAGCGCGTCGTTTTCAAAATACTCGTACGCTTCTCCGTGGAAAGTGTTCGTGCCGGACTTGGTGGTGGCGCTGAGGTTCGTAAAATCGCGGCCGTACTGAGCGGAAAAGTCCGCCACGCCTATCTTCACTTCGGCGATCGCTTCCGACGACGGACTAAAACTGCTGCCGCCTTCGTAGTTATCGTTAGCGTTTACTCCGTTCACGTAGTAACCGTTGTCGCGCGATCCCTCCGCGTTGCCACCGGCCGTGTAATCCGCGCCGCCGGATGTGTACGCCGAGCCGACTTCATAGGTGCCGCCGGAGCCCATGTTGATGTTGTTTCGCGGCGAAACGCTTACGGCAGGCGTCAATTCGGTCAACGACGTCCAGTTCCGGCCGTTCATCGGCACGGTCTCGAGTTGTTGCTGCGTCACGTTTTGATCGACGTTGGCCGTTTCGGTATCGAGCAGCGGCGCCGATGAGCCGGTCACGGTGACGGTTGAAGACACCGACGCGACCTGGAGCTGAACGTCGCAGCGCACGTCAGCTTGGGGAGAGACGGAAAGCTTGGCTGAGACGGACTTCGTGAATCCCGTGAAGTCCACCGTGACCTGGTAGTCGCCCGGAAGCAATTGCGAAAAACTGTAGTGCCCCGTCGCGTCCGTCGTAGTGGTCGCAGTTTGGTTACGATTCAAATCCAACAGCGACACAGGAGCGTTGGCCACTACGGCCCCGGAGGGCTCAGTGACCACGCCGCTGACTGAGCCGCGCTGGGAGAATTGCGCGAATGCAGCGGGAGTGAGAATAAAGAGGGCACAAATCAGTACGAGGAACCGCGACATGGAGGTTCGCATCCTGTGTGTCTCCTGAAGCGCGAGAGCGACTTGGCGCTCGCGGTCGATTTGAAACGTTTCAAAATAGCGACCCCGGAAGATACTCTCAGCTCTTTCCGGTTGTCAACTACAAAGCGATTTCCCCTGGTTCTTACTGTGACGATCGACTGCGGCCCTTAGGCTTGCCCGATACTTTGCTGGACCTCGAAGGCCGGCCCACTCGCTGCTGTACATCCGGCGGACGCGCTACGGAGCTTCGCTTCATCAGCTCCGTGGGCAGAAGAATCTGTTCCGGCGCCGAGCGCATTCCGTCCATGCGCTGCAGCAGCAGGCGAGCCGCTGTGGCGCCCAACTGATATCCGGGCTGATACACCGATGTGAGCGCGGGATCCGTGAACTTGGTGAATTCGAGACTATCGAATCCCGCAATCGAAATATCTTCCGGACATCGGAGCTTTAGTTCGCGCGCGGCCTGCAGGGCGCCGAACGCCATCAGGTCATTGCACGCCAAGATCGCGGTAGGACGAGGCAGCATGCGAAGCAGCCGAAGCGCGGCACGATAGCCGCTTTCGGTATTGAACTGCGCTTCCTGCACAAACTCCGGATCGATCTTGATGTGCGCTTCTTTCAGCGCGCTCATAAACCCGTTGAGCCGTTCTTCCGCGTTGGTGAGCTTGAGAGGACCGGCGATTACGGCGAGGTGCCTGTGCCCCATCTCGATCAAATGGCGCGTCGCCAGAGCGGCGCCATCCGCGTTGGCCACGAGCACGGCATCACCCTTCCAGCCCAACGGAACGCGGTCAATGCAAACTGCGGGCACCGATGCAGAAGTGTAGGCGCGCAGGTGACCCGCGATGTCCGCTCCAGCCGCCGGAATGATTAAGAGACCAGCGATGTGATACGACCGCAACTCGCGTACGTACGAGGCTTCTTTGGCCGGATCGTTATCCGCGTTACAGAGAATCACGCGCATGGAGCGTTTGTACGCGACGTCTTCCACGCCGCGCACGACGCCCGGGAAAAATGGGTTGGTGATGTCTGGAATCACCATGCCGAGAATGTTCGTACGATTTTTTCGGAGACCCTGCGCCAGCGCGCTGGGCTGATACCCCATGCTGCGGATCGCTTCGAGTACGCGCTCGCGCAACTTTGGCCGCACGCCGGCACTTTCGTTTATAACGTGCGACACCGTGCCGATCGAGACTCGCGCTCGCTCGGCGATCTGCCGCATTGTGACGGGCGTGGTCATGCGATCTGCAAAATGGCGCGTGCGTTAATCGGGCCGATGCAATCCGGAAACGAGCTGTCGCGCGCGATCATTCCGCGTCAACTATGCAACGGAATCCGAGCATCCCCGACCGGTCCATGCTTGGGGACATTAGAAGTAGTTTGCCATGCGTGTCCAGCTTATAGGCTTGCGGAAAATACCAGATCGAGCCCTGCGGCTGGTAGCTACTGCCGCCGCGAAGAATTCCGCCGCGCGTGTGCTCGTCCTGAAATTCCTCGGTCCACTGCCAGACGTTGCCCACCATATCCTGTACGCCAAAGGGGCTCGCGCCTTTCGGATGTCCGCCCACTTCGTCCGGGGCGCGCATCGTGCGCGACTTTTCCGCCGTCGGAACCGCGGCGTCGTCCCATTTCTCGCCCCACGGATAGAGACGTCCGTCCGTTCCCTGCGCGGCATATTGCCATTCCCATTCGTGCGGAAGGCGCTTCCCTGCCCACTCCGCGTAGGCACGCGCGTCTTCCTGCGAAACCCAGGTCACTGGCTTTTTGTCCCAGCCTTCGGGGAAATTTCCGTCTTTCCAGTCGCGCAGAAAATCCAGATCGTCTTTCGGGTGGTAGTGAGTCGCGTCGATGAATTTCTTGAACTCGGCGTTCGTCACCGGATACGTGTCGATGTAGAAACTGGGAATCTGCATCAGGTGCTGGTGATAGCGCCGAGGAGAATCTTCCCACGTGTATTGCACGTCCACGCCGTCATCGTTGAAGCCTTCGATCTCAATGCCCTGCACCTTGAAAAGGAAATCGGCGGCCGGAATCTTGATCATTCCGGAGGGTGCGGTGGCCGCCTTCTTTGTGGGTTGAATCGGAACGATCTGCTGCGTGACTACCTTCCACTGATGCGAATAGTCGCTGAGTGGAGTCGCGGTCAGCTGCTTCATCTTCGCCATTAAATCGAGGATCTTTTGATCCGGCGTCGCGTTCGTTGCGAGCACCGCGCCGTAGCCTTTGGCCTCAATCGAAAATGCGAGAACGCTCTTTCCATCAGGCCTCGTCTGTGGCTTCAGTTCCACTCCGTGATAAATATCGAAATAGCGGACTCCCTGCGTCGCCGGAACCGTCATCTGATCGCCTTCCACGTCGTACTCATTGCGATTCACGATCGTCCAAAGCGTTTGATCGCCAAGCGGCCAGCGGCTCGAAAACGTTCCGTAGCGCAGCATCGGCGACATTGGCTCCCAATCTTTGCTCACCAGAAACGCCGCCAGGCCGCGCTCCATCGTTGCAACTCGACGCGTGGCTTCCGCATCACGCGGCGTAATCCCGTTCCAGATGCCCCAGATATTTTCCCAACTTTCCCAACCTTCACCGTTGAAGAATGCGAACTGCAAATCGTCGGTTTTGTCGCGATTCCAGCGATGCGAGATATTCACCATGTGGCGCGTTTCGAGCCAACGGTACTTGTCCACCAGCGGCGTGAACGGAAACTGATACTGGCCCCAAGTCATCACGTCCCAGGCGAGTGCTTCGTCCGATGGACTACCCTCCGGTTCGAACGCGAGAGGATGGCCAGTTTTGTCCGCAGCCTGCGAAAACGCGAGCGGAACGCCATCTTGCGTGTCTCCGTTGATTCCATCGGCGCCAATTTCCTTCATCAAGCTGGCGATCTCATCGGGCCACGGCTGGTCCGGCTTTCGCGTTCCTTGATCCCACATCATCATCGGAAAAAACACGCGCACTCCGCGGCGATGAAAGTCCGCGACCATCTGCTTCACGCCGGCAATTCCTCCAGGCATGCTGCGAATCATGTCGTGCTGGTTCCGGTTGTCGATTCCCATGTTGGGATACGTCGGCCACACGAGCACCGCATCGATTCCGCCGTAACGCTTTTCAAGATCGTCCACGTAGCGATCGACGGTGTATTTCCCTGCGACTGGATCGTAGAAATAGCGATCCTGCACCATCATCTGCGGCTGCATGAAGCTGAACTGCGTCCACTTCAGCTCCGGCATGTCGTATCGCGCGCCATCGTAGCCGGTGCGAATGTGCCGCTCGGTTCGCCAGTGCGTGATGTCGGCCAGCCAATCGTCATGCTCCGATTGTGTGCAAGGCTTCGACCCGCCTTCCCACAATCCCTTCGCCGTCAGGCACTCCGGTACCGGAATCTGCTGATTCTGCGGCTTGAAATGCGAATCCTGCGCGCTACAAACGGGCGCGGCAACGAGAGTAAAAATTGCGGCGTAGCGAAAAAGAGGCTTCACGGAGCACCACCCCTAGGAACAAGTGTTTTGCGGCGCGCATCTTGAAACGTTTCAAATATAATGTCAAGCGGTACCACGTAGATTTTTGGCAGCGAATGCTCTGGGTGAACATATATATTGAGGCCGGTCGCGTCGCCCCGCTGCGCCTTTGCCTCGACGCGACGTGGCCTGCAGCGGGGCGTCTTTCAATCGGGATGAACAATGAAAATCGATCGAAGAAAGTTTTTGCTTCACGGCACGTCAGCGGCGGTAGCGGGCTGCGCTCTACCTGGCGCACCGGCATGGCAGCCCCCTGCCCCACAGCGCCTCGATCTCGCGAAAGATCCACTGCGGCCGCAATTCCACCTGCTGCCGGCCGCGAACTGGATCAACGATCCCAACGCCCCGCTCTACTGGATGGGGAAATACCACATGTTTTACCAGTACAACCCGGATGGCGCGTACTGGGGCAACATGCACTGGGGCCACGCGATTAGCGATGACATGATTCATTGGAAAAATCTTCCGGTCGCAGTTTCGCCAACGCCGGGCGGCCCCGATGCGGACGGCTGCTTCACCGGAACCGCCGTCGTTGAAAGTGGCGGCGTGGTGGTGCTGTACACGGGCGTGGTGGCCGCGCCGCTCGACCGCGCGACGAGCAAAGGTGCGCTGAATCTGCAGGAAACGCAGTGTTTGATGACTCCGACCGATCCTGAGTTGAAAAATTGGACAAAACTGGACGCGCCCGTGATCGCTGAACCGCCAGCCGGCATGCAGGTGAACGGATTTCGCGATCCGTCGCCGTGGCGCCAGGGCGACTGGTGGTACATGGTGCTCGGCGCGGGAGTGGCGAATCGCGGCGGTGTGGTGTTGCTCTACAAATCGAAAGACCTGCGCAGCTGGGAATATGTGCACGTGCTTGCCGGCCGCGATGCGGGCGCGGAGCACAACTTCGAACCCTACAACCCGTGGGAAACGTGGGAGTGCCCCGAACTTTTTGCGCTCGACGGCAAACACGTGCTGATTTTTTCCACGCAAGGAAGAGCGTATTGGCAGAGCGGCGTGCTCGATCCGCAGACGATGCGATTTCACGCCGAGCGATCGGGCATTTTGGATTACGGCTCTTACTACGCGCCGAAAACGCAGTTGGACAAAAATGGCAGACGCATTTTGTGGGGCTGGATTCAGGAGGCTCGGCCGCTCGATCAATACAAAGCTGCGGGCTGGGCGGGAATGATTTCTCTGCCGCGCGCACTGGCGCTGGACGCGAATGGCACGCTCGAAAGTCGCGTCGCTCCGGAGGCCACCACACTTCGCGGCCGCGAACAAAGCCTAAAGCTCGGTACGGACGAAGAAAGCAACCAGCGCCAAATCGAAGCGGTGCGCGTCAAGGAATGTTGCGGTGAAATCCAATGCGTCGTGCGGCGGGCAGCAGGCAATTTCGGCCTCACACTTTCAGGACCGGCCCAGAATTCTACCTCGTGGCTCAATATTCAATATGATTCGCAACGCCCCACCGAGATATTGATCGATGCCAGGCCGATTCCGCTGGGCGTGAGTGAAAAAGAGAACTTCAAGCTGGAGCTTTATATCGACGGCTCGGTGATTGAAGCGTTCGTGAACAATAAAGTTGCCTACACGAAGCGCTTTTATTATTCAGGCGATGCTCCTCAAGACATGCGCCTAAAGTGGACCGGCAAGGCGTCGAACCTCGTAAGCCTGTCCGTTTTCCAACTGACGCCTATTTCGCCGGACCGCCTCACCAGCTGAACCCATCTCCGAAACACGCGCCCGGGGTTCAGAGTTCAATCAAGTTCCTGATACTCAGAGTGCGCGTTAGCGATTGAAGCTCTGCCACGAGCCGCCGACACAACGAGGAGCCAATAATTTGGTACACCATTGGACTTACTCAACCAAGCGATCCTGGTTTCGGAGGAGGGCTCGGCGCGGGAGCGGGATGGTACATAACCAATGCCAATCAAGCTCAAAAAGTTGCCGGTCCATTTGAGACTGATATTTATGGCTTCTGGGTTTTCGAGATTCAACACTCTAAAGCCAATTGTATTTGGCAATCGTCGGGGACGTACGGATGGGGAAAGACTATCGGATACGTTCACTTATCGGCCACTTCATATATTGACGATGGTGCTTGGAATGGTGATCCTAATACCGATCCAGCGCGTGACTCGTTCCCAAACTATGATCCGGTTCCAAACTTCTAGGGATCGAAATGCCGAAGGCGGCTGAGGTAGAGTGCGCCGTTTTATGTTGCACTGCGCGACTGGATCAAGCGAGGAGCTAATCCGACGATCGATTCGAAGCGCCGAGCACAATGCGGCCTGGATGTTTGCGCAACGAAAAAATGATGCCCCTACGGTCTCGGTCAAACTCAAAACTGCATCGGATGATTGAGGATATATCCGCCAAATATTTCAAACAACCCGCCAAGTATTTGAAGCGCGAACGGCAACTCGGTTTCCCGCCAATTGCTGAAAACGAATCGGAGATAAAACGTGCTTGACCACAGGCACTTAATGCCTCTGTTCCGGTCGCCTTGATACGCCAATACGATGATCCGAGAGCCTCCCGCAACGAGAAAGAGTGCACCCGTTATGATGAGCGACCAACCAATAAAGTCAGGATTCACTCTCACAATTCCTCGCGGGATAGCATGCAGCCGAGGCCTTATGCCCCCTTTAGCCGCTAAGACACTGCACCCAGGTCTTATCTTACTCTAGGCGCAGCTGCAGACGTTATAACGAGAACGACGCGCGAATGTCGCATTACATACCTCGGTTAAACCAAAGTTACCGCCCCTGCATTTGAAGAACTAGGCTTCGTTACGTTATTCCCACGAACTGTACGTGAGCGCTCCCGTATGTGGATTGCGCGGCACTCTCTGCGAGGTAAACCACAGATTTCCGGATTCATCGACTGCGCCAATATAAATGATTTTGACAGTGTTCAGGCCGTCCCCGTCCTGTCAGTGAAGTTACAAACGGCCATGAGAGGTTGCCGAAAAACAGTGCCGGCGGCTGTTGCGACCCTTACCTATAAAGCCGGCGAGCAATCGCATCGTTTCCCTGCCCTCTCGGTCCTCCAAAATCACTGTCCTGTAAGCGGCGGCGTTCTTGCACGGCCCGATTGTCGAGTTCGCTGGCCCACGGATTCATCAACGCGGATTGAGTTCGCCTTGAAGTAAATGTCATTGACTCGCAGAGCGTTCGGAAAGCGTGAAGACCTGGGTCTCCGATTACTTTGTCGGCAAAGTTCCCTGATCGAACGCGGACGTGTGGATCGTGATGCATTGCCACCGATTATCGCGTTTCACCCAGACTGCGGTCCGGCGGCCCTGATACTCCTCAGACTTCCCTCCATAGATTCCTTTTTCGTGAATAAGGAACCACACCACGGCGGTCTCACCGTAAATTCGGACCTCTGTCTCCGCGTATTCGAGAAATTCGAGCGGGTCCGAACGATCACCGATTCGTGCAACGAACTGCGGCTTGTCGACGCACTCGCCGTGGTTCCAAGTCCCTACAAATTCATCCGCAAGCATTGCTTGCGCCGCTGCTATGTCGTACTTCAATTGAGACCCTCTGAGTTTTTCTTCCGCTGCTTTCACTTCAAATATTTCTTTGGGCTGTGACAAGCTCGCAACAGATTGCGCACTGTCACCGCGCTGAAGCTGAACAGAAAGATCGGCACGAAGGCGTGGCACATGACGTGCGCTGCGACAGGCATCGCCGACTCCGGTTGTCACCCGTGCTGCTGAAACAAAATACGGAACCCGGGTCATCGGCTCAATTTGCCCCTTTTTGCCCCCGCGTGTTTTTGCAAGTGTCTACCGGCCAGAAGGATGGTTGGTAGGGGCGGTGGGGATCGAAAACAACAACGGACGGACTTCTTTGGACTTACCGGGAACGCGAGGGAACGCTAAGTCGTTGCAAAAGCACGATGGGGAACGCCAAGGAATTCTTGTTGCTCCCTCAAAGCGCCCTCACTTTTCTGGTAGCTTCGACTCCGTTCCGATAAGTGTTTTCTTCGATGTGCTGAAATCGAAAGTCGGCTTCGGGCCTAAATCTCGCGGCACGGATGGAAAGCCGACAACGATCACAGCCGCTTGCATTGCTCTTCAATCTCGGCAGTCCGAGAAGGACTCGTCCGGTTCCAATTCAATCGGCGTTACATGAGAAAGCCGCGTGTGGTCGCTATGTTCACTGCATGCGTTCGATCCGACGCGCCGAGCTTCAGGAGGATATTCTTCATGTGCGCCTTTACAGTTGCCTCTGAAATGGATAGGTGCGAGGCGATAATTTTGTTGGACGTGCCTCGAGCTACTTCTCGAAGCACTTCGATTTCGCGGTCACTGAGGTTGTCTTCGGCGTAATGTTCGGCGAGTTCCGCCGCAATTTTCTGAGGTATGTATCTTCTCCCCAGATGGACAGCACGAATCGCTTCCAGCAACTCGGTGCGAATCATGTCTTTTAGAATGTAACCGGCAGCACCTGCTTTCAATGCGCGGCGAGCACGCACATCTCCTTCGTAGGTGGTCAGCACGATAATCCTGGCCTGCGGGTACTCCTGCCGGATGGCCACAGTGGCATCGATCCCGTTCAGCTCCGGCATTTGCAGGTCCATTAGAGTGACATCCGGACGCTGGCTGCGAAATACTTCGACGGCCTCACGTCCATTCGACGCCTCGCCAACGATCCGCATATCCTGCTCACCGTGAATCACGGCGGCGATGCCCTCGCGTAGCAGCGGATGATCGTCAACCGTAAGAATTTTGATCTGTCTTCTCGTTAACATTGATGCCCCCAAGCCTGAGGAAATATCAACTGTCGACTACATACCGTCCAGAGCTGGAAGGTGCTCTGAATATCAGTAAGAACCTGGGTCTACTCGAACGAGGCTGGCAGGTAATTCCTCAAGGTGGTCACTTCAAGATCGATCACATTCTGTTGATGCACGGTGACCAGATCGGGTCGGCACTGCACGTCGCCAAGAAGCTGGTGGATACCACTGGCCGAGTATCGATCATGGGACACGTTCACCGCTTCAGCGCGTTCACGAAGGTTGGTATCGAACCAGCAGATAAGTGGATCGGCATCACGCTTCCCTGTTTGTCTTCTTTGTCGCCAGCCTACGCGAAGGGTCAACCGAATGCGTTCCTTCATGGCTTCGGTGTGATCGAAAGCTGGGGCAGGCATCGCGCGAATATCTACGTGCCAATCATTACGAACGGACAGTTCGCGTTTGGAGGACGGCTGTATGGCAGAAAGAAATCGTAGAGCGCTTTACAGGTGAACTCAATGTCAGACGCTATCCGTTCTGGCACGCGAGCTGATGAATCTCCCTCTGATCGATCACATGTTAGTTTGAAAACCCAATACGCACCCACTAATGAAGGCAGCAGCAAAGCCTTCAACTAAATACCCAATTAAGGGGGTGGTGTATCTCTATGCTGTACGCTAAAAACCAAGCGGTAGCTGTACGTATCGGCGGTCTGGGCTGGGAGTCAGGCTACGTAGTCGTTGAGGACAAAGGCTTGCCTGCAATCCCCGTCTGTAAGGACGGCTGCTTAAAACTAGCCGCACGCAAAGACGTAAAACCTGCGTAGCATCAGTCCGGATAGGTCAACTTGGCCTATCCGGATTTCTTCGCTTCATAAAACTTCACGATGACATCTCTCGTATGGTCGAGCCAGAGAATTCTAGGTAGCGTTCATTCCATCTTTCCGCCTTTCTTCGCCCATTCGGACGTGAATGGTTGAATTATCTTTCCGGTGGAATCGCTAATTTCGGTTTCTTCCTCAAGCGTACCTGCATCATTCCTGTGGAACTTCAAAGACTCACTCCAGCTTCCGTTTCTCGCAATGATCTGAATAACGAAAACGTCGTAGTTCCCTTCTGGGGTGATGGGCAGAGTCGTTATGTAAGCCTGATTGCCATGGATCATAGGAATGAAGGTGGTTTGAATTTCGGCTAGCATGTCTCCAATTTTCTCAGGATGCCCAGCGATTCGCTGAGTGTGTGGAAGGACGGAAACGGTAACGTCAGTCAGCGGGTCTTTCCCGTCCGCTACGATTGACAACTTACCGTAACGCCACACCAGCAACGCTTCTGGAAACGTTTTGCCGCCAGTCATCGCGTTCAATAATTCGTGCGCGGTGCTGAATGTCCTTTGTTCTTGCTGATTGACCCTCTGAAAGTTGTCGAGCGTCATTGTTAGTGAACGAGAGTTTGCATCCAGCACTTCTTGGAAGTGCTTCGCCTGTTCCCTCTGAGCGGCACTCGCCGCAGCTTCGGCTGACTCACGATCCGTGCGTATAGCCACGAATTCCAGCCAGACAAAAGCGGAAAGCAGGAAAATCCAACCAGCTTTCTCTGCTGGCTTCATCTCCCCAAGCACCGTCATAAGAGCAGCGCCAACACCAACGGCAGCGATAGCCTTCCCAGGCAGTGGGATGTGAAGGTTCCAATAGGCGAGGAACACTGGTCCGACAATCAAAAGACACAAAACGCTGATGATTCGTTGAAACTCCAGCGTCTGCGTCTCGTAATTCCAAAAGACCATGAAGCGTGTGCGGAGGTTCATAGTGACTACCAAGCTCGATACGGCACTCTGGAAGGATAGACTTTCACCACATCGAATTTCATTCCAAGTATTTGCAGATGGTTTCTGACGGTCCACGCTGATAGTTCTGGATGTGGCGTCGGGCCTACGTACACCATTCGGATGGGCAGCTGCGTTGAGTGCTCATCCGTCAGCTTGAATTCCTTATACGGAACATAGAACGATTTCCCTGGCCGATATTTAATCTCGTGGTCCAGATTCCCACTCATAGGCGCAGTTTGTAACTTCGATATGCGCCATTCCTGTTCAGCCTGAAACGAACGGTCTTTGAACGTCGGGGCAAGCTCCAGGAAGTTCTGCAAAAAGATCAACGAAGCTGGAGCCAGGTCAGCTGCGTTATTCGCCTTCGCAACAACCTTCTCAAGCAGGTTCGCAACCAGGATGGAATGCTCACGGTCGTTATACGTGCAGTTACGTAACTCATAGCCTTGAGCAACTGCTAGCCTGTCCAACTCCCCACCATCAAATCCGATGCAGTAGCCTCCATCCTTCCCGTAAGCACGCCACTGACCCAGCTGGTCGCCATCCGTCGAGAACGAAGATACGAACACGTCCCATCCATATCGGCAACCGTTCAGGTAAGTAGTCAGGTGTTCGTTGACGACAGTAGGCAGCTCCGTCACTGCACTTAACGCTCTGAGAGCCACCTTGACAGCGTAGTTGAACTCACTCGAATCGTTCAGGTGTTGAATGCTGCTGGCGTAAATCACCTTCTTTTCGAGAATGCCCAGCAAACCTTCTTGAGTCGTGTAGTGGTAGAGAATGTCCGGACGGTATGGATCACTCATCTGCGAACGAGCCTACTCCTTCACCACTTCAAGTTTGTTGTGGTTCGGAAACTTTTCGTTGAATGCTTTCAGCATCAGCTCTGCGAACTCTTTCGTACCGAATGACGGAGTGATCGGAGCGTCAGCAGGACGTGCCTCACCCTCCACGAACTTCCGTCCGGTCATTAGCAGTTTGTCCATGCTCGATAGATACCCGCCAGTTCCCTTGATGTAGTACACGCCTTCCTCCAGTAGTTCGTCGATCACGAGCGTTATATCACAAGACCCCATTCAGGCCTGAGCTGGGCGGGACTTTGCTTTTGCCTGGACGATCTCGAAAGCCTCAAACTTCGCAATAGGAGCCGATTTGCCGATTTCGGCTTCTATATTTGCTTGGGACTTAGATGACACCCTCAATCTGTCTGGTGGTAGACCCTTACCCTGCCTGGAAAGTGTCTCTACGTGGCTGTAATACGGTAGGATTTGACGCCAGGAGGCAGTTAGACCGTGATGCAAGTGATCGGAGCTTTACTGTTGCAGGCTGTCCAGAAGGACGTGTGGGACATGGTTTCAATCCTCTGCAACTGCGCCTTGGCCGTTGTCGGAGTCGGAGGGCTGATTCTTGCGCTAAGTTCGTTACGGACGATCCGTCTTCAAACGAAAAGCATTGAGCGTCAGACGCAAACGCTTGTCGAATCTCAGCGTGCGCGGATCGTCGCACTCGCTCACGGTGATGTACCCAAAACGCTGGACAACCCAGCCAACCGACGAATGGAAGTCCGACTGGAAAACCTGGGGTCAACTCCAGCGCACGATTTGATATACGAGACCTGGATAGAAATTATCCGATTCCCTTTCAAGGATTTCACTTCTGCGGCCACGCACTTTCGGAGTCCTGATCCGGTTACCGTTTACCGCACCGATACCCCTTTCATCATAAACATTCCACTGGGCCGACCAGTTGCGGAGCAAGAATGGACTCTCGTTAGGCGTGCCGACGCTTTTGTTTGTGTTCGGATTCATCTCGATTATGCAGATTCCTTCGGACGAACTTCCGTGGACTTTGGATACTACGTCACTCCAGCTGGAATAGCGTTTCTTCCGAAATACAACAACACGGTTCAGACCGACGAAAGTTAAGGAAGAAGAAAATAAGACCATGCAACTACTGAAACCTATCCTCCTCTCCGTTTTTTTAGTGCTCAGCCTGATCCAGGCTAAACCTGAACAACAGAAGAAGGCAAAAGCAGCTCCCACAACTGCGTCACAGGTTCCGCAGACGCCTGCTGCCGTCCCTAACCCACAGCATGTCGTGGTTGAGTCCATCCCAAACCAGCACATAGCCGTAGATACGCTGCCCACCGTTCACGAAGAGAAACCAGCAAAAGATGGATGGGATATCGCGCTCGTGATTGTTGGCATCCTTACGTTTTTCGTTGTCGGCTATCAGGCCATCGAAACGAAGGCTGCGGCAGAGGCAACGCGGGTTTCGGCGGAGGCCACAGAGAAAGCGACGAAAGCGACGGAGCGAGCGGCTGAGGCAACAGAGAAAGCCACGGCAGCAACACAAAGAGCTGCCCAGGCGTCAGAAGATAGCGTTAAGGAAGTGAAGGCTCAGGCGCTAATCATGGAACGCCAGACAACCGCCCTAGAAGCGTCGGTTGCAATCGCAAAGCAAAACGTAGACCTAGTCGTTTCGAGAGAGCGTGCGAAGCTCCGTGTGAATCTCGATGACTTTGCTCCTCCCCAGGCAACACCGCTCATGCCAAAAGTCAGTTTCCCAATCAAATTCCTCAGTGTGACACTCAGGATTCGTTTCTACGGGCTGTCGAACGCCGAGATTCAGAGCAGCGGTTTCGAGTCTTATTTGAGTGATTCCGTGGTGCCAACACCTCGCACCTACATGTTGCCGATGCAACTTCCAGATGTTGTCACGCCACTGACGCCCATCAGCCCACAATCCACCTACGTCTCTCCTTACGAAATAAGCGAGGCCGACTTCAAGGGTTTGGAAGAACTGACGGGGTTTCTGCACGTTCGCGGTTTCATAAAATACAAGGATGTCTTCGGGATCGCCAGAGAAACTACGTTCCAACAATACTGGCGAATAACGAACTCATTGACGATGATTGGTCCAAGGCTGGCCTATTGGTCTAAAACGGGAAGCGATGAAGATAACAGAGAGACGTAGGCAGCCGTGGTATTCTCAGGCCAATGGACCTGACGATTCAGAGCCGCCAGCAGAGCCAATCGGAGACAAGGCTGAGTTTCGGAGACAAGCGACGTGAAACAGCCCTGTTTTATGAAGGTTTGGTAGGGGCGGTGGGGATCGAACCCACGACCTTCGGCTTAAAAGGCCGCTGCTCTACCACTGAGCTACGCCCCTGAATGTGGTGAGTGGACTGTCGCGGCGCGATACAGCTCGCGCAGACGGCAGAACGAATCCATTTATGTTAACAGCTTCGGCGCGGCGCGACACGCAAAAAGCACCGCCGCCGCGCAGCTAATTGACGCGAAATTCCAAACACCCCAGCGTGAAATTGAACGGAAACGGTCCCGCTTCGCCAGGCTTCTTGTAAATCCCGTCGAAAAATACGAGACGGCGACCGGCATCATTTTCATCAACGTGAAGTGACGGCCGCCACGGGCCGCTGTGCCAGCCGCGATCTTCGGAGGTCATGATCTGTACAGGTTCGCTCCACGCGCGCGAATCGAGAGGCGGCGCTGGCGTAGCGGCACGCGTGCGACACCACCACAACCCCGTCTCAGCTGGCGCCGCACCCCCGCCTACATGCACTCGCGAAAAAATCGCCTCCCACCCGTCGCCCACTCTCGCCACATTAAAATCAAACACTTTCATCTCCGGCGCGAATACCATCCGCCGGTCCTTCCACTCCCGGCCGTCCGCGCTCTCCGCGTATCCGTGCGCCAAATAATCCGCGGCATTCGAGCCGGCCACATACCACATGCGCCATTTCCCATCGGCCCACACGACGTTCGGTTCGTAAACACTGCCGCGCTCCCACTCCTCACGCGCCGCGAACACGCTCTGCGCCTGATCTTCCCAACGCTTTTGCGAAGCATCCCACTCCAAGTATCCGATCGTGTACGGCCCCATCAAATTTTCCGCGCCGCCCGCATAGTAAACGCGCTCGACCCACGTGTCTCGCGCCGGATCCCATCCGCGAACGTACGCGGGGCAGTGACGTCCGCCGTTCAAATCCCACGCCGCGCTGTGCGTCTGCCCCGCCAGCATCGCAGTCCGCGTCGCGTCGTTCGACTCCGCATCAATCACCCAGCCCGTCGCGGATAGCGGCGCGCCCTCGGGCAGCCTCGCGCTGAAAAGTTGGATCGCTTCGTGTCCCCACACGCGCCCCGCGAGACACATCCACCAACGGCCGTCGCGCTTCGCCACCGACGCGTCGGTGACTTGCACGGCGTCCTTGATCGCGCCGTATCCATCCGCTGGATCGAAGGTTTTTGTTTCGCTAACGATCGTCACGCGTGCACGTGAATTCATGGCGGGATTCTCGCTCACCACACCCGCGAAACGCGAGAGCCAATTCGGGCTGTCGGGCGCTACACACGCAACGTCGAAGAGAGATCCTTCGGCCGATGAATCGGCCTCTGGATGACGTCAAAGGCGGGAGCAACCGCCGGCGGTCACGTAAAAAATTCGGGGCCTCCGTGCCAGCGAGCGCGTCCAGCGCGATCTCGCCAGCAGGAGGCCCCGATCTATCGAGCCATCTCACTTCAACGCAGCGCGAACTACTTGGGGTGCTGCGTCTTGTTGTTGTGCTTCTCGTTGTGAATCTGCTTGCTCTCTTTGTTCTGTTCTTTGTTCACCTGAGCTTTCTCGCCCTGCGTCAGGTGCCCTCCATTCGCCTGCCGGTCCGAGCGAACTTGCTTGTTGATCTTCTGCTCGTTCCCCTCAGCCTTCGCGGCTTCGCCGGACGTCATTTGTCCGCTCGAGATGCCGTTGGCGATGCGCTGTTGCTGATTGTTCTGGCGCTGGCCCACTTCGCTGTTCGTGCCCGGCTGAGTCGCCGCGTTGTGCTTGTCGTCGTAGATCGAGTTGCTCACGCGATTCTGCTGCGCGTTCACCTGCGCCTTCTCTTGCCCGGTCAGGTGACCGCCGTTCGCCGCGCGATCCGCCGCCACTTCATGGTTGATGTTCGATTCGCGATTTTCGAGATTTTTCGTCTCACCCGGCGTCAATTCACCCGACCGCACGCCGTTCGCGATTCGCTGCTGCTGATTTTCCTGGCGCTCGCCCACATGGCTCATCGCCGCGTTTGCAGGACGCCCATGATTCTCGCTCGCCCAGTTCGAACGGTCCGCGCCAGCCGTACGTTCGTGTTCGCCCTGTTCGCTCGTCGCAGCGACGTGTGACTCATTCATATAGCCACGTTCCGCGGCGGTCGGCTGAGCAGCCACTCCACCCGGTCCGCCGTTAAAACTCGTGCGGCTTACGTTCTCGCGCACCACGGTGCGATCCTCGTAGACGTTGT
>JABDGF010000001.1:121470-123052 GCA_013286165.1 Acidobacteriota bacterium | reverse complement strand
CCCGCCGTTCCGTTGAAATTGAAAAACAGCCCGCTGCGGAATCGCGATGAGTGTTCGATCGCGAAGTGGCCGTCGAGCAGAATCGCCTGCACTTCGGTGAGCGCCGAATAATTCCGGTTGATGTAGCTCCAGCGCGTTTGCACCATCGCCAGCTTCCCGTCGGTGAAGTAGGGAACGGTGCGGCGCAGAAAATCGGCGGGCGGAATAAAGTCCGCATCGAAGATGGCGACGAACTCGCCCTTCGAAACCGTGAGGCCTTCCTGCAGTGCGCCGGCTTTGAAGCCTTCGCGGTTGTCGCGATGAATGTAAACGATCGGAACGCCCAGGGCCTGGTAGCGCTCCACGCAGTCGCGCGCCACTTGCTTGGTTTCGTCAGTCGAGTCGTCGAGCACCTGAATATCGAGAAGGTCGCGCGGGTAGTCGAACGCGGCCACCGCTTCCACAAGCCGCTCGATCACGTAGCGCTCGTTGTAGATCGGGAGCTGCACGGTGACGCGCGGCCACACTTTCACTTCGGGCGGGGGCCCGGCCACGTGCTTGCGGTTTTTGAAGTAGTTGTAAACCAGCGCGTAGCGGTGGATGCCGAAGCACGCGAGCACGGACATCACGAAGAAGTACGGCAGCATGATGGCGAGGTCGAACGCGTTCGCCGTGTAGAGGCCCTTGAACGGGTTCAGCGACGGGTCCATATTCCGCCGCCAGAAATCGGAGACGGGGTTGCTGCCCGGATGCAGCAGCGATTCTGCGACCGATGCGAGGTGCGCCAGGTTGTGGGCCCAACTGAGCAAAATATGGTCCTTACCTCACTGAAAATCGAGCTAAGTCCTTATCCGAGTGCGAAAAAGGAGAACTCCAATCATACGAACTTCGGCGGCACTGTCAACTTTTCCACATGGCACCCGTGTGTGCTCAATGCACCATCTCGGGAGAACCAAAGGCTGCCGGGTCAGGGCGCTGCGCTGACCCACCGCTACAGAGGCGAAGGCGACGTGGTGCTCGCTAGGCGCGAGATTGGTGCGAGGCCGGGTTGACGCGTTCACCGCGGCGATTGCTCGCCGCACTCCGAAAGCGAGCGCTGAAGCGCTCGCGGAGACAGAGTAAGCGCTTTGTCGACCGATCGCATACTTGCGAATCGTGGAGGCGGAACGTGCGGCGCAGGCAATTTTGCGGAAAAACGGAGCGGGCACGAGCGTGTTTTTGTGTCGATTAGAAATGGGGTCGGGTGATTGTTTTCTAGGAGTTACGGCGATTTCTAATCGCATCCAGTGTCGATTAGAAATTTGGTTCGGGACGGAAGCGTTGCCGGTGGGGATGCGTCCGGCGCCAAGAGAAAGGCGCGCGCTGACCATATGAGGTCGAGGTAGGCTCTCGATTTCAGCCCGGGGCATATTATCACAGTGGTACTGACTCAGTAAAGTACTAAAGTCGCGTAGGGGAGCGAGTTCCGGCAGTTCCAAAATGGGAATTGAGTGGGTCGCGACCGAGTCGAACATGCCACAATGCTTTGCGGAGCGTGAGGCGTGGATGGCGTGACGGTGTATGTGGTGGCGGTGATTTTTGTGGCGACAGTGATTCGCTCGAC
>JABDGF010000001.1:0-121460 GCA_013286165.1 Acidobacteriota bacterium | reverse complement strand
GAGAATTCCGGTGACGGTGGCTGCGCCGCTGGCTGGAATTCCGCTCGGGGTATGGCTGCTGGCGCGGGGGAACGGGCACGCGATGAAGATCGGATTGGGCGCGCTGATTATCGCCTTTTCGATCTACTCGCTGGCGGCGCGCACGACGCTGCATCTGGAGCGCGACCGGTGGGGCTGGGTCGCGGGATGCGGATTTTTATCGGGAGTGCTGGGCGGAGCGTACGGGATGAACGGGCCGCCGCTTGCGGTGTACGGCGCGATGAGGGGGTGGTCGCCGCAACATTTTCGCGCGACGCTACAGGGATATTTTTTGCCGGTGAGTTTTGTGGGCCTGGTGGGCTATGCGGCGCTTGGGCTGTGGCGCGGGCCGGTGTTGCATTATTTTTTGTGGTCGCTGCCGGCGGTGGGGATTGCGGTAGTGCTGGGCCGCGCGATCAACCAGCGGATGCGCGGCGCGGAATATTTTCGCGTGGTGTATGTGGGGCTCATCGTAGTGGGTGCGATTCTGGTGGGGCAGGCGGTGTGGCGGTGATGCGGGCTTTGAGGGGACAGGGGATCGCGAAACTGCCCTCGTGGCGTGTTACGGAGGGTCCGTACTACTGAGTTAGGGAATTAAGCTCGCGAGCTGGCCAGCGCTTTACGCGTACAACTTTTACATCTCCGACGTCGTTCACGACAGCTAGCGGTTACGTGACGCGCGCCAGACCGGCGCGAGCACTTGTCCGGTAACGCGCCTTACCGGGACTTCGGCGCACGCTCTGATAAACTCGCAGCTATGCGAGCCGGAAAACTCAGAATCGGCGATAAGGTGAAGGTCATCGGTATTCCGAGGTTATCCATCTCGAAGAAATTAGACACGGAGTTGGGCACCACGAAGCTGTTCAGATTCATGCTCGGCAGGGTCTACACGATCAAGGGTTTTGACGAATACGGCCACGTCGAGCTTCATCCTAAGCGGCTGACTCAGGTGTGGATCGAGCAGGATTTTCTAAAGCTTCGAGCGAGAAAGCTAAAGAGGGCGTGAAATCCTTGGTCGCTCGCGCTGCACTTCTACTTTAGATGTCCGGTAACGCGACGTAAGGCCTTGGCTCCTATCGGCGACGCCAAGATGTTCAACGCAACGATTCAGGTTCGGCTAGAATGCGGCCTATGTTTCGACACTTCTTCGTTTTTTCTCTAGCTGCCGCGGCTTCTCTCGCGTCGTGCTCGAAGAGTACTAAACAAGAAGCGCCGGCTCGTGATTCGTTGGGTTTTCACACGACCTCGTCTGCTTACGTCCGGGAAGATAAGGGCTCCTGGACTTACGTGACGGAAAACGGCTCGTTCCATTACAAAGAGGTTTTAGGTGACAAAGGGACCTACGAGGCTGCGCTACTTCTAGAAGAGAAATACCACAACGAGAATACGCCCGTAATCGAAGGGATGCGCGGAGACGCCACGGTCACAGCATGGACGATGACGAATCCGCGCGACAGAGAACTGCGCTGGACGGCTCGTGAGAAGGCAAATGAAGGAGAAGTTCGTGACCTCTTCTTCCGCTTCACTGCATGGGGATGCTGCGATTCTCCGAATACATACACTTATGACAATTTGTTGTCCGGGAAGAAGATGTATGTAACCAATTCTGACCTGCTCGAGGTGAGGGGTAAAGGTGAAGGACCACTTTCCGCTCGGTTCGTTGGATTCGGATACGACGTCGTGAATAATCACGGACACGATCCTGTCCTCCAATACGGGACTTACAAGGACATCTCTCAAAAGATTTCGATACATTCAGGCAAGGACTATTACGAGTTGCCTGACATGCTCGGCGATGCGAATGGCAAATCTGAAAAATATCACCTCGACTTGACTAACTCACCGTTCACATTCGTAATTGTGATGCGCTACTCGGCCAAAGTAGAGATTCGAATCCCTGTTGAGGACGATGAGATTCGTTTGGAAAAAGCAGTGCTCCCCGCGGGTTACTCCCTTCGACCCGAAAATTAGGTTGACTGTCCGAAGTGGCGGCAACTCTGATAAACGCGGTAACCGGAAACTGGGCTCAACCTACGCTAACGCGACTGATCAGGACTTTGACTTTTGCAGACCAGGAAACCAGAAGCCGACCGCCCTCTCGTCAATTCCGAATGCACCGCGCCACCAACGCACCGGGTATGGCCAGTCGTTTTTCCAAATGGGAGACTCCTGTCGCTCGAAAGCTCGCGGATATGTCTCAAGAAAATTGGGCCGCGAGGGTTCAGTTAAAATGCCGCAGTATCCGAGAATTCCGATTAAGGTCCTGCGCTCGGGCGTGTTTGATGGAAGCAGTGACGCTAGTTCCTTTTCAAGGTCGCCCGGTTTGGCTGCCGATGGCAAGCTACGAGCCGTTTCAAGAATTTGATCGAGAACCTCGCGATCTTCGGCCGTAGGCGATGCGAAACCGTTTCGTTTCGCTTCTGCTAAATCGAAGCCTATGTAGATTGGTTCTGTGTGCCGGACACCTCCCCACTTGAACCGCTCGAAATTCAGAATGCTTAAGTCGTCGGGAACGTCAGAGCGTTGGTGCATGTTGCAGATGGGGCAAAAAAACCGCGTTGGATTGTCTGCCTCGCGCCACGTGTGTCTGAAAAAGTTGAGGCCGCATGCAAAACTGCCTAGCGCCGAACGCAGATCTAGTCGGCGGCTCGATAGGCTTGTCAAGAACTGGTCGATGACCAGCTCTTTCGAGACTGAATTTCGGGATTTGAGCGCCCAGGCGACGGCTTCGTCGTGCGACAGATGCTCTGAATCGAACATTAATCCCGCGCTTTTGGCGTAGGCGAAATCGTCGGCAGATATATCGGGGTTTGTTTTCCAACCGGAGGACGACCAGTAGGTTGAAAAAAGTATTTTCAACGCACGCTTGTCTGGAGTTGGTCGATTCATTGCGGACAAGATTAATAGCCCTCGCAAAAAAAATAATCTACAGGTAGCGGCTGGCAATTGCACGTGCCTGATAAACGCGGTATTGGAGAAGCGGAGTGGTGCGCTCGCCGGAGGAAGTGGAAGAGTCAACCGCGGAGAGAGCCCCGCCACGGCGGACGCAAAAGGTGGGCTCAGAGTCGAAAGTCTAAGTTACAGCGGGCTGCGTTCGCCTTAGGTGCGGGTGCGTGGGCCGGCAGTAGGTGGCGCTTGTGGTGAGATGCGGGGTCGCAGGACGACCGCCTGTGAGGCTGTCGGACGCGCTTCGCGCGATCGCCGATGGCAACGTCAAAGTCAATGGCGAAGAGGGGTCCTTCGCTGCGCTCAGGATGACGCGGCTTAAAGGCGAGCCGCGCTAAAAGCAAAAGCAAAAGCAAAAGCAAAAGCAAAAGCAAAAGCAAAAGCAAAAGCGTAAGAGGGGCACTTCGTCATGCCGCTGGCATTTCCCATTGTGAATTTGCGTTGTTGCGCAAATTCAGATGACGGGCGATTTTTCAAAACGCCCGCGGTACAAATTCGAAAAACACTCAGAGCGCAGCGGGCTGCGAGCGCTCGCTGCGTTTGCCTCAGGTGCGGGGGCGTGGGCCGGCGGTGGGTAGTGGTGGTGGCGGGATGCGAGGTCGTAGGAGGACCGCCCGGGGTGGCTGTCGGACGCGCCCCGAGGCGCGCGCGGAAACGCAAAGGCACACTTCGTTACGACCAGCTGTGCATTACAATGCTCACTTCTGAGCGCTAAATAAGGAGCCGAATTTGACGCGACCCAGCCTTCTGCTCGGTGCCGTTGCAATTCTTTGCATTGCCTCAGCGTCCATCGCCCAGGCAGCTCCAACTCCAAAAGCCCACACGGTCGCCGGTGCGACGCCGCAGAAGGACGCAGCGCTGGCGAAGGCGTACCGGTTCGAGCGCGATGGGTGGATCTACGTTCACCTGGAAGGATCGCCGCACGATGTCGGGTATCAGCATGGCTATCTGCTGTCGCAGGAAATCGCGAATGCGTTTGCGGCGGTGCAGCTGGACATGACGCACAATTCGAATCGCGACTGGGAATTTTTTCGGCGCGCTGGGCGGCAGATGCTGTGGCCGAAGATCGATTCGGAATATCAGGCGGAGCTGCAGGGAATCGCCGACGGCCTCGCGGCGCGGAAGGTGAAGCTCGACCTCGACGACATCGTGGCGATGAACGCGTTCATGGAGCTTGCGGATTATTACGTGCCGTGGCTGGACGAGCAGGTGAGCCCACCGAAAATGCCAAAGCAGGCGTCCGACAAACACGATCACTGCAGCGCTTTCGTCGCTGCAGGCAGCTACACGAAAAACGGGCAGATCGTGATGGCGCACAACAATTGGACGAACTACAGCTACGGCGTTCACTGGAACATCATCTTCGACGTGGTTCCCGAGAAGGGCTACGCGTTTTTGATGGATGGATTTCCGGGAGTGATCGCGAGCGACGACGATTTCGGAGTGAACTCCGACGGCTTGATAATCACCGAGACGACGATTTCGGATTTTCACGGCTGGGACGTGAACGGCAAGCCGGAATTTGTACGCGCGCGCAAAGCGATGCAGTACTCCGCATCGATCGACGACTACGTGAAGATCATGCTGGACGGAAATAACGGCGGCTACGCGAACGACTGGCTGCTGGCGGACCGCAAGACCGGCGAAATCGCACGGTTCGAACTTGGACTGCAGCATTACAACGTGTGGAAGACGAAAGACGGCTACTTCGTCGGCTCAAATTTCGCGAGCGACCCGAAAATCATCGCGGACGAGACGACGTTTGATCCGCAGCTGGCTTCGAGTTCGCCGAACGCGCGCCACGTTCGCTGGGATCAGTTGATGGAAGCGAATCGCGGGAAGATCGACACGGCGCTGGCCGAAGCTTTTATCTCCGACCACTACGACGCGTACGAGAAAAAAGAGGATCCGAATCACCGCACGCTTTGCGGCCACGGCGACAAGCCAACGCCGGGCGACCCGTCGCGCGATTCGCACCCGTTTAATCCGACGGGTTCGGTGGAAGGCAAAGTGATCGACACGCACATGGCCGAAACGATGAGCTTCGTTGCGCGAATCGGGCATCCTTGCGGCACCGATTTCAAAGCGCAACCGTTCCTCGACGCGCATCCCGAGTACGGCTGGCAGGCCCCGGTGATGCAAGATATGGACGCCGGGCCGTGGTCGCAATACCACTCGGGCGAGCACAAGCCGGCCGAGCCGGCGCAATAAACCTATTGTAATGAGCGATTTGCGGGCCAGTGTTTCGTCTCGAACCGTTTCCTTCGTCGCCAACTAGCTGCTATCGGATTGAGCGCAAGGCCTTTACGCGCATCTGGCGCGCGCGCTGCGTCGTGCATACACTCGGTGGAAGCAGGCGGAGAAGTCTGCTTGAGTCTGTTTGAGCCTGTTTGAGGTCGATCAGTGGCTGAAAACTGCACGGCAAAGGGATGCAAGCTCACGGTACCCGCGGGACTCGCGGCGGAGCATCTCTGCGTCATGCACTTCACACTGGTGATCGAAAATGAGTGCGCGGAGATGCGCCGCGAAACCGCGCTATCGAACACGAGCCACGAGCGACAGAAAGAATTCATGAAGAAGATTTCCGGTCGCGGCGAGTCGCTGGTGACGGTGGCGACGAGCGGATTTTCGATGTCGGATGAATTGAAGGCGCGCGTGCTGAGCACCCTGCTCACACTGATGAATACGCGCGAAAATATCGATCGCAGCGCGATGCGGCAGTCCGCGATGCGGCGCTTCGTCGGCTAGTTTTTTCTAAGCTCCCACAAATTTTGCGTAGAGAGATCGTGCGATGGCGGGATTCTGCGTTCCTTTCACGATGGCGCGGCCGTCGGCGAAGACCGTCACTTCGTAGGACTGCACTTCAAACTTCAGCAGAAACTCATTCCGACGCACCGGGCTGCCCGTTGCGCCAGCGACACGCTGGCCGAGTTCACCGAGATCGATCTTGCGGTGACGCTCATGGATTTGCACGGAATCGCGGCCACACATGGAGATGTGCGGCTGGGCTTTTCCATTGAGGTAGCGGAAATCGCGGCGCGCGCACGCGCGGCATTCGGGATTGCGCGCGACGTGGATCGACTGGAATTTGCTGGTCCACACGTCACAGGAGACGAGCTTGCGGTTGAGCTGTTCGCGATGGCCCGCTAGAAACTTGATTGTTTCGGCGGCTTCAAGCGACGCGACCACTCCAGCGGCAGCGTTTAACACGCCTGCGGTGTCGCAGGTTTCCTCGGCATCTGTGGTGGCGCCATCTGCGCTCGATTCGACGAGGCATGCGAGGCAAGCTGTCTCACCTGGAAGAACGTTCATCGTGACGCCGTAGCTTCCAACGGCGGCGGCGTAAATCCACGGCGTGGCGGTGGAGATGGCGACGTCGTTGACGAGCAGGCGCGTCTCGAAATTGTCTGTGCCATCGACGATCAGCGGGAAGCTTTCGAGCAAGTCTTCGACGTTGTCGGGCGTGAGGTCTTCGACGACGGCTTCGACGCGCACATCGGGATTGATGGCGCGGAGGCGGCGCTCGGCGGCGACGGCTTTGGGGAGCGCCTCGCGAGCGTCGGATTCCTCGAAGAGCGTCTGGCGCTGGAGGTTTGAGAGTTCGACGAAATCGCGGTCGATGATGCGCAGGCGGCCGACTCCCGCACGAGCGAGAAGGTTCGCAGCCACAGTACCCAGCGCGCCGCATCCAACGAGCACGGCGCTCGATGCGAGCAAGCGTTCCTGCCCCGCTTCGCCGAGGCCGTGGAAGAGGATCTGGCGTGAGTATTTTTCGCGCTGTTCGGGAGTCATCGGCTCTCGGATAGGCCCGTAAAATCGCGGCGATTCGCAGTTTCGCGCGGAACTCACATCATAGCCCCTTTTTGCTCTGGCGAGGCAACGCGCCATGCTAACCTTCCGTCTTACTCCTTTGCCTGCATGAGATACGGAAACAATCCGCGCGCCGCGCTCACGCGGGTTTTGGCCCCCTCGCTACTACTTTTAGCCTTCCTAGGTGTGAATTTCGGGTTCTCTCAGCCGGTCTTCGCGCAGCAGGCGCAACCTGAGCCGAAGACGCCGGTGACGATTGCCGAGCCGTCAGGATTTCCCGAGGACGAAACGGTCACGGAGATCCGCGTGGTGGATACGTCGGGTGCGCCGGTGATGCAAAGGCTTCCGGCGATGCCGGTGACGGTGGGAAAGCCGTTTAATTACGACGATGAGCGGGAGAGCCTGCGCGCTTTGTACCGCACGGGCGACTACGCGGACATCCAGGTCAATGCCGAGCCGGTGGCGGGCGGCGCGCGCGTGGATTTCGTGGTGCAGCGGAATTTTTACAACAACGTGGTGCGCGTGAGCGGGTTGAAAGAGCCGCCGAGCGAAGCGGCGGCGCTTGCAGCGATGCGGCTGGGATTGGGCGAGCCGTTTCGCGAGAGCTCGCTGCGCGATGCGATCGACCGGTTGAAGGACGTGCTGCAGAGCGAAGGACTTTACAAACCGGAGATCAATTGGACGCTGACGCCGCACCCTGAGACGCGGCAGATGGACATCTTGGTGAGCGTGATTCCCGGGATGCGCGCGACGGTGGGAAGTTTTCAGGTGAAGAACGAAACGCCGGTTTCGGATCAGGAGCTGATCAAGCGGTCGAAGATCAGCTTGAAGGACACGCTGACGACGGCGCGGCTGACACGCGCGACGCAGCGACTGAAAAAATATTTTCTGAACCAGGGGTATTTGGGAGCGGGCATTTTGATTCAGCCGGGCGTTTACGATGCGGCGGCGAATCAGGTGCCGCTGCAGTATCAGGTGTCCACCGGGCCGCGTGTGCGCGTGGTGATCAACGGCGCGAAGGTGAGCAAGGATAAATTGCGGCAGCTGGTGCCGGTGTATGCGGAAGGCGCGGTGGACGACGATCTGCTGCAAGAGGGACGGCGGAACATTCGCGATTATTTTCAGGCGCTGGGATATTTCAACGCGGACGTGGAAGTTTCGTCGCATGACGATGCGAGCGCGAAAGAGCGCGTGATCAGTTTTGATGTGACCCGCGGCGACCACTATCGCCTGGCGGGCGTGGGTTTTGTGGGGAACAAATATTTCAGCAAGAGTTTGCTGACGAGCCGGCTGGCGCTGCAGCCTGCGTCGTTTGCGGCGAACGGGAAATTCAGCCAGTCGCTGGTGCGCAGCGATACGGATTCGATCAAGAACCTCTACCTATCGAACGGATTTTTGGATGCGCAGGTGGCGGCGGAGACGGATACGGATTACAGCGGCAAGAAAAATAATTTGTACGTGACGTTCAAGATTACGGAAGGCGCGCAGACGCGAGTCGAGGCGCTGGACATTGTGGGCAACAACGATCTTTCGAGCGAGACGCTGCTGAATGTGACGGGATCGTCGCCGGGGCAGCCGTACTCGGCGGCGGGCGTGGCGAGCGACCGCAACAATATTTTGGCGATGTATTACAACGAGGGTTATCCGGAGGCGCATTTCGAGGATCAGGTGACGCCGGGCGCGAAGCCGGACATGGTGAAACTCGCGTACAAAATCACGGAAGGGCCGCGGATCGATGTGGCGAAGGTGCTGCTGACGGGCTACCAGTTCACGCGGCCGTCGATCATCGCGAGGCAGGTGGCGATCAAGCCGGGCGGGCCGTTGCGCGAGGGAGACGTGGTGGAGACGCAGCGGCGGCTTTACAACCTGGGCGTTTTTACGCGCGTGCAGATTGCGCCGCAAAATCCGGCGGGCAGCGATCCGGATAAGACGATGGTGGTGGACGTTCAAGAGGGAAGCCGGTACACGATCGGGTACGGCGGCGGGTTTGAGGTGCTGAGCATCGCGGGCGCGGGGAACAATCCGAATGGGACGTCGATTGTGGCGAGTCCACGCGGGATTTTGGAAGTGGCGCGGTCAAATATGTTTGGGCGGGCGCAGACGCTTTCGTTTAAGGCGCGAGCGAGCACGCTGCAATATCGCGCGCTGCTGGCGTACACGGCGGACCAGTTTCTCGGGTACAAGACGTTGAGCGCGTCGCTGACGGGATTCGCGGACAAGACGCTGGATGTGGATACGTTCACGTCGATCCGGTATGAGGGCGCGTTTCAGATCACGCAGAAATTGTCGCCGGCGAGTTCGATTCAGTACCGGTATTTTTTCCGGCGCGTGCTGGCGAGCAATTTGAACGGAAAAGTTTCGCCGGAGGAAATTCCGCTGTACAGCCAGCCGACGCTGGTGTCGGGATTCGGAATTACGTACGCGCGGGACCGGCGCGACAATCCGACGGAGGCGAAGCACGGGACGTTTAATTCGGTGGATTTGAGCGTTTCGTCGAGGACGCTGGGGTCGAGTGCGAGCTTCGTGCGCGGCTTCTTTCAGAATTCGTCGTTCTATTCGTTTGGGCGCGATTTCGTTTTCGCGCGATCGACGCGGTTTGGAATCGAGCACGTCTTCGGCGACAGCCATGAAGTGGACGTGCCGTTGCCGGAGCGGTTTTTTGCGGGAGGCGGGCAGTCGCTGCGCGGATTCAGCTTGAACCAAGCGGGGCCGCGCGATCCGGTGACGGGATTTCCGATTGGCGGATTAGGCCTGTTGATGTTCAACCAGGAACTGCGATTCCCGATGAAGCTGCCGATCATCGGCAACCGGCTTGGCGGGACGTTGTTCTACGACGGTGGCAACGTTTTCACGGACGTGGCGCACATCAACCTGGATTGGAAATCGAAATCGGACACGGAGCTGAATTATTTTTCACACACGATCGGGTTCGGCGTGCGGTATCCGACGCCGATCGGACCGGTGCGCGTGGATATCGGCTACCTGCTGAATCCGGCGCAATATCCGGCTACGGTGTGCGAGGCGCCCACGTCGCCGCTGCCGAATCCGTGCCCGCCGCCGTATGAGGTGACGCGGACGTACACGCTGCCCCACGTGGGATTTTCGTTCAACATTGGAGCGGTGTTTTAGTGCGGCGCGCGATTGCCAATTCGATAGTGGTTGCGTCGCTCGCGTTGGTGGTTGCGGCGTGGGCTGTAACGGTGCGCGCGTCGATTTCGATTCCGCAGACACGGAACGTGGATGGCGTGGCGGCGCGCATTGAAGATGATGTAATCACCGAAAGCGAGATTCGCGAGCTCGGCGCGTTTGAGCAGCTGGTGGATGGAAAGGCGAAGTCGCGCGCGGAGTTGATCCGACTGCTTGCGGATCAGTGGCTGGTGCGCACCGAAGCAGTGACGGCGCGATACGCGCAGCCGACGGCTGCGGATGTGGATCGCGCGGTGGCGGAATTTACGAAGCAGTTTGCATCGCCTGAGGAATTTCAGCAGCGCTGCGCGGCCGCGGGGCTCTCGCCCGCTGCGGTACGCCGGCTGATTTCGCAGCAGCTCTATCTCTCGCGATTCATCGATTACCGGTTCCGGCCCGCGGCACAGGTGACCGACCAGCAGGTGGAGGATTATTACAACAAGGAATTTGCGCCGCAGTTGAAGGCGCGGAACCAGGAAGTGCCTCCGCTCGATGATGTGGACGATACGATCCGCGAGATCTTGATTTTGCGCGCGATTCAGGCACGAGCGGACAAGTGGCTGACCGATACGCGGGACCGCGTGAAACTGGACATCGTGTCTAAGCAAGACGCGCTGCCTGCGGCATCCACACCCACTGCGCCAGCCAACGTCGCCGCTCCGGTGACGCCCGCCACGCCTAGCGCGCCCACAACGTCCACAACGCCGGCGCCGCAGCGGAGCCCGCAATGAAGGGCTCGAGGATCTGGCGATGGATCCGGCACTCGCTAATCGCGATGGCGGTGCTGATCTCGATTGCGGCGATCCTTGTGTACAAGCTGGGAAACAGCGTGGCGGAAAGCATTCTGCGGAAAGCCATCGTTACGCAGCTCGAAGACCGGACGGGCGCGCGCGTGGAGATGGGTGGATTTCATCTGCAGGCGATCCGGCTGCGCGCGCAGATCGACGATCTGACGCTGCATGGCTCGGAGCCCGCGGGCACGCCACCGCTTTTTCACGCGGATCACATCGATGTGGGGCTCACGGTTCTGTCGTTTTTCGGGCGCGACGTGCGGCTCGACCGATTTTCCGCGCAGAATCCGGAATTGAATGTGCGGATCGACAAATCTGGCGCGAGCAACATTCCCACGCCGCGCATCCCTCCGAGCAATAAGCCATGGCAGGAGACGCTCTTTGGATTGCGCGTGGGGATGCTCGACATTCAAAACGGAGTGGTGAGCTACAACAATCAGAAAACGGCCCTGAGCGCGCACGGGAAGAATTTTCACTTTCATCTCGCGTACGACCACCCACTCACCGGTGCCGATTCGTACATCGGCGATTTCGAGTGGTATCAGATCGAGGTGGCGGCGAAGGGCGATGCGGCTTTCCGGTTCGATACGACGGGAAAATTTCTGCTGCATCGCGATGCGTTCGAGCTGACGGATTTCAATTTGAAGCTGCCGCACTCAAATGTGAGCTTGCGCGCGGAGCTTTCGAGTTTCAAAACTCCGGTGTGGGATGTGCACTACCGCGGCAAGCTGTCGCTCGAGGATGTGCGAACGATCGTAAAGGCGCCGCTAGTTCCCGATGCGGTGACGGATTTTTCGGGGAACGCGCGGCTGGCCGCGAACGACTGGTCGGGGGCGGGGCATTTTTCGTCGCACGACATCAAGCTGCCGTATGAGTGGTTTCACGCGACGAATTTATCGGCGTGGGGCGACTACCAGATCACGAAGCAGCTGCTGGTGATTCCGAATTTCAACGTTCACGCGCTGGAAGGTGCGCTGGACGGCCGCGTCGAGATGGACATGAAGACGCTGGCGTTCAAGACGAATACGCACTTCAGCGGCGCGAGCCTCGCGGATGCATTCGATGCGGTGAACAATCCGAGTTTTCCGCTGGATAAGCTGCGCTGGGAAGGCATCGTCGATGTGGTTTCGGAAAATACCTGGGTGAGCGATTTCCAGCATTTCCGTTCACACGGGGATTCCCGATGGACGCCGCCGACAGTGCTCGACGCCGGCGCGGTGCCGGTGACGGCGGTGGTGCATTTCGATTACGTGGATGACAAGCGCGTGATCCAGCTGACGAACAGCGAGATCACCACGCCGCACACGCAGCTGGATTTCAACGGGTTTCTGGGCGGAAAAGATTCGACGCTCGATCTGGATCTGAACTGCACGCGCGTGTCGGATTGGGAAGCGTTTGTGGATTACCTGATCGACCCCGACGAGCCACGCGTGCCGCTGGAGGGCCAGTTTGCTTTTAAAGGACGGATTCTAGGGCCGATTGGCGGCCCGAGTTTTGCGGGGCATGCGCACGCCACCGAAGCGCACTACGACACATATTTTTTTGACGAGATGGACGGCAACATCGATTACTCGGTGGACGGCTTTCGATTCGCGAATGCGATGGTGAAACGCGGTGACGCCGTGGCGAAGATGGACATGTTTCTCGGCTTCGATCACGACTGGGGCTTCACCGCGGACAGCCAATTTAGCGTGGAAGGAACGATCGAGAACGCGCCGAGCGCGGACATTCAGGCGCTGCTTGGATTGAATTATCCGGTGACGGCGACGGTGAGCGGCACATTTCGAGCGGGTGGTACGAAAGCGGCACCAACGTTTGACGCGAACGCAAATCTGGAAAACATCGACGTGAAGGGCTATCACGCCGACTCATTTTCAGGCGAGCTGCGCTACTCGCCGGATGAGGTTCGCATCTCGCGCGCCGACCTGCGGCGGCACGACGGCCGCGTTACGGGGAACTTGTTGTACAAGCCGGTGGAGCAGACGGCGGATTTCACGCTCGCGGGATTGAACATTCCGATTTCAGAAATCAAAGCGGTGCAGACGGCAAACGTTCCACTCGGCGGCACGATCGATTTCAACTTGCGCGGAAGTGGACCGATACGTTCGCCGCAAGGGCAGGGCGATTTTCACGTGGTCGCGCTGAAGGTGGGCACGGACGACCAAGGTGACTTCATCGGACACATGACCTCGGACGGCGCCAAGATCAGCATGGACGTGGCGTCTGAAAAATCGAACGGTAATCTCGCCGGGCAGATTTCGCTGGTGCTCACGGGTGACCAGGACATCGCCGGCAAGCTGACGATGAAGCAGTTTGACCTGGACCCGCTGCTGAAGAGCGGGTTGCACCTGAAAAATCTGACGAAACACAGCGTGGTGGATGGAGAGTTCGCGCTTTCCGGCCAGTTGAAAAAGCCGGACACGATCGAGATCGACGCGAATATTTCGTTCATATCGTTCGACTACCTTTTTATTTCGCTGCGCAACGACGGACCGGTGCAATTCGCTTACCGGCGGAACGAAGTGCGCATCAACCAGGCGCGCATCACGGGACCAAACAGCAACTTTGAAATCACGGGATCGGCGCGATTCGATCGCGACCGCCCGGTGCACGTGAACGTTGCGGGCGCGGTGAACCTTGGCCTTCTGAAAGGGCTCGTGCCGGATTTGACGGCGACGGGACAAGCGGACGCGAACGTGGCGATCCAAGGCACGCTTTCGAAACCGCGCATCACAGGCCGCGCGAGTTTGCAGAATGCGTCGGCATCGTACGCGGAAGCGCCGATTGGGCTGAGCAACGTGAAGGGCGAGCTGGTGTTTGACAGCAGCCGGCTGCTTTTTGAAAACGTGACGGCGGATTCCGGCGGCGGGCAGCTGACGCTGGGCGGCAGCGTGACGTACGGCGAAGACGGACCGGTGCGCTACGAAATCACGGCGACGACGAATCAAGTGCGCGTGCGATATCCGGCGGGGATGAGCTGGCTGGTGGGCGGCAGTTTGCAGTTGAGCGGCACGACGGACGCGGCGATTCTGAGCGGCAACGTAGAGCTGAAGCGGCTGCTATTTGCGCCGGGCGTGGACATCACTTCGTTTTTTACGCCGAGCCCGGAGGGCAGCAGCGCGTCATCGTCGCCGTTCATGAGGAATCTTACGTTTGATGTGGCGAGCCACACCGCGCCGGGCGCGCGCATCGAGTGGACAGGCGCGCAGGTGGAAATCGATAGCGACTTGCACTTGCGCGGCACTCCGGATCATCCGATCTTGCTGGGGCACATTCACTTGCTGGGCGGAGAAATGTCGTTCCGCGGGAATAATTTTGCGCTCACACGCGGCGACATCAATTTCGCGAATCCGTTTCAGCTGGATCCGGAACTGAACATCGAAGCGACTTCGACGATCAGCCAGTACGCGGTGACGATCAACTTTTCGGGGCGCGCGAGCAAACTTTCGCTGAGCTACCGGTCGGACCCGCCGCTGCCGGACACGGACATCATCGCGCTGCTGGCGCTTGGGAGCACGGGCGAGGAAAGCGCGTTGCGATCGAGCAGCGCGGGCGGCGGGCAGAACTACGGCGCGACGGCGCTGCTTTCGGAGGCGATTTCGAGCGGGCTGGGCGGGCGAATTGAACACTTATTTGGCATCAGCCATTTTCGCGTGGATCCGTTTTTGGCGGGGACGACGACGGAATCTTCTGCCTCGGCGCGTGTGACGATCGAGCAGCAAGTGACGAGGGACCTCACAATCACATACTCATCGAATGCGGCTTCGGATCAGGAGCAGCTGATTCAGGTGGAGTACCACGTGAAGAGGGATCTCTCGATCGTGTTTCTGCGGGACATCAACGGGACTTATTCGCTCGACGTAAAATTTATACGGCATTTTCACTGAGTTGGTGCGCGGGCTGCGTTTGGAGCTGCTCGAGGCTTCGTCGGAGATTTGCTGACGTTGGTGGCAAAGCGGTAGCTTCGCTCCCGCAGCCCATAGTGGTGCGGTGCTGATCGCGTCAACCGTGCTCGTGTCTGGCGTCTCCTGCGCCAAGACTAGGAATCCATCGGAAATAAATTTTCGGGGGAGAGGCGGACGCGCCAGGGTTGTTCTATGGTGCGGAGGCGGTCCCATTCGGGCTTGGTGAGTTCGGCTTGGAGTTCGATTTCGTCTTCGGATTTTTCGAGTTCGCGGGTGCGGAGGAAGACGGTCATGCGAAAGGGCGTTTCGGAGTGGTGAGCCAGCCAGCAAGGGAACGCGTTTTGGTTTTGAGGCGGCGGTGCGCTGCGTGGTGTTTCTTGTGCAAGCGCGTCGGGGAATTCGATGTGGTGGGCGCGGATGCCGATCCAGCGAGTGGATGCGGGCGCGGGGTGCGCGAGGGTGAGTCGGAGGCGCCAGTCGATGGCGGTGACGGTGCCGTCCGGCTCGACTTGAGCGCGGGTAATATTTTTGCAGCCGGTGAGGCGCGCGACTTCTGTGTTGGCGGGGCGGCGCCAGACTTCGTGCTTGGGGCCGTGCGCGACGACGTGGCCGCGCGAGAGGACGAGCAAGTCCTGGCTGATGCGGTAGGCTTCTTCGATGTTGTGGGTGACGACGAGCGCGGGGCGCGCGTGAGACTGGAAGGTTTCTTCGAGAAGCGTTTCCACCTGGCTCCGAAGGTGAGTGTCCATGGCGGAGAGCGGTTCGTCGAGGAGCAGCGCTTTCGGATCGATTGCCAGTGCGCGTGCGAGCGCGACGCGCTGCTGTTCGCCGCCGGAAAGTTCGCGGGCTGAGCGACCGACGAGTTCGACGACTTGGGTACGCGCTGCGAGATGCGCGACACGCGCGTCGCGTTCGGTGGCGGTGAGCGCGGTGAGGCCGAAGCCGATATTTTGCGCGACGGTGCGGTGCGGGAAGAGCGCGTAATTCTGGAAGAGCAGGCCGATGCAGCGTTCGCGCGCGGGAAGGTTAACGTTAGCGTCGGAATCGAAAAGCGTGCGGCCCTTCAGCACGATGCGGCCACGTTCGGGCGTTTCGAGGCCGGCGATGCAGCGCAGCAACATCGTTTTTCCGGCGCCGGATGCGCCGAGGATTGCGAGGGGCCCGTCAGGCGCGTGAAATTTCACGTTCAGCGTGAAGTCTGCGAGTTGCTTTTCGATATCAATTTCAAGCGGCATCGGTTCTCCGCGTAGTTTTGCGCACGCCGCTTGCCGCACGCTGCGCATTCGTCCAGTAATAAAGCCCGCCGAGCAGCACCAGCGAAATCGCCACATCGATCGCGCACCACATCCAGGCACGCTGCATGTCGCCGGATTCCACCGCGAAATAAATTGCCAGAGGAATTGTTTCGGTGCGGCCGGGAATGTCGCCCGCGATCATTAGGGTGGCGCCGAATTCGCCGAGCGCTCGGGCGAACGCGAGAACGGTGCCGGCGAGGATGCCGGGCCACGCGAGCGGGAGCAGGATTTCGCGCAACACGCGCGATTCGCCGGCACCGAGAGTGCGGGCGGCTTCGGCGAGAGTGGGATCGACCTGCTCGAGCGCGGCGCGAGCGGTGAGATACATCAGCGGAAAAGAAACCGTGGCGGCGGCGATCACGGTGGCGGGCCAGGAAAATACGATGGTCGCGTCGAGCTTGGCGAGCAGCGCGCCGATGGGGCTGCGGCGGCCGAAAATCACGAGCAGCAGAAATCCGACGACGGTGGGCGGGAGCACGAGAGGCAAAAGGAAAATCGAATCGACGACGACGGCGAGTGGGCCGCGCCTGCGTCCGCGCCACGCCGCCGCGGCGACGCCGACGACGAGGGTGAGCATCGTCGCGACGATGGAGGTCGCGAGCGAAATCCAAAGCGGAGACCAGTCTGTGACGGGCGCCATGCGAGGAGGATTGTAGCCGGAGCGGGACTAATTTGCGGCGGCAGGTTTTTCGATGACGGTGGTGTCTGCCGGCGGAGGAGCGAAGCCGAATTCCTGGAAGATGACGCGCGCGTCGGAGCCGGCGAGAAAATCGAGGAAGGCTTTCGCGAGTTCGGGATTCTTGGAATTTTTCAGTACCGCGGCGGGATAGACGATTGGCGCGTGCGTGTCGTCGGGGACTTTGGTGACGACTCGAACTTTTTTCGAACTGAGCGCGTCGGTTTCATAGACGAAGCCCGCGTCGGCGTTGCCGGTTTCGATGTAGGTGAGGACGGCGCGAACGTCTTTCGCGAAGACGATTTTCGGCGTGAGGCCGGCCCAGAGGCCGAGATGGGCGAGGGATTCTTGGGCGTACATTCCGGCGGGAACGGTTTTCGTTTCGCCGAGAGCGATTTTTTTCACGAAGGGGGCTTCAAGATTTTCGAGAGTTTTCAGCGCGTCGTCGCCGGCGGGCGCGATGAGTACGAGGGAATTGGAGACGATGTCGTGCGGCGCGCCGTCGATGAGGCCGGCGGCTTTGAGCTGATCCATCTGCTGCTCGGCGGCTGAGAAGAAAATGTCGGCCGGAGCGCCTTGTTCGATTTGCTGCTCGAGCGTGCCGGAGCCGCCGTAGTTGAAGGTGATTTTCGCGCCGGGGACGCGTTTTTCGTAGAGCGGGCCGAGTTGGGCGAGAGCGTCTTTGAGGCTGATCGCGGCGGAAACGGTGATCGAGCCGGTCTGCGCGGGAGACTGTTGCGATTGCGCGAGTGCGGGATGAATTCCGGCGAGCGCGCATGCGACGGCGGCCAGAAACGCGAAGAGGCCGGCGAGCACCGGCCTCCTCGTTAGTTTCATGTTGTCGTTCATCGTGACGTGTTTCATTGCGCCCTCAAGAGCGCGCCGAAAAAAATTACTGCTTCGGCGTGGCGGGCGTGCCCGGCTGGACGTTCTTCGGCGGAGGAGCAGAAGATGCGCCCGAATCACCGGCGCCTGCACCCGGCGTTGGAGTTGCGGCAGGAGCGGCCGGCGCGGGAGCATTCGGATCCGGCGGCAGCATCTGTTTCAGCACGGGATATTCGTCCTGCATTCCGCGGAGGACTACGAGAGCCGCGGCTTCATCCATTTCGACGCCGACGTTCTGCGATTCCTGCACGACGGCCGGC
Source organism: Acidobacteriota bacterium (assembly GCA_013286165.1). Taxonomy (GTDB): domain Bacteria; phylum Acidobacteriota; class Terriglobia; order Acidiferrales; family UBA7541; genus Palsa-295. Next base: position 103,688 of record JABDGF010000001.1, on the reverse strand, counting down.
ATTTCCTTCACGAGCTTCTGGCCGAGCGGCGACTCGTAGAATTTGGTGAGGCCTTGAATTTCTTCGAGCGTGAAGTGCTTTGCGTAAATCGGAACGATTGCGTCAGTGACTTTGCTGGCCGGGGCGGCAGTGGTGAATTTCGCGCTGAATTCCTGCATGAACTTCGGAACTTGATCCTGCGCGACGGCGCGGCCGGCGGCGTTTTGAACTTCGCGGGAGATGCCGGCGGAAATGTTGTCGCCCATCTTGGAAATTTCGGTGAGGTCGAGCAAGTGGCGAATGGCGGCTTCCTTCGCGGGGTCGAGCTTTTCGGCGGGCGCGGCGGCTTGTGCGGCCGGCTTCTGTGCGGGCGCGGTGCCGGGTGCGGCTTGCGCGTGTGCCGGGGCGGCGGCGAGAGTGAACGCCGAACAGGCCGCCAAAATCAGGGCATTCTGAAACTTCATCGGATCTCCTGTGGTTGGTCCGGGCTTCTGTCCGCCCTGACAAACGAACCTTAGAACTGTATCGAACGAGGTGCAGCTATGCAATTCCGGTGCCGGCGCGTTTATGGCTCGGGTGACCTGCTACTTCGATGAATTGAGTTCCAGTAGCAGCCGCGCATTTCCTGTGATAATTTCAGCCGAGTGAGCCTTCCTGGTCTCAGCGGTCCGCCAAAACGAATCGCACGGCTCGCAGGTGTGGAAGTAATCGACGGGAATTCCCAGCCGCCAGTAAAAACGGGATTGCTACCATGAGCGCAAACGGCGCGGGCACGGCCACGGCAACGCTACAGTTCGACTCCGCGCGGAAAGAAATGGTTGCGCGGCAAATTCGCGAGCGCGGGATTGCGTCGCCGCGGGTGCTGGATGCGATGCTGGCGGTGCCGCGGCATGAATTTGTGCCGGCGTCGTGCGTGGGCGAAGCGTACGACGATAAACCGCTGCAGATTGGCGAAGCGCAGACGATCTCGCAGCCGTACATGGTGGCGGCTGCCGCGGAAGCGCTGGCGATTGAGCCCACAGATCGTGTGCTCGAGGTCGGGTGCGGGTCGGGTTACCAGGCGGCGGTGCTTTCGTATCTCGCGCGCGAGGTGTTCGCGGTGGAATTCCGCACGCAACTTGTGGCGACGGCGCGCGAGCGGCTGAACCGGCTCGGGTACAGGAACGTGAACATTTTTGCGGGTGATGGTTCGCTCGGGTGGCCGATGGCTTCGCCGTATAACGCGATCCTGGTGAGCGCGGCGGCGCCGGCTGTGCCTGCGACGCTGGTGGATCAGCTGGCGGAGGGCGGGCGCCTGGTGATTCCGGTTGGAAATGCGGAGCAGCAGGACTTGATGCTGCTGGTGAAAAAAGAAAATCGCGTCACGCAGCAAACGCTGTTTCCGTGCCGGTTCGTTCCGCTGCTGGGATTGCACGGCTGGCGTTTGCGCCCCGATGGCGCCCTGGAAAAATGAGTTTGGGCCCCGAGCTTTCGATCATCATTCCTTCCTACAACGAAGAAAAGCGGCTCCCGCGAACGCTGGCTCGCATCCGCGAATATTTCGAGGGACGTCCGTTGCCGCTCGACCAGATCGAAGTGATCGTGGTGGACGACGGATCGACGGACGGCACGGCGCAAGTGGCGCGCGATTGGGCGCGGCAGTGGCCGTCGGTGCGGCTGCTTTCGAATCCGGGCAACCAAGGGAAGGGCTACAGCGTGCGGCACGGCATGCTGGAATCGCGCGGGCGGCTGGCGCTTTTCACGGACGCGGATTTATCGGCGCCGATCGAAGAGTCTGAAAAATTATTCGACGCGCTGAAGAAAGGGAATCAGGTGGCGATCGGGTCGCGCGCGATCGACCGTTCGCTGATCTCGGTTCGGCAGTCGCAACTGCGCGAGATGGCGGGAATTATTTTCAACGCGCTGGTGCGGCTCTTTACGTGGCTGCCGATTCACGATACGCAATGCGGGTTCAAAGTGTTTGAGCGCGAGGCGTCGCGCATTGTTTTCGAGCAGCAGCGGATTCTGGGGTGGGGATTCGATCCGGAGGTTTTGTTTCTGGCGAAGCGGCATGGTTTGCGCATCGCGGAAGTGCCGGTGCGGTGGGCGCACGACGAAGCGACGAAAGTGCACGTCGTGCGCGCCAGCCTCACGATGTTTGGCGATCTGATCTATATCCGCTGGAACCAGTTGTTCGGACGTTATCCGAAGTAGCCGCACCGTCTTCTGACTTCTTTTAATTCTTCTTGGCCGTCGGCGGGACGAGTCCGTTTAGCCGCAAGTACATCGCTTGCATGCCGTAGTGGTCGGCGAATTCGCTGGCCAGAATAATGATCACGCCGCCGCGCGAGATTTGCCGGTCGCCGAAAACTTTGATCGATTCGCCGAGGTTTGAATCGTCGGCCTTCGCAAACGCCTGCGTGCAGAGGTCGAAGGAAGCCTTGAGCTGCGGCATCAGCTTGTCTTTCGAGTCGGTGTCGGCCGGTTTTTCGGTGGTCGCGGTGGTGCCGCCGTACGCCGAGCAGACGAGATTATTGGAGTTGATGATGTGCACGATCAAATGGCCGAAGGTGATTTGTTCGGGCGTGGGCTTGTAGCTGTATTTGTCCGCCGGCATTGCATCCGCCGCGGCCACCTGGTTTTGCGCGGCGCGACCGAGAACCTGGCGCAGCATGTCCGTCACGGGATTTTTCGAAGCGTCTGCCGCGGGAGCCGGAGTCTGCGCCTGCGTGGATGCCGCAAGGCCCGTACAAGCCAGGATTACCAGTGCTGCCAGAATCTTTTTCATCCGCTGTCTCCTCATCTTTATTAGAAGCTGATGCAGCATAGCCGCCACTTAGACGGTGCACAACCGGGAATGGCTTTCGGCGGCTATTTTTCACGAGAGTTTCATCGAACTTTATTATGTAAAGTACTTGACAGATGCAGTTAGGCTGCTTATGCTCAACGTATGGCGTCTTCCAAGTTTCCGGCATCGCGCCCCGGCGGTTCTCCAACGCCGCTGGCGATCGACGACCACGCCCGAGACAACCTGCGCTTCATCCGCGAAACGATGGAGCGAGCCAGCTCGTTCACGGCCGTTCCCGGCTGGGGCGGAGTGGCAATGGGGATCACGGCGCTAGGAGCGGCGGTGATCGCGTCGCGGCAGACTTCGTCGATCGGGTGGTTGGGCACGTGGATGGCTGAGGCGATCGTCGCGGTTGGAATCGCGGTGTGGACTACGTATTCGAAGGCGCGAAGTGCGGGCACGCCGGTGTTCTCGGGGCCTGGACGGCGTTTCGCTTACAGTTTTGCTCCGCCGCTGTTCGTGGGCGCGCTGCTGATCGCGATGAACGTGCGCAATGCGAACATCGAACCGATTCCCGCGGAGTGGCTACTTCTATATGGCACGGGCGTGGTGACGGGTGGAGCGTTTTCGATTCGAATCGTTCCGCTGATGGGTCTCTGCTTTATGGTGCTCGGCGCGGTGGCGCTTTTTTGCCCATCGAGCTGGAGTAATTGGTTTCTCGCGGCCGGCTTTGGCGGGCTTCATATACTTTTCGGTGCGATGATTGCGAGGAAATATGGCGGCTAAATCGAATGCTGTGCGCACGACGCGCCCAGAGCGAAACGACGGAGCGGAACGCGCACGGCGCGCGGCGGGAACGGAAGCGCAGGCGACCAATCTCGATCGGCTGATTCACGAGCGGACGAGGCTTGCGATCATCAGCGCGCTGGCGGTGAACGCGTCGCTCACGTTCAATGACCTGAAGGGACTGCTGCGCGTGACCGACGGAAACCTGAGCGTACACGCGCGCAAGCTGGAAGATGCGGGATACATCGACTGCGCGAAATCGTTCGATGGCCGCGTGCCGAAGACGGAGTATCGCCTGTCCGCATCAGGCCGGCGCGCGCTGGAAAAATATCTGGATCATATGGAAGCTTTGATACGTGTGACGCGGGAAGGCTAGCGCTACTACCAAATTCATAACGCGGATAAATCGATGAGCGTACCCATCAACAAACTCGTCCAGCAGACGGCAACATCGAACGGACTTCACGTCGCGATACTTTTGGATGGCAATGGACGCTGGGCCGGGCAGCGGGGACTTGCGCGGTCGGAAGGGCATCGCGCGGGAGTGGAATCTGTGCGCCGCGTGGTGCGCGCCGCTCCGGGGCTGGGTATCGGCACGCTGACCCTGTACGCGTTTTCGAGTGACAACTGGGGCCGGCCGATGAGCGAAGTGAATGCGCTACTCGGCTTGCTGGAAGAATATTTTCGCGCGGAAGCGCCGAAGTGCGTGACGGAGGGAATCCGGTTGCGCGTGATCGGGCGCCGCGACAGGCTGCCGCCTTCACTGAAACAATCGATCGATGCCGCGGAGCGCGCTACAGCCGCGGGACGCGCGCTCGAGCTGCGCATTGCTGTGGATTACTCGTCGCGTGATGCGATTTTGCGCGCGGCGTGCTGGATGATGAGTAGCCTGGAAGTTTCGCAGCGCGAATTCGCGAAGCGGCTGGGCGAGGTGACGCATTCGACCGGCGCGGCGCTGGACGTGGATTTGCTGATTCGAACCGGCGGCGACCGGCGACTGAGCGATTTCATGTTGTGGGAATGCGCGTACGCTGAGCTATTTTTCACGCCGGTGATGTGGCCGGACTTCAAAGCGTCCGACCTGGAATCCGCCGTGGAGGATTTTCTGGGGCGCGAGCGGCGGTACGGGCGGCTGTCTGAGGCTGCAGCGAGTTAGTTGACGTGAAAGTTTCGACGCTGCGTGGATGGTTTTGCGCAGCGAGCGGTTGGGCCCTATGACACAGAGAGCTTGGCGGCAGTACGAAAAGCCGACGTTGTTTCGAAAGTTGCTGCACGCGATCCGCCGCATTTTCACGGCGCCCTTCCGCGGTGCGTGCCACGATTCCAAATTCCACTCTCATCACGACCACACGGCTTAGGCTGGTTTCGTAGCGCGCCATTGATTCGTTTTCACTGGTGACGTGCGTCACCTCGGCTGGTTCGTGCGCCCGGCGATACTAGTGATTGGTCCGCTCGCGTGGACTGAAGGCATTCGCGCCTGTGGACGATTCCGTATCTATGAGCGATTGGCTCCCTAAATCTGTTGTCTTACTGCGTCATTACTCACGGCGGATTTTTTTCGGCGACCTGCTCGCGGGAATTACCGTGGGCCTGGTGGCGCTGCCGCTGGCGATGGCGTTCGCGATTGCGTCGGGAGTGCCGCCGCAGTCCGGGCTTTATTGCGCGATCGTCGCGGGGTTTGCGATTTCTGCGCTCGGTGGATCTTCGACGCAAATCGGAGGGCCCACCGGCGCGTTCGTTGTAGTGGTTTACGGAATCGTCGCGAAGTACGGCGTCGATGGACTTTTCATGTGCACGATGATGGCCGGCGTGATGCTGATGCTGCTGGGCATCACCGGCCTCGGCGGGGCCGTTAAATTTATTCCGCGCCCGGTGGTGATCGGATTCACTAACGGCATTGCAGTATTGATCGCCAGCACGCAGATCAAAGATTTTTTCGGGTTGAAGATCGACAAAGTGCCGGGCGAATTCGCGGCGCGTGTGTCCGTGCTCGCGCACCAGTTTTGGACGTTGTCGCCGCCGGAGACGTCGCTCGGCGTTGCGGCGCTCGCGGTAATCATTATTTTCCGGCTCTACGTGCAGCGCGTGCCTGGGTACATCGTGGTGCTGTTTGCCGCAACGGCCGCCGTTGTGGCGTTGAAGTTGCCGGTGGCGACAATTGGCACGCGCTTTGGCGGAATTCCCTCGGGCTTTCCGGTGATTCACATTCCGCAATTTCGCATCGATATCGTGCGGCCACTGATTTCTCCTGCGATTGCGCTGGCAATGCTGGGCGCGATCGAGTCGCTCATGTCCGCCGTGGTGTCGGATCGCTTGAGCGGCGATCGCCACAACCCCAATGTTGAACTGGTGGCGCAGGGCATCGCGAACGTGCTTTCACCGCTTGCCGGAGGCTTGCCCGCCACAGGCGCGATCGCGCGAACGGCTACAAATATCCGGTCGGGCGCGAAAACTCCGGTGGCGGGAATGATTCATTCGCTCACGCTGCTGGCGATCGTGCTGTTTGCGGCGCCGCTTGCGCAATTCATTCCGCTCACGGTGCTGGCCGCAATTCTCTTGGTGGTTTCCTACGGGATGGGGGAGTGGCACGAGATTCCAGGGATTTTGCGGCTGTCTTCGCTCGAAATCGGCGTGTGGCTCGTCACGTTCGCGCTGACGGTGTTCGCCGATCTTACGGTGGCGGTGGAAGCGGGAATGATTCTCGCGTCGTTGGTTTACATCCGGAAGGTGACGCAGACCACAACAGTTTCAGAAGTGACGCCGGAATATTTGCGCGACGGCGAAGCGCACATTCTGCAGCAGAAGGATAGTCCGGAATACGTGAGTATCTTCCGGATTCACGGGCCGTTTCTTTTTGGAGCGACGGACAAGATCGATGCGCTCTATGCACGGCTGCCGCAGCTGCCGCACGTTGTGATTTTGCGATTGCGGAACATGACGGCGATCGACGCCACCGGCATTCAGGCGCTCGAAACGTTGGCCGATCGCGTGCGCGAATCGGGGCGCGTGTTGATTGTTTGCGGCGCGCGGGAGCAGCCGATGCTGCGCATGCGCCGCGCCGGGTTTGACCGCCACGTCGGCGAGGAAAACTTTTGCGCGTCGGTGGCGGCCGCGCTGGAGCGTGCGCGACACGTTGAATCCGGCATGCGCTCAGTGCATCCCGTCATGGCGTGATGTGCTGACCTGCTTCGCGCTTGTGGAGGCCGGATTATCGCGCTACGGAGCGTTCGCCTGGGATGCGCGCGGAGAAGACGCGGACGCGTTCGTTCTCGCGATCGATGGCGCGTTTGCGGCCTGCGAGCAGGTCGTGCAGCGTGACCCTGCCGCAGATTTTCTTCGTGGTGCGATCGACTACGGCGAGTTGGTCGAGACCTGTGGTGGCCATGCGTTCTGCGGCGGTGCGTGAAGTTTCGTCGCCGAAGGCGTAATACTCGGGCAGCTGTGAGGCGGGGTCGCACGCCGGCGATGCGGACATCACTTCGTTCACCGAAACCATTTCCAGCGGATCGACACCGTACTCGCGCGTGAGGTGGAATCCGCGGCGGCTGATTTTTTCTGTGAGGATCGAGCGCGGCAGGATCAACGATGTGACGAGATATGCGCCGATGCAGGACATCATCACCGGCGCCATCGCGCCGATCGAATGCGTGATCTCGAGAGTGAAAGCGATCGCCGTGAGTGGCACGCCCAGCGAACCCGAAAGCATTGCGGCCATTCCGACCATCGCCCACAGCGCCTGCATCTCTACGCTTGCCCCAGCCAAGTGCGCGAGCAATTCTCCGGCCGCGCCGCCGATCATGAGTAGAGGTGCGAGCACGCCGCCGGAAGTTCCCGAGCCGAGCGAAAACGCCCACATCAAGCTTTTCGCGACCAGCAGGCCAACGAGCAGCGCGAGCGGCGCGTTGCCGCGGAGGAGCTCGGCGATGTTGTCGTAGCCGACTCCGAGGCCGCGCGGAAAAAATATTCCGCCGACGCCGATGCCGATTCCTCCGATCGCCGGCCACCACATCCAGTGCACCGGCAGCTTTGCGAAAAGATCTTCGAAGCCGTACATCATGCGGCTCATGCCTGCCGCGAGCACGCCGATCAGAAGGCCGGTGAGAATCGCGCCGATGGCGATTTTGCCGGAAAGCATCGCGCCCATTTCAGGGACGGGGAAGAGCGGGCCGGCGCCGAGCCAGCGCACGCGCAAAATTGCAGCCGTGATGCTTGCAAATGCAACGGGCGCGAGGCTGCGCGGCCGCCATTCGAAGAGGAGCAATTCCGTGGCGAGCAGGATCGCCGCGAGTGGCGAAGCGAATGTGGCGGACATTCCGGCCGCGGCGCCGGCGACGAGTAGCGTGGTGCGTTCGGCGTCTGTGAGGCGGATCCACTGCGCGACGAGCGAGCCGAAGGCGCCGCCCGTCATGATGATCGGACCTTCGGCGCCAAACGGGCCGCCGGAGCCGATCGAGATTGCGGCGGAGATGGGCTTCAACAACGCGACGACGGGTTCGACGCGCGCGCCGCGCAGCAAAATTGCTTCGATCGCTTCGGGAATACCGTGGCCACGAATTTTTTCCGAGCCGTAGCGGGCCATCACGCCGACGATGAGGCCGCCAATGATGGGAACGAGAGGCATGAAGACGCCGAGCGTGCTGCCTGCGGGGCTGACGTTCGCGAAACTAATGCGATGGTAATAAAAAATGTTCGTTGCGAGCGCGATGCATTTGAGGAGCAGTACGGCGAGGACGGCGCCGCCGGCTCCGATGACGACGGCGACGGCTGAGAGGAGCCAGACGCGGCGGTCCACGGTGAAATCGCGGAGGGCGGATGGATGGGAGTTCATTGTTGTTTCGGCCTTTCGGTGCGTTTGCGCGCTGTTGTGCGGCGCGTTTTTTGTTTGGTGGTTCCGATTCCATGGAGCGCTTGCGCGAGTCGCGGACCCATTTCGCTTAATTCGGTGGCGTGATCGGTGGAGAGTTCGTCGAGGACGCGGCGGCCTTTCTTTGTGACGGTGAGAATTACGCGGCGGGCGTCTGCGGGATCTTCGCCGCGTTCGATGAGGCGCTCGCGCACGGAGCGATCGACGAGTTCAACGACACTGTGGTGTTGCAGGCCGAGGCGTTCGGCGGCGTAGGCGATCGTGGCGAGGGCGTCGGAGGGCTTGCCGGCGATTTGGAGGAGGAGCTGGTGTTGCTGTGGCTGGACGCCGGCGTGCGCTGCGGCGCGTTCGCTGTAGAGGAGGAATCGGCGGAGTTGGAAGCGGAACTCGGCTAGGCGGCGCAACAGTTTCTCATGGGCGTTGGACGTTGGGCGGTGCATGGTGGATATATCGTAACACGATATATTCGCGTGCGCAAATTGGCGGAATCTCGGGACTCGGGATTGCTAAACCCGCGACCAACTGAGAGTTGGTCGCGCTCAGACTCGAAAGTCTAAACTACATCGCGCTGCGCGCGACTAGGGCACATCCCGCTTAGAGCCTGTCCTACTACGGATTTGCCATGGCGAAGGCGCGGAGGAGGACGCGGGTGGCGGTTTCGGTGAGTTCGAAGGAGGGGAGTTCGTCGCGGGTGGCCCAGGCTACGTCGGTTACGTCGCTGGCGGCGCGTGGTTCGCCGCTGATGACTTCGCAGAGGAAATCGTGAATGACGAAGTGATAGCGGATTTTTCCGGTGTCGTCGGGGAAAATGCGTTCGAAGACTTCGACTAGCTCGCCGACTCGGACGGTCAAGCCGGTTTCTTCGAGGAGTTCACGCGCCGCGCCTTCGCGTAAAGTTTCGCCGAGCTCGAGCATTCCGCCGGGGATCGACCATTGACCTTCGAGGGGAGGGCCGCCGCGCTTGATCAGTAGAGTCCGGCCGCCGTGGATCACCACGCCGCCGACGCCTACCAGTGGCCTATCGGGATATTCACGTTTCGAGGTCACTCTTTCCCATCCGTGGCCTTTTTCAATTTGCCTCGCGGTATATAATACTCCGCGAGCTGACCTTCCCTCGTGAAAGGAGACTTGGCCCGTGACACGTTGTCCGGAATGCGACACCGAAATTGATCTCGACGAAGACGAAGTCGAGGAAGGCGAAATCGTCGGCTGCCCCGAGTGCGATGCTGAACTCGAAGTGACGCAGACTCATCCCGTCCATCTGATCAAGATTTCCGAAGATGACGATGACGACGATGAGGACGAAGAAGAAGAATCGAGCGCCGAGAAAGAAGACGAAGAGGAAGACGAGGAAGAAGAGGACGGCGAGCGCGACCTGGAGAATCCGGACGAGGACGAGTAGACGCGTTGTTGCTTTGCGTCCGGCCGCGGGCAGTTGCTTGCGGTGAGTGAGATCGCGCTTGGAAACGTTCTGAAACCAGCTCAAGTTCGCGCGCATCCAAGGACATTGTGAAACCCTTCCGCTTCGCCGCACTGTTCGCATTTCTACTTTGTGTTGGTGGTTTTTCCGCGCTTGCGCCGGCCTGTTCGGCGCAGGTTGCACCGAAGGTTCAGCCGCTCGACCAAGACCCTCCGCAGACCAAGGCCCAGAAGAAAGCCGAGGCGCAGCTGCGCGTGGTGCACGGCACGGTGATCGATAAGCAGGAGAATCCGGTTCCTTCCAGCGTGGTGTACCTGAAAAATTTGAAGACGCTGGCGGTGAAGACGTACATCGCGGACGACACGGCGACGTACCGGTTCAGCGGGCTCGATCCCAACGTCGATTACGAGATTTACGCGGAGCACAACGAGACGCTCTCGCCGACGCGCACGATTTCGAACTTTGATACGAGGCGCGATTTGGAGATGACTCTCAAGCTTTCGAAAGTGAAGTCCACGAAGTAGCAGTCGTCACCGTTTTGTAGCTGTTCGGCCCTCCGGCTTGCTGATTGCCCGCTCTGTAGCATTTTTCGGTGAACTTCCGGGCGTACTTGCGCGTACCTTCAATCACCAGCCGGGCGAAGTGCGCCTGCGTGACTCTTGCGTGCGCTTACGCCGTCTGAAACTCGCCGTCGCGGGAGTCGCCGATGAACACATTCGTGCAAGACCTGAAGTACACGCTGCGGCTCCTGGCGAAATCGCCGGGGTTCGCCGCGATTGCGGTGCTGACGCTGGCGCTTGGCATCGGCGCGAACACAGCGATTTTCAGCGTAGTAAACGGGCTGCTGCTCCATCCCGCGGGAATCGATCATCCGGAGCGAGTGGTGGCGCCGCGCGCGCGGTACGTTTCGCTTCGCCTCGATAGCATTCAGATTTCCGTGCCGGATTTCGATCTGGTCCGGCACGAAGCGGGCACGTTTAGCTCGGTGGCGCTCGAGCAGGGCATGGATTTCAATTATTCGGCGGGCGGATTCCCGGTGCGCCTGGTGGGATCGCAGGTGACGCAGCAGTGGTTCGAGGTGCTTGGCGCGACGCCGTATCTGGGGCGAACGTTCACACCGGAAGAGGATCAGCCGGGAGCGAATTCGGTGGTGGTGTTGTCGAATCGCGCGTGGAAGACGATTTTTGGTTCCGATTCGTCGATCGTTGGACGGTCGATCGAACTGAATCAGCAGAGCTATAAAGTTGTCGGCGTGATGCGCGCGGATTTTGACTGGCCCGCCGGCGTGGACATCTGGTCGCCTATGGGGCTCGCGCCTGCTGAGTTCGATCGCAATAACTTTTTCAATGAACGCTATTTCGCTATCGCGCGCTTGCAGCCCGGCGTCACGGCTGACCGAGCGGCGGCGGTGATGGGCGTGATCACTCAGCGCTTCATCGATACGGCCGGCATCGACTACCCGAAGAATTCCGGATGGGGACTGTTTTCCGTGCCGATCGCGCGGCTGCTGTATGGCGACGTGCGGACGCCGTTGCTGGTGCTGCTTGGTGCGGTGGGCCTCGTGCTATTGATCGCGTGCGCGAACGTGGCGGGATTGTTGCTGGCGCGCGCGTCGGCACGGAAGCGTGAATTCGCAGTTCGCACCGCGCTTGGCGCGTCGCCGGCGCGAATGGCGCGGCAGATTCTTACAGAGAGTCTGGTGCTCGCGGTTGCGGGAACAGTTGTCGGCATCGGCCTCGCTTATGTTGCGATTCGTGCGCTGCTATTGCTCGCGGAGGGAAATCTGGGCGCGGCGATCACCGTTCACATGGATTCCTATGTGCTGGGATTTACCTGCGCTGCGTCGCTATTCTCGGCGCTGATTTTCGGCGCCGTGCCGGCCGTGCAGGTCGCGCGCGTGGATCCGCAGGAAAATCTGAATGCAGGGCGCGGTGCGGCGCACGTAAGCCGTGCGCACCATTATTTCCGCGATTCACTCGTCGTGGGGCAGCTCGCGCTTTCGCTTGTGTTGCTCGCGGGCGCGGGAATTTTTCTGCACAGCCTGGCGAAAATGCAGGACGTGAATGTGGGTTTCCGGCCGCACGGTCTGCTCACCGCCGCTACGGCGCTGCCGCAGCGTTCGTACGACACGCCGGCAAAGCAGATCGCGTTCGTGCGCGTGACGCTCGAACGTTTGCAGAATACTGCCGGAGTCACCTCCGCGGCGGCCGTGTCTCCATTGCCTTTCAGTGGCGTGGGTGGTTCCGCGTCGTTTGAGATTCAGGGCCGGCAGACGCTTCCCAGTGATCCCGGCCCTCACGGGGATATTCGCGTGGTGAGCCCGAATTATTTCGAGACGATGGGCATCAACCTCATTCGCGGACGGACGTTCACGCCCTCGGACTCTGAGGGCGCGGGACGCGTGGCCATCATCGATGAAAATCTCGCGAAGCTGTATTGGCCGAATCAGGATCCGATCGGGCAACAAATCCGCGGCGGCCAGAAAGGCGATTGGGCCACGATCGTGGGATTGGTCGCGCCTGTGCGGCATTCGACTGTTGTGGGAGAAGAAGGCGCGGGAATGAACGCGGAGGGCGAAGCGAAGGGCGTCTATTATTACTCGATGTATCAAGCGGACGCGCCAGCTACGTTTTTTGTGGTGCGGTCGAGCGGAAGCGCCACTTCAGCGACGCAGGCGTTGCGCGCGGCGTTTGCTTCTGTGGATCCGAACCAGCCGATCTCGGATGTGAAGACGATGGATCAGCGCATCGCGCTGTCGCTGGGGCCGCGGAGGTCGGTGGTGGCGCTGCTGACGGTGTTTGCGGCGATGGCGCTCGCGCTTGCGGCGATTGGATTATTTGGATTGGTGCGATTCAACGTGACGCAGCGCGTGCAGGAAATTGGCGTGCGCATGGCGCTGGGCGCGCAGCCGATGGATGTGCTGCGGATGCTTGTGGTGCAGAGTGGACGGCTCGTGCTCGCGGGGATTGTGGTCGGACTCGTGGCTACGCTCGTGCTGACGCGGGCGCTGGCGTCGGAGCTTTACGGCGTGAGTTCGGCAGATCCGGTGTCGTTCGCGGCGACGGCGGTGATTTTGTCGGCAGTGGCGCTGCTGGCGATTTACATTCCTGCGCGGCGAGCTATGGCGGTGGATCCGATGGTGGCGTTGCGGTACGAGTAGCTACGTGTGCGAGCGGTGCTACGCACCGGGAAACCCCGTTCGTCATGCCACTGGCATTCCTCAGGGTCATTTCGCGATTTCGCGAAATGAAGGGCGCGGCACCCGGAATGGCCGGAGGACAGCCGGGTCGGCTGTCCGACGCTTTTTTTGTAACCTGAAACGACTCTTGCGAATCTCAAGCCCGTGCGTTGTTCCGTCTTGCTGGCTGTGGAACCCGCGCGAGGACGGGTGAAGTCGCCCCTGCGACTCGCCCTAGCGCGCCACAGTTAACCGGACTGAGTTGGTACCTGGACCAACCACAGCCCGAGATCCCGGGCCCCGCCGGGATCTCGTGGCGATTACCCCGCCTGCAATGAATCTCTTGAATTGGATGGAGTGTTTTTGCGGAGGTCGGCCGCGCTACTTGGCAGGGCCGGAGAGGGTTTGGGATTGGACGGAGCTTGGGTTGGCTAGGAATTGGGCGACTAGGGGGCCGGTGGAGACACAGTCGGGGCTTAAGTGGCCGCAGGGCGTGTTCATTAGGAGGAGAGGGGAGCCGGAGGCTTTGGCGTACGCGATGGCGGGTTCGGGATTGACCATGTGGTCTTCGGGCGAGACGACGACGAAAACTTTCGCGTGAACGCGCTTCGGCAGATCGGCGAGCGTGGTGGAATATTCGCCCGGGATATCGAGCGACATGATGGCCTGGCGCTGGCGGATGTCGTCGCATGCGCTGAGCGCGGAGCCTTTGTAATCGGCTCGGGCCTTGGTGAGGAAGGTTGCGAAGTCACCCGGCGGCGTTAGCGCGACGCGATATGCGGGCGAGCTGATATTCATCGATTCGATTTCGGCGTAAATAGCGTAACCGCCGGCCATGGACTTCGTGCCCTTGCCGTCTTTCCATTCGGGATCGAGTTTGAGCGCGTCGATCTGGCTGGTCCACAGGAGCTTGTCGTAGGCGGTGGACTGCGGCGAGCCGACGATGGGGACGGCGACGTCCATGAAATCGGGATACGCGACAATCCACTCGAACGTCTGCATGCCTCCCATCGAAATACCGGTGATCGCGTGGACGTGCGTGACGTGAAGCACTTCGGTGGCGAGCCGGTACTCGCTCTCCACCATGTCGCGAATTGTGAACTCGGGAAAATCCAGGCGGGGCTGCGTTTTGCTGTTCGAGGGTGAGGAGGAGACGCCGTTGCCGATCGCGTCGATGGTGACGACAAAATATTTGTTGGTGTCGAAGACGTTGGCCGGGCCGATCAGGTTGGCGAGATCTTCGCTTTTGCCGCCGAGCCAGGTGGGGAAGAGGACGGTGTTCGACTTTGCGGCGTTGAGCGTGCCGGCGGTGCGATAAGCGAGCCGGAAATCGTGGATCACTTTTCCGGATTGCAATTTCAGGTCGCCGAGATTGGCGAACTGCAGTGGCGGGACGACGGGCTTCAATGGGGGATTCGATTCCTGCGCGCGCGCCGGCTTTGCGCTGAGCGTGCACACGAGCACCACCGCCATCGCCAACCGTATAGCCAATTTCATCCGCACGCCCCCGTGGTCCTGTACTCAGTTGTCGAAAAGCATTTCGTCGATGTAGCACCACTTCCAGCTTTCGCCGGGCTCGATCGATTGCATGATGGCGTGTTTCGTGGCGTGGAAGTGCTTGGTGGCGTGCTTGTTCTTTGACGAATCGCAGCAGCCTACGTGGCCACACTCGAGACAGAGGCGGAGGTGAACCCACGTGTCATGCATTTTGAGGCACTCTTCGCAGCCGTTGGTGTGCGGCTTTACGTTTTTGATCTGCGAGAAGTGTTTACATTCTGTTGCCATCGTGGCCTCCGGAAATTGCGTAACGTCGTTAGGTGTCACGTAATTCTTATCACGGAATGCGGGTGCTACGGCATTGGGTGTTGGGGCGGGGGAAAAGGATGCGAAGACGGAAGAAAAAGATTTCGGGCAGCGGGGCGGTTCGTGTGGAGCGAGGTGTGGGCGCTATGGCTCGACCTGGGACCAAGGCCGGCACCGACTGACAGTCTATGTTACAGCTCGCTGCGCTCGCCTGAGGCAACTTCAACGGCACCCCCCGCTGAGAGCGGGGTGCACACAGGCTGAGGGGCTGTCCTACTGAGTGCGCAAAATTTGTTGGATGGAAACGAAAATGGGGTGCTACGCTCGCCATTCCGCCTAGGAGAGACGAAGATGCTATGGCGTCACGTTCGAATCGGTACGTTTGCAATTTTAGTGGTGGCTGGACTTTTTGCGGCTGACGGCGCGTTTGCGCAATACGTGGCACCGAAATTTCCGGCGGCTTGGACGTACGAGGCGCCTACGGGGCCGGCGCAGTGGGGCGATCTCGATCCATCTTATGCGGCGTGCAAGACGGGGACGCATCAATCGCCGATCGATATTAACGGCGCGGCGCCTGCGGAGCTTTCGCCGATCAAGTTCGACTACAAACTGACGCCGCTGAAAATCGTCAACACCGGCTACACGGTGCAGGTGAATTACGGCGAGGGCAGCAGCATCACGGTGAACGGGTCGGTTTATAACCTGGTGCAATTTCATTTTCACCATCCGAGCGAGACGGCGATCGACGGACAGCGCGCTGATCTCGAGTTGCACCTGGTGCATCGCAACGCGCAGGGACAGTTGCTGGTGGTAGCGGTGCTGATGAAGGCGGGCAGCGAAAATTATCCGCTACACGTGCTGTGGGGTAAATTACCGACCGACGTAGGAAAAGAGGCAGAGTACAAAAAAGTGCAGTTGAACGCCGAGGATTTTCTGCCGAACGACCACAACTACTACACGTTTTCGGGTTCGCTGACGATTCCGCCGTGCTCCGAGGGCGTTACGTGGTACGTGATGCAGAAGCCGGTGGAGGTTTCGTCGGCGCAGATCGCGGCGTTTGCGAAATTCTTCCCGAACAACGCGCGGCCGCTGCAGCCGGACAACGGCAGGGGAATTCAGGAAAGCAGCTTTAAGAAATCTTCCGCGGAATAATCGAAGCGCACAATTTCAGGATCACAGAGGAATGTTGATGACATCGCTTAGTTCAGCGTCACGCCGCTCGATCGGAATTCCCGCCCGCGTTTTTGCTTCAGCGTTTCTTGCGGCGATCTTTGCAGCGATTGCCATTGCGCCGCCTGCGCGCGCGCAGGTGTCGGCGGAATCGGATGCGCTGCTGCACCGGATATACGCGTCGCCTGATTTCGAGGTGAAGTATCCGGGACCGGCGCGATGGCTCGATGACGGCGCGGCGTTCACGACTGTGGAGCCTTCGGGGTCGGTGCAGGGCGCGGCGGACATTATTCGCTACGAGACTGCGACAGGGGATCGAAGCGTGCTGGTGCCGGCGTCGAAACTGATTCCGGCGGGCGCGAAGGCGCCGCTGCAGATCGAAGACTACGGGTGGACGAAAGACAAATCGAAGCTGCTGATTTACACGAATGGCGTGCCCGTGTGGCGCAGGCCGACGCGCGGAGATTATTGGGTGCTGGACATCGCAAGCGGCACGCTGAAAAAACTCGGCGGCGATGCGGTGGCTTCGACGCTGATGTTCGCAAAATTCTCGCCGGATGGGACGCGTGTGGCGTACGTGCGCGCGAACAATATTTATGCGGAAGATCTGGCGTCTGGGAAAATCACGCCGCTCACGAGCGACGGCTCGGCGACGATTGTGAATGGAACGTCGGACTGGGTGTACGAGGAAGAGCTGGATGTGCGCGACGGATTCCGCTGGAGCCCGGACGGAACGAAGATCGCGTACTGGCAGTTTGATACGAGCGGCGTGGGAATTTTCAAACTGATTTACAACCTGGGCAAGCCGAAGGAGATTGTGACGCAGTTTCCGTACCCGGGGCTCGGCGTGTATCCGACGGTGCTGGATATTCCGATTCCGATTCCGGGTTCGACAAATTCCGCGGTGCGCGCAGGCGTGGTGAGCGCGAGCGGCGGGCCGACGACTTGGATGAAGGTCCCGGGCGATCCGCGCGACAACTACATTGCGCGGCTGGAGTGGGCCGGGAATTCGAAGGAACTGGCGATCGAACATTTGAATCGACTCCAGAATGAAAATGACGTGCTGCTCGCGAACGCCAGCGACGGGAGCGTGAAACAGATATTCAGCGACACGGACAAGGCGTGGGTGGACGTCAACGACGAGATCAAGTGGGTTCACGACGGCGCGGCTTTCTTGTGGCTGAGCGAGCGCGACGGTTGGCGGCACGCGTACCTGGTTTCGCGCGATGGGTCGAAGGTGCAGCTGCTGACGCCGGGGCCGTATGACGTGATGGGATTGCCGGGCGTGGATGAGAAAAGCGGCGATCTTTATTTTTACGCGTCGCCGGAGAACGCGACGCAGAAATATTTGTTCCGCACGAAGCTGGATGGCAGCGGGAAAGCGGAGCGCGTGAGCCCGCTGAACCAATTGGGGACGCACGAGTACGACATTTCGCCGGATGGGAAGTGGGCGTTCCACATGTACTCGCGGGCGGATGTGGTTCCGGTGTTCGACCTGATCGACCTGACGGGCCAGGCGAAGCCGCGCGTTTCGGAAGACAATGCGGAGCTGGCGAAGACGGTGGCGCCGCTGGTAATCGCGTCACCGACGGAATTTTTCAAAGTGCAGACGGATCCTTCGACGACGCTCGATGCGTGGATGCTGAAGCCGCCAAATTTCGATCCGTCTAAGAAATATCCGGTGCTGGTGTTCGTGTACGGCGAGCCGGCGGCGCAGACGGTGGTGGACCAGTGGGCGGCGTGGAATTTCGATTTTCACCGGATCGTGGCGCAGGCGGGCTACATCGTGGTGAGTTTTGACAATCGCGGGACGCCGGCGCCGAAGGGGCGCGAGTGGCGCAAGCAGGTGTATGGCGCGATTCATCCGGTGATCGTGAAGGACCAGACGGCGGCCATCGAGAAATTTTTGACAGAGCATCCGTATGCGGATGCTTCGCGCGTGGCGGTGTGGGGATGGAGCGGCGGCGGATCGAGCACGCTGAATCTGATGTTCCGCTCGCCGGACGTATATAAGGTGGGGATGTCTGTGGCGCCGGTGGCGGATTTGCGGCTCTACGATTCGATTTATCAGGAACGGTACATGGGACTGCCGCTGCAGAACGTCGATGGATATAAATCGAGTTCGGCGATCAATTTCGCGGAAGGATTGAAGGGGCATCTGCTGATCGTGCATGGTTCGGGCGACGACAACGTTCATTACGCGGGCACGGAACTTCTGCTGAACCGGCTGATCGAGCTGGATAAGCCGGTGGATTTCATGGAGTATCCGAACCGCACGCACGCGATCAGCGAAGGGCCGGGGACGACGCTGCATCTTTACAGTTTGCTGCTGCGCTATCTGGAAGAGCACAATCCGCCGAACGCGACGAGCGCGGCGGCGGGTGCGGCTGCAAAATAGCGGGCGGGATTTGAGCGCGCGAAAGCTGGTGAGCGCTAGTACGTTCGCAGGGTCGTGAGTTCGCAAGTTCGAAAGGAAAACTAAGCCAATGAAAATTCGTGAAGCGTTGCGAAGCGGAGTTTGTATCGGCGCGGCTGGGCTCGGATTTGTGTGCGCGCTGGCGATGGGGCCGGCGGCTACGGCGCAGACGAAGCCGCTGACGATGGACGATCTGCTGCGGATGCATCGCGTGATGGAGCCGCAAATTTCGCCGGACGGGAAATGGGTAGTGTACGCGGTGGCGACGCCGGACCTCGACGCGAACCGCAACGCGAGCAACATCTGGATGGTGGCGACGGACGGCGCGAGCGAGCCGGTGATGTTGACGCAGAGTGGGCACGATAGCTCGCCGGTGTGGTCGCCGGATGGGAAGCGGATCGCGTTTCTTTCGTCGCGCGACGGGAATTCTGAAATTTACGTGCTGGCGCTGGGCGGTGGTGAGGCGCGTGAGTGGACGCATATCTCGACGGGCGTGGACATTGTGAAGTGGTCGCCGGATGGGAAGACGTTCCTTTTTACGTCGGCGGTGTATCCGGATTGCAAGGACGACGCGTGCAACAAGGCGCGCGACGACGAGAAGGCGAAAAGCAAAGTGAAGGCCCACGTTGCGACGGAGCTGCTCTACCGGCACTGGACGCACTGGAACGA
Source organism: Acidobacteriota bacterium (assembly GCA_013286165.1). Lineage (GTDB taxonomy): Bacteria > Acidobacteriota > Terriglobia > Acidiferrales > UBA7541 > Palsa-295. Next base: position 84,636 of record JABDGF010000001.1, on the reverse strand, counting down.
CGGGAAGCGCGGGCATTTGTTTGTGGTGGCGGCGCCGGGGAATGCGGATTCGTCGGCGGGAGCGGGTGAGGCGCGCGATCTTACGGCCGGCGCGAATTACGATGTGCCGCCGGATCAGCGCGGTGGGCCGGAAGATATCGCGTTTTCGCCGGATGGCAGCGAGATTAGTTTTACGGCTGTGACCGACAAGATGGAGGCGATTTCGACGAACGGCGATCTGTTTCTGGTGCCGGTGGCCGGAGGCGCGGAGCCGAAGAAAATTACGGGCGCGAATCCTGGATTCGACGGCGGGCCGGTGTATTCGCCGGACGGAAAGTACATCGCGTATCACGCGCAGCTTACTGCGGAGTACGAGGCGGATCGCTGGCGCGTGATGTTGTACGACCGAGCGAGCGGCAAAATTGAAAATTTGAGTGAAGGATTCGATCGGAGCGCGGGCGGTCTCGCGTGGTCGGCGGACAGCAAGAAGATTTACTTCACGGCAGAAGACGAAACGCAGCAACCCATCTACACGATGGATGCGCGTGCGGGGGCGCAGCCGCAGAAGATCGTGACGGACACGTTCAACACGGCCATCTCGCTGAGCGGTGACGGGAAGACCTTGGCGTTTGAGCGGACGAGCCTGGTGATGCCGGCGGAAATTTTCGTAGCGGCGGGCGACGGCAGCGGCGCGAAGCAAATCACGCACCACAACGCGGCGGCGCTGGCGCAGATCGACATGAATCCGCCGGAGACGTTCTGGTTTCCGAGCGCGGACGGCGTAAAGGTGCAGGCGATGCTGATCAAGCCGCCGCACTTCGACGCGACGAAAAAATATCCGATGGTGGTGCTGCTGCACGGCGGGCCGCAGACGATGTGGACTAACGCGTGGGGCTACCGATGGAATCAGGAACTTTTCGCGGCGCAGGGTTGGGCGGTGCTGCTGATCAACAGGCGCGGATCGACGGGGTACGGCCAGAAGTTCACGGACGACATTACGAACGACTGGGGCGGCAAACCGTATCAGGACGTCATGACGGGCACGGAAGTGGCCGTCTCAAAATATTCTTTCATCGATGGGACGCATGTGGCGGCGGCGGGCGCGTCGTACGGCGGATACATGGCAGATTGGCTGGCGACGCACACGGGCCGGTTCAAAGCGATCGTGAGCCACGCCGGAATTTTCGATAAGACGGCGATGTTTGCGACCGAGGAGTTGTGGTTCGAAGAGCATGACATGCAGGGTACGCCGTGGGCGAGCCCGGACAATTACAAGAAGTGGTCGCCCTCGACGTACGCGGGGGAGATCGGGAAATATAAGACGCCGACACTGGTGATTTGCGGTGAGATGGATTACCGCGTGCCGTACACGCAGTCGCTGGAATTTTTCAGCGCGCTGCAGAGGCAGGACGTGCCGTCGAAGTTGGTGGTGTTCCCGGATGAGGGGCACTGGATACTGAAGCCGCAGAATTCGCAATTCTGGTATTCGACGGTGTTCGATTGGCTGAAGACGTATTTGCAGTAGGCGAGTGAGGCGCGCGTCTGATCGGGTGCGCGCCTTGAATTCGCCGGTGGCTATTCGTCGCGCAGGGCCTGCATAGGATCGACACGCGTCGCGCGATGCGCGGGCACATAGCAGGCGAGCACGGCGGAAATCATCAGCAACACGGCGACGATTGAAAAAGCGGTGAAGTCGATTTTGCCGACGCCGAAAAACAGCGACTGCATTCCGCGGCCGACGAAGTAAGCGCCCACCAAGCCGAGCGCCGCGCCCAGCATAGCGAGCAACATTCCCTCCCGCAAGATCAGCTTCAGCACATTCGAACTATCCGCGCCGAGCGCCATGCGCAGGCCAATTTCGTGCGTGCGTTGCGCGACGGCGAACGACATCACGCCGTAGATGCCGAGCGCGGCGAGCAGCAGCGCGAGCGCGGCGAATCCTCCGAAAAGCAGAGCCACGAAGCGGTCGGTGCCCTTCGCTTCGTCGACGATCTGGTCCATCGTTTTCACTTCTGCGAGAGGCAGATTCGAATCGAAGGACTGGACGATATCCGCGATGCTCTTGCTGGCTGCGCCGGGATCTCCGACGGTGCGGACGGCGACAGCGGCTTGCGGCCACGGGCTCTGTGTGAAGGGTACGTCGATTTCGGGGAAGCCATCGCCCTTCGGTCCACCGTTTTTCACGTTGCGATAGACGCCGACGATTTGCCACGGCGTGGCCGGACCGAGCTTTGTGACTCCGGGAATGAGTTGCTCGACGAGAATGCGCTGCGTGAGCGGATCGACGCCGTCGAAATATTTTTTGGCAAATGCTTCGTTGACGACGGCGACTTGCATGCCGCCGGCGCGGTCTTGTTCGGTGATTGGACGGCCTTTAACGATTTGAATGCCGAAGGTGTCAAAGAATCCGGGCATGACCATGTTGAAGCCCGCGCCAGGGCGCTTGGATGGATCGGAAACGTCATGGCCTTCGATGGTGAACGGCATGCCGAAATTGGTGCCCTGCATGGGCATGCCTTCGGAGATGGACATCGAAGTGACGCCGGGCAGCGCGACGACGCGATCGTGAAGCTGCTGGTAGAAGCTGACGATTTGCACGGGATCTTTCAGGTGGCCGTCGGGAACGGGCAAAAAGAAAGTAAGCAGGTGATCGGATTTGAAGCCGAGATTGACGTGCGCGACGTTCCAAAGGCTGTGAATCGCGAGGCCGCCGCCGGTGAGAAGGCTGAGCGCGAGAGCGAACTCCAGCACGACAAGAACGCGGCGAAGGCCGTGACGTCCGGCAGCTGCACCGCCGCGGCCACCTTCTTTCAGGACTTCATTGAGATTCATCCGCGATGCCTGCCATGCGGGGACGCATCCGAACAGAACGCCGGAGAGCAGGCTGGCGGCGATGGTGAAGGCGAGAACGGGCAAGCTGATATGCACGTCCGCCTCGGACGGCAGCGTGAAGGGCGGCATCGTAGCCATGATGATTCGCACCAGGACCCACGCGAGAGCGATGCCCACGACGCAGCCGACGAGCGAGAGTGCGAGACTCTCCGCGAGAAATTGACCAAACAGGCGGCCGCGTGATGCGCCAAGTGAAGCGCGCACCGCAACTTCCCGTTGACGCGTGGTGGCGCGAGCGAGGAGGAGATTCGCGATATTTGCACACGCGATAAGGAGGACGAAGCCAGCGGCACCCAAAAGGAGCCAAAGAGCGCGAACGACATCGCGATCGAGAAAATCATTTTGAAGCGGTTCGACTTTCACGCCCCAACCGGTGTTGGATTTCGGGTTTTCCTGAGCGATGCGGTTGGCGACGTTCTGCATGTCGGCGTTGGCTTGCGCGATGGTGACGCCGGGCTTCAAGCGTCCGAGCGAGAGCAGCCAATGAAAGTCATGATTTTTCTGATCGGGCGTGAACGCGAGGGGAACGTACATTTCATTGTTGAGCTTGTCGGCGGGGCCGGGCGCCATTACGCCGACGACGGTGTACATCTCGCCGTTCATCGAGTATTGCTTGCCGACGATGTTCTTGTCGGAATCGAATCGATTGCGCCAGATGCGATTGGTGAGAATGGCGACGTGATCTTTGCCCGGCTCGCCTTCTTCGGGAAGAAAATCGCGGCCGTATAAAAATTTGTGGCCCATCGAAGCTTGGAAGCCTGGCGTGCTGTGGGAAACTTCGATGCGTTCGGGTCGGCCGGAGGTGGAGAGGTTCACGTTGCCGCCTGTCCATGCGCCGAGATATTGGAACGTGGAGTTGTAGCGAACCCAATCGAGATAATCGCCGGCGGCGGTGGAATTCTTTCCGCCCTGAATGGTGGACCAGACCATCACGAGTTGTTCGGAGTGGGGATAGGGGAGCGGCTCGAGAAGCGTGGCATACACCGCGCTGAAGATTGCGGTGTTGGCACCGATGCCGAGCGCGAGAGCGAGGACGGCGACCGCAGCGAAGCCGGGATTCTTGCGAAGCGTGCGGAAGCCGTAGCGAAGATCGGACAGCAGGTTTCCCATAATTCCCCCCAAGACACCAGAACGGAAACGATCGGCCGCTGCGCATGGCCCGGTCGAAGTGCCGCTATCGATATAGACGAAAAGACGCTAATTAATGTTCAGCGGCGGGACGTGATTTGGGGCGATTTCAGGAGACTTAGTTGGGATTCAGGGAAGGGAAGCGGAATAAATGGTGCCGGTTGGGGGAATCGAACCCACGGCCTAGGGATTATGAGACCCTCGCTCTACCACTGAGCTAAACCGGCACGAGGCAGCTTTTGATGCTACGGGCGAACCGGCCTACTGTCAAGAAAAAGGCCTTTTGGCCGGGCGCGATTTTACGGGACGTGAAGAAAAGGCCCTAAAAATGGGGCTTTTCGCAAATTGGAAACGGCGGGAACGATAGTACCTTCGTAACATTGACCGTCACAAACCCAGACGGCATTCTGCTTGGCGACAACTGAAAAAAGTACTGCCGAGGGCAGTTGAGCCGGGGTGTTTCTCCGTCCCGCAAACTCTCCTTGACGGTATTTGTCACTTTGAAATAGACTCCGCTCCGAAGTTTCCCCTCGGAGGAGTCTATGTCTAAGAAGTCAGTTGTTCTGATGGCGATGTTGGTCGTTTGCGGCGCAATGGGCGTGAAGTCTGCGTTGGCAAACACGTCGTCGCCCGTACCCGTGACGCCGTGGATGAACACATCGTCGCCCGTACCTGTAACGCCTTGGACGAACACGTCGTCGCCTGTACCTGTGACGCCGTGGTCGAACACGTCATCGCCTGTACCCGTTACGCCTTGGTAGTCGCCGCTTAACTGGCGGTAAACCCCCGAAATGAGGGGGCGGGTCAGGCGCTAGGACAAGATCCGAATGCTCGGCCCGATGGACTACACAGTTTGGACCGCAGGCTTCCTATTGGAAGTCGTCGTGGTGGTGTCTGCATTCGCTAAGAGTCAAGCCCGCCGTTACCTATCGATCGCGATGTATATGTTGTGCTGCGGTTTAGTGCAGTGTGCGCACTTCTATTTTCTTCGTAAGTACGGCGTCTCCTCCAAGCAATACACCTACGTTTATTACTACACCGAAAGTCTTCTAACCATTTCCCTGTTCTGCGTGGTCATTCAGTTGTATCAGCACGTCTTTCAGGAAATGGCGGTGGGCAAACACATCCGCACGGCTGCAGCGGTGCTGGTGGGCGCGACCGCGTTCTTTTCCTACGCGGTGATTCGCCAGAACCAAGATCACTTGACCAGCCGGTTCGTGGTGGAGTTGGGTCAGAACCTTTACTTCGTGGGCGTAGTGCTTACGTACCTGCTGTGGGGCGCAATATTGAAGTTGCGCGAGACGCGCGCGAGACTGATCCAGCTGGTGCTGGCGCTGGGTATTTACTTCAGCGCAACGGCCGGCGCCTACGCGCTCCGAAACCTTTTCCCCACGCTCGAAGCCAGCGTGCTGCACGTGATTTTCCCGATCCTGGGTGTCTGGCTGCCGGCGGCGTGGGCGTATACGTTCTTGCGAGTTTCAGATGACACGCGGCTGATTCCGGCGCAACTGTCGCCAAGATCTTGATGATGGCTATCATTATTTGCGTGTTCTCGATCGCGGCGCTGCTGCCGTTTGTGGTGTGGTACTTCCGCGCGATCGTAGCGTCGAGGCGCAACGTGCAACTTTCGACGCGGCTGCAGGAATTGACCGGCATCACCAGCGAGAAGGTGAAGGCGGACGATTTCGCTCGACTGCTACAACTGGTGCAGCTCTGCCCTGAGCAGGAAGACGATCAATCCGATATTCGTGCAGTAGGCGCGTATTACAACGTGCTGGCGATGCTTGGACGCATGGCCCGCACTGTCGCGCCCGACTTGGCTGCGTGGTTTGAGCGCGAGCGCGAAAGCTGTTCTTACTTCGCGGCGGTAGCGCTCGACCGGCGCATTTCGCACAGCCGCGAATTATTCTCGCAGCAGCTGGCTGACCGGCTGTAAGCCGCGGCGCAGCACCTCGACCCACACCCATCCGGCTGCTACCATTCGACGAAGCGTTGCGCTTGCACAGTGCTGCTTCTGCGACTGATTCCCAGATGAGAAGTTCCTTCGAACAATTCGCGCTCGAAAAAATTCGCAATGGCGGAATGCTGCCTGCGGGGAGCCGCGTGGCTGTGGCCGTTTCCGGCGGCGCGGATTCGGTGGCGCTGCTGCGGTTGCTCGCGGCGCTGAAGAGCGAACTGGGAATCGTGCTGCTCGCGGCGCACTTCAATCACAGGCTGCGCGGAGCGGAGTCTGACGACGACGAACGATTTGTGGCGGAGCTCGCGAGAGGACTGAGCGTTGAGTTTTTTCGCGCGAGCGCGGACGTGCGCGCAGAGGGCGAGCGGAACGGGTGGAATCTTGAGGACGCAGGGCGGAGGCTGCGCCGAGCGTTTTTTGAATCGCTGGTAGGCGCAGGCCGCGCGACGCGCGTAGCGCTTGCGCATACTGCGGACGATCAAGCAGAGACGGTGCTCGCGCAGATTATCCGAGGGACGGGCCCGACGGGGCTCGCGGGAATCTATCCGATGATGGGATCAATGGTGCGTCCACTGATCGAAATGCGTCGGCAAGATTTGCGCGGCTACTTGCGTGAGATCGGGCAGCCGTGGCGGGAGGATTCGTCGAACTCCGATACGGCGAGACTCCGCGCGCGGATTCGCGAACGACTGATGCCGGTGCTGAGCGCGGAATTTTCTTCGGCGATCGCGGAGCACCTTTCGACGCTGGCGCGGCTGGCGCGGGAAGAGGGCGAGTTCTGGGATGAGCTGGTCGAGGAGCGATTTCGCGAGCTGGTGCGAGTGGAACAATGCGCGCTTTCGATCGATGTGCGATCGCTAATAAGCCCCTTAGGTGCCGCGAGCGAGCGGACCACTTCGCGGAGTGCGAGTAACGACATTCGTTTCAGCCCTTTCCGAGCGCTTACGGAACGGTTGGTGAGGCGTCTCTATCAAGGAATCCGCGGTGAGCTTCGAGAATTGACGTCCGAACATGTGGAACAGGCGATTCGCCTTGCAGTCGGCGGGGCGAGTGGGAGTCGGGTGGAGCTTCCGGGGAGAGTTACGTTGGAACGCGTGTTTGACGCGCTGGTGTTCCGAAGTACCGATCCGAAACCGACCGTGCGCGCAGCGAGTGGAACTCCAGAGAAAAGTGTTTCGTATCAATATCAGGTCGAACGTCCGGCGAACGGCGAAGCGACTGTTTCCGTTCCGGAACTGGGCACATCGATCTGCCTGAAAGTAATTGACTGGTCACAGAGGGAGAGGGACACTAAAAGCGATACCGTCGCGCTGGATGCGGATTTGATGCATTTTCCGCTGGTTTTGCGAAATTGGCGGCCCGGAGACGCATATCGCCCGAAGGGACGCCGCGACGAGCGCAAACTGAAACAGTTGCTGCTCGCGAGTCGCGTACCGGCTGCCAACCGAGCCGGATGGCCGGTACTGGAAAGCGGCGGGCGGATTGTGTGGGCGCTGGGGATGCCGCCCGCGGCAGACTTCCTGGCATCGTCGGCAACACGCATGGGATTAGTGATTGAAGATGCGGCTTTTGCGGACGATCGGGGAAATTGAAGATTCCCGAGAGGCAGCTGCATCTAATTTGTATTGGTAAACTGAGGGTGAGGTTATTTCGGTGAACTCAACGGTACGCACGATTCTTTTCTGGCTCCTGATGATCGTCCTCGCGGTGTTCCTGTGGAAGATGGCGTCCACTGGCGGACAGAGCGCGAAGGACGATGAGCCGCAATACTCCGATTTCCAGACGAAGGTGACCAACGGCAGCGTGAAGGATGTAACGATCATCCTCGCGCCGAACAGCGCTGAACTGCAGGGTGAATATCGCGAAGGCGGCCGGTTCCGCAACGTGACGGTGGCCAACACGGCGATCCCCGACATCACCAAGTCGCTGACCGAACACAACGTCAAGTACAACTACAAGGAAGCGAAAAATCCGGACTGGCTGAGCTGGCTGGGCACGATGGCGCCGCTGATTTTGCTGGTGCTGTTTTGGGTGTTCATGATGCGCCAGATGCAGGCCGGCGGAAATAAAGCGCTGAGCTTCGGCAAGTCGCGTGCGCGTTTGTTGACGGCGCAGCAGAAGAAGGCGACGTTCAAAGACGTGGCTGGAATCGATGAGCCGAAGGAAGAGCTGTACGAAATTATCGACTTCCTGAAAGATCCGCAAAAATTCCAAAAGCTGGGCGGGCGCATTCCGAAGGGCGTGTTGCTCGTCGGGCCTCCGGGAACGGGCAAGACTTTGCTGGCTCGCGCGATTGCGGGCGAGGCGAATGTGCCGTTCTTCTCGATTTCGGGTTCGGACTTCGTCGAGATGTTTGTCGGCGTGGGCGCGAGCCGCGTGCGCGATTTGTTTGAGCAAGGCAAAAAGAACGCGCCGTGCATCATTTTCATCGATGAAATCGACGCTGTGGGCCGCCACCGCGGTGCGGGATTGGGCGGCGGACACGACGAACGCGAGCAGACGCTGAACGCGCTGCTGGTGGAAATGGACGGCTTTGAATCGAACGAAGGCGTGATCCTGATCGCCGCGACGAACCGTCCGGACGTGCTGGATCCGGCGCTGTTGAGGCCGGGACGTTTCGACCGCCGCGTGGTAGTGCCGCGGCCGGACGTGAAGGGACGCGAGGACATTTTGCGCGTACACACTCGCAAAGTTCCTCTCTCGGACGATGTGGATCTTTCGGTGATCGCGCGCGGCACTCCGGGATTTTCAGGCGCCGACCTCGCGAACCTGGTGAACGAATCCGCGCTGTGGGCGGCGCGCCAGAACCGGAAGCTTGTGGCGATGGTGGATTTTGAGATGTCGAAGGACAAAGTGTTGATGGGCGTTGAGCGCCGGTCGATGATTTTGTCCGACGACGAGAAGCGCAACACGGCGTATCACGAGGCGGGCCACGCACTGGTGGCTGCAGTGACGCCGGGCGCCGATCCGTTGCACAAGGTGACGATCATCCCGCGCGGCATGGCGCTGGGCGTGACGATGCAGCTCCCGATCGACGACAAGCACACTTACACGAAGGAATTCCTGGAAGCGCAGCTGGCCGTATTGATGGGCGGACGCGCAGCCGAGGAAATCTTCCTGCACCACATCACGACGGGCGCGGGTAACGATATCGAACGCGCCACGGAAATCGCGCGGCAGATGGTCTGCGAATGGGGCATGAGCGTTCTTGGACCGCTGACGTTTGGCAAGAAGGAAGAGGCGATTTTCCTGGGCCGCGAGATCAACCAGCACCGCGATTATTCGGAAGACACGGCGATCAAGATCGACGGCGAAGTCCGAAGCATCGTGACGACCGGTTATCAGAAGGCGCGGAACATTCTGGAAACGCAGCGCGACGTGCTCGAACGGATCGCGCAGGCGTTGCTGGATCGCGAAGTGCTGGATGCGATCGAACTGAAGCTTTTGATTGAGGGCAAACCGCTGCCGGAGAAGATTCTGCCGCCACCGACTCCGCCGCGCGTTCCAGCCGAGCAGCCGCAGCTTTCGTTGCGGCCTGAGCCGCGCCCGATTCCGGGCATGGCGAAGGGCGAGAAGCCGGCAACGGCGTAATCGTTCGTTCGACAAATTGGTGATTTACAGACCCCGCTTCGTAAGGAGCGGGGTCTTTTTTTTTGCGCGGGCGACGCGTGCGATCGCGTGGTGAGGATTCAGGAGGTTCGGACGAACTGCGAGACATTGAAGCGTGCGCTGTAAATGCTTCGAGTGCCGGGAGGCGGAGCGACGAGGTGCACGGCGCGGCGAATTTGCATCGGCTTGCAGGGGCGCATCATGCAGACGACCGCGCCGAGGCGATGGGCGGTGGCGTAGTCCGAAGGGAGCGCGGAGGTAGTAAGAAGGATGATCGGAATTTTCTGGAGGCGCTCGTTCATTTTCACGATGGCGCAAAGATCTTTGCCGCAGAGATCCTGGCCTTCGGCTTCGATGATCAGCGCGTCGGGAATTTCTGTGGCTAGAATGGAGAGCGCGTCACAGGCGGCGGGGACGACGACGATAGTGTAGCCATCGTGCTCGAGCATGGAGCGAAGAGCGAAGGCGAGGTCGGGGTCGGATTCGACGGCGAGAATTTTGATGCGATTGGGTTCGGAAGAGGGAGCGTACCGCGCGGTGATGGGATCGACGTGCGTTGCGAGATCGGACGAGTATTGCAGGGCAACGGCGTGGGTATTGTCTTGCGCGAATGCAGTGCGAAGCACTCTAGCCTGGCGCGGCGTATTGATCGCGGTGGGATTTTCCCAATACGGGCACGTGACTTCGAGCAGATCGCCGACGAAATAGTCGGTGCGGCGGGTTTCGAAGAGCAGTCCACCGCGGGTGATGTTCACCGTTTTCACGACGTCTTCGAAGTAGGCCTTACTGCCGAGGCCGCCGCGAATGCGGACAGGAACTTCGATTTGAACGCGAACGCGGTCGCGACGGTCGCGAGGGGAAGAGACGACATCGGGGATGGGAAGCGCATCGATCTTGCTTGCGCTCTTCTCGATTTCGAGTGGCGAGTAAGCGGGAGAGGAGGTGGGCTCAATTGTTAGAAGATTTTTATCCAGAGCGTTTTCGGGCACGAGTTTCGATCCTGGCGCCGCCGACTTCGATGCGTCTTTGAAAAGTCTGAGGCGGGTGGCGTAACTTCGACAATCGGCTTGCAAGCGGGTGGCCTTTAGTGCGGTCTGGGTCTGACGGAAGCGGTTGCGGCGTGCGCTCTCGGTTAGAACGAATTTGGCGTAAAATACGGGCATGTCCAAGAAGCGAGGGGATGCGTTCCAGGTGGAATGCCCGTGCTGCCAGGCGAAGCTGATGATCGATGGCGAGCTGGAAGTGGTGCTGTCGCACACGGCACCGCCGCGGCCGCCGTCATCTGTGGATCTGGACGACACGGCGCGGATGCTGCGCCAGCACGACGATGCGGTGGAGGCGAAGTTTCGCGCCTCCGTAGAAGCGGAGCGATCGAAGGAAGACGTGCTCTCGCGGAAATTCGCCGAGGGATTGAAGAAGGCGAAAGACGGACCGATCGAAAAGCCGTTCCGCGATTTCGATCTGGACTGATCCTTCGGATGAGCGCGCGAATCACACGGCTGCGGTTTGCGCGCATCGCGATAGCGGCGTTTTTGATTGCGGCGGGAGTATCCGCGGAGGCTCCTCAGAAGGGCAAGCTTCCCAAACCAAGACAACTTGATAGCGATCTGACTTTCCGGCGTGACTCTGCGACGGGCGAACTGAATGGAACTGTGCCTGGCGGTGCAACAGCGGGCCCGCCCGCGTCGGCAGGATCGATTTCTGTTTCGACGCAGATCGTTCCGGTGACGTGCAGCGTGACGGACGCGATGGGCGCGGCGGTGCGTGGACTGAATCGCGCGGATTTCGTGGTGTTCGACGACGGCGTGCCGCAGCCGATTGCCTATTTCAACGCATCGAGCGACGCGGCGGGCGTGGCGCTGGTGATGGATGCGAGCCCGAGCGTGCTGCGCGATACGGACGAGATGCGCGACGCGGCGCGTGCGCTAGTGGATTCGCTATCGAGTTCGGATCAAATCGCAGTGCTCGATTTTTCGGCGCACACCTACTTGCAGCTTCCATTTTCGAGCGATTGGAAATTGATCCGCGCGGCAGTGGCACGCGTGGACGCGCGGCAGCTGCTGGCGGACACGGGCGGATCGAATATTTATCAGGCGCTGTTTCTGACGGCGCGCGATGTGTTTGCTGGGCGCAAAGGCCGGAAGGCGATCGTGCTGCTGACGGACGGCGAGGATACCGGTTTGGGGTTGACGCTCGATCCGGCGACGAGCGGACCTCGGCGCGGATGGCCGCCGGACAGGCTGACGTTTGAAGATGTGGCGAGGGCGTTGGCTGCGGCGGATATACAGGTGTTCGCGGTTTCCACGGAAAGCCGGCCAAAGATCATGACGGCGGAGTGGCTTGCGCAGCACGCGTCATCAACGCTTGTGGTACCCGCGGCGAGGGAAGAAAAAATTCCGCCATACACTTTGTATTTGGCGGAGCTGGTGCGGCGGACAGGCGGTCAGCTCTACTTTATTCGCGAAGCGAACACGCTGGCGGATACGTTTCAGCAGATCGCGATGAAGATACGCGCGGAGTACACGCTGGGATTTTCGCCGGGTGCGAATGGGGCGGCGCCGCGAGTGGGTTGGCATCAGCTCACAGTGAAAGTGAATGGGCACCAGGATCCGACGGTGGTGCATCGGACGGCTTACTACGTGCCGAAGACCGACTAAAACCGCGAGGCGTGCATGTGATGCGGGTTTGCGCGCACATTTTTGTGAGTCGTGGGCTTCGTCGCGCAGCCATAACTGGCCACCCCACTTGCGCGTGAATCGTGCTTCAATAACGGGCTTGCCTACGCTGCGGACATTCCGGCTGCGAACTCCTGCGCGAACAATCTTGCTTGGACCGCGAACGCTCGTGATGGGTGTGCTCAATGTGACGCCGGACAGTTTTTCCGACGGCGGACAGTATTTTGGTGCGCGTACGGCAATTGCGCGAGGCCTCGCGCTCGAAGCGGCGGGCGCGGACTTAATCGATATCGGCGGCGAATCGACTCGGCCGGGATCGAAGGGCGTGAAGGCGGAAGAGGAGATGCGGCGGATTTTGCCGGTGATCACGACGCTTGCCGAAAAGCTGCAGATTCCAATTTCGGTGGATACGAGCAAGGCGGTGGTGGCGGAAGCGGCCGTTCTCGCTGGTGCGGAGTTGATCAACGACGTGACGGGACTGCGGCATGACCGGCGAGTCGCCGAAGTTGCGGCGCGGCTCAAGGTGCCGCTGATTTTGATGCACATGCGGGGAACTCCGGCGACGATGCAGAAGATGGGGTTTGCGCGCGACGCGATGGGCGACGTGAAACGCGGGCTCAAGCGGTCGGTGATGATGGCGCGGAAGTCGGGCGTGCCGAAGCGGCAGATCGTGCTCGATCCGGGAATCGGATTTGGAAAAAACGCGGTGCAAAACATGGAATTAATCGGCGGACTCTCTGAGCTGGCGCGGCTCGGATTTCCGCTGCTCGCGGGGACTTCACGAAAATCGTTCGTCGGGAAATTGCTGGGCGGTGCGCCGGCGCACGAGCGGAAGTGGGGCACGGCGGCGACGGTGACGGCCAGCGTGCTGGGCGGGGCGCATATCGTCCGTGTGCATGACGTGGAAGAAATGAAACAGGTAGTGCGAGTGGCGGATGCGATACGCACGCCAGCGCTGTTTGACGCGCTCGTCGCGGAGGCGGAAGGACGCGGATGAGCGTGATCGACGATATCCGGCGACTTACACCGATGCAGCGGAATACATTTACCGCGTGCTTCTTAGGCTGGTCGCTCGACGCGTTCGATTTCTTCATTTTGATTTTTTGTGTGAGCGCGATCGCTTCAGAGTTCCACACGCAGGTCGTCGCAGTAACCAAGGCGATTTTCTACACGCTGGCGCTGCGGCCAGTGGGTGCGTTTCTCTTTGGAATGATGGCCGATCGATTCGGGCGGCGCCCGACGCTGATGGTGAACATCATCGCGTTCTCGGTGCTGGAACTGGCGTCGGCGTTTGCGCCGTCACTGCACGTCTTCCTGATATTGCGAGCGCTATTTGGAATTGCGATGGGCGGGGAGTGGGGCGTCGGCGCGGCGCTGGCATTTGAGACGCTGCCGAAAGAGGGGCGCGGATTTTTCTCCGGCTTGCTGCAAGAGGGGTATGTCGTCGGATATCTACTGGCGGCGATTCTCTACGGGACGCTCTTCACGCACGTGGGTTGGCGCGGAATGTTCATGATCGGCGCGCTTCCGGCGTTGCTGGTAATCCATATTCGAACCAAGGTGGACGAATCGCCGGCGTGGCAGAGCGGGCGCGGCGCGAAACAGCGGCCGGAAGCAGTGCTGAAGGGAACCTACGCGCATCTCGGGATATTTCTGTTCCTCGTGCTGCTGATGTTTGGATTCAATTCGTTTAGTCACGGCACGCAGGATTTGTACCCAACGTTTCTCGAGAAGAATCATGGATTTTCGCCGGCCACGATTGGGCTTGTGGCGATTGTTTACAACATTGGAGCGCTGCTGGGCGGGATTACGTTCGGAGCGTGGTCGGAAAAGATCGGGCGGAAGCGTGCGATTATTTTCGCGGCGCTGTGCACGATTCCGATGATTCCGCTTTGGGCGTTCTCGCATTCGGCGCAGATGCTGGCGTTGGGCGGATTTTGCATGCAATTCATGGTGCAGGGCGCGTGGGGCGTGATACCGGCGCATCTCAACGAGCTTTCGCCGCCGTCGGTGCGTGCTACGTTTCCAGGATTCGCGTACCAACTCGGGAATCTCGCGGCGTCGAAGAATGCAGTGTTGCAGGCATCGTTCGCACAGAACCACTACGGCGGGCAATATGCACCAGTGCTGGCGTGGACGGTGGTGATTGTGGCGATTCTTGTGACGATCACGACGCTGGCGGGAAAAGAAGCGGGCGGTGCGGACCTTTCAGCGACGCGGTAACCAAGCTCGCGGCGCGACTCGCACCCAGGTGTACGCTCACGAATTCCAGCAATTCTGCCGATTAGAAGCTGAACCGCCTCAAAACAGAGTGTAACCTGCGGTTCATGTGGGACATCAATTAGACATTCGCACACCCCTTCCGAAAAGGGTAAAATCGTCGCGAACTAACGAAGGCAAAGGAGCCATCATGAGTGCCACTTCCTCCACAGGACCGAGCGCGGCGACGGTCGCGGATATCGCAGAGAAAGCAAAGCTGCTGAGCATTTATTCGATGATGTCAACGACGGCTGCGGGATCGGGCCATCCGACGTCATGCATGTCCGCCGCGCAGCTGGTTGCGGGCGTGTATTTCTACGCGATGAAGTTCGATCCGAAGAATGCGAATTCAAATAACGACGACAGGTTCGTGCTGTCGAAGGGACACGCGGCGCCGCTGCTGTATTCGGCGCTGGCCGTTGCGGGCGTGTTTCCCGTTTCGCGCGTGATGACGCTGCGCGAATTGACCAGCGAACTGGAAGGACATCCGACGCCGTTGATTCACGGCGTGGACGCGGCGACGGGTTCGCTGGGACAGGGGCTTTCGGTGGGCGCGGGACTGGCGATCGGCGCGCGGATGGATAAGAGCGACACGCGCGTTTACGTGCTGACCGGCGACGGCGAATTGGCGGAAGGACAAGTGTGGGAAGCGGCGGCGTTCGCGGCGTTCTACAAGCTCGACAACATCACCGTGATCTGCGACATCAACCGGCTCGGACAGAGCGATCCGACGATGTACCAGCACGATATGGAGCGCTACCGGCTGAAGTGGGAGTCGGAAGGTTTTGCGACGCAGGTGATCAACGGCCACGACGTGCCGGCCATACTTGCGGCGCTCGACAAGGCGAAAGCGACGAAGGGCAAGCCGCAGGCGATTTTGGCGGAAACAATCAAGGGCCACGGCTTCAGCGAAGTGGCGGACAAGATGGGCTGGCACGGCAAGCCGTTCTCGAAGGAACAGCTGGCTGCGGCGATCAAGGAACTCGGCGGCGGACCGACGGTGCCGCCCGATCCGGGAAAATCCTACGCGCGCACTTCGTTGCCGAAGCCGCCGGACTTTCCGCCGGCACCGGCTCCGGACTACAAGGCTGACGCGAAAGTTGCGACGCGCGAAGCGTACGGCGACGCGCTGAAGCGAGTGGGATCGGTAAACAAATCCGTAGTGGCAATTTCGGGCGACGTGAAGAACTCAACTTTCTCGGAAGTTTTCCAGAACGCCGAGCCCGATCACTTCGTGCAGGGCTATATCGCGGAGCAGAATCTGGTGAGTGTGGCGGTGGGCCTGCAGGCGCGCGGCAAAGTACCCTTTGCCGATACGTTTGCGTGCTTCCTTTCGCGCGCGTATGACAACGTGCGCATGGCGGCAATCAGCCGGGCGAATATCAACTTGTGCGGATCGCATTGCGGCGTTTCGATCGGAGAAGACGGACCGTCGCAGATGGCGCTGGAAGATATCGCAATGTTCCGCGCGATCAACGACTCGGTCGTCTTCTACCCTGGCGACGCAGTTTCGACCGAGCGCCTGGTGGAAACAATGGCGCGCCGGCCGGGAATCAATTACCTGCGGACATCGCGGCCGAAGTTTCCGATTCTCTACAAGACCGATGAGAAATTCCCGTATCCGGGCTTCAAAGTGCTGACCAAGAGCGATTCGGACAAGGTGACCGTGATCGGCGCGGGCGTGACGCTGCACGAAGCGCTGAAGGCGGCCGCCCAGCTGAAGGCGTCCGGCACGAACATTCGTGTGATCGACCTCTATTGCGTCAAGCCGATCGACGGCAAGGCGATCGCTGCGGAAGTCGCCGCGACGGGCGGAAAGCTGATCACCGTGGAAGATCACTGGCCGGAAGGCGGACTGGGCGAAGCGTCAATCACCGCGCTGAACCTGGTGGGCGCGCCGCCGGCGAAATTCAAGATGCTGGCGGTGACCGGCATGCCGCACTCGGGCAAGCCCGAGGAGCTGGTGGAAAAGTTCGGCATATCGGCCAAACACATCGTGGAAGCGGTCAAGGCGATCGTTTAAGTTGACATCGAGCGCCTGCGGCCCGATTGCGCGGCTGCAGGCGCTTTGTGTTTTCGGGCTGAAAAATCGAAATTTTTGAAACGAGAGGAATCAACGCGTGGCTGAGCGGCGTGTGCTGGTGGGATTTATGCCCGAAACAATCGTGATCGATCCGGGCGATCAGGTGGAATGGATCTCGAACGCGGGGAACTTGAAGATGGAGTTCGACCCGGCGCGGACGCCATTTGGATCGAACGTGTTTCAAGCGCCGCCGGGCGTGCGCCTACTAAGTGGGCCAACGAAGGCGGGGATTAATCCGGGTTCTTACAGGTACAAGGTGTGGCTCAACGAAGTGATCATCGGGCAGGGAGAGGTAATCATTCGCGCGAAGTAGCCCGCTGAGGCTTGCTTGATACGAGGGCGAGGGGCTGGGACCCCGGCGCCCTGAAGCTTTCGAGAGTTCTATTTAGTCGCCGGCGAGAGCTTGAGCGACGCGCTCTTGAGAAACCGAATCCGCGAGGACACGCCGGATCGGAGCCAGCATGGAAGCGGGAACCGGTCGTTCCGTCGCGATCGAGAGTTCAGCCACTTTGCGCGGAAATTCGCGGCGACGATCGAGCCACAGACCGGATTCCTGCAGGATGTCACCCGCCAGATTCGGATCGTCGGTACGCTCCACACCCCAGAAACGAAGCCGTTCTTCACTCTTCTGAAGCATTTGGAGCGATTCCTCGAGCTTCTTCATGGCTGCGTTGAAGGATGAGGCCAGAAAGTAGGCCCCGAGCGACCATCCGCCTTTGCCAAACGTGGCGCGAATGCGGATGTTGTACTTCCCGTTCTGATTCCGTTCCATCGCGCAAACATAGGTGTTTCCGTGCGAACTGCCTTTAGCGGGCATCTTTTTCCTCAGTTTTGATTCGGTGCCAAATTCCACCGGCTGCGCAAAGAAACGCACCGGTTCCAAGGGACCTGACATCACCGCGAGCCCGTTTTTCGATTTCCGTGTCGGCATGGGAATGCTCCTCGATATTTATCATTCAATCGAGACAATTGCTTGAAGCCGGGGAAGACTCCTGCCTTCGACTGGGTATCCCGCTGGCGACGGGATAGGCTCTGCGGATGTAATAAGTCTAATGGAGGGGGAGAGCGAGGGCAAGAGAGTACTTGCCCTCGTTTAAAATGCCTATTATCAGGTACTTCGGTGTTAGCTGGTGGAGCCGAGGCGCTTCATCACGTCGGAGTTGATGTTGAGCTTGCCTTCCTTCTTGAGCCGGTCTTCGAGTGCGGTCCGGAAGGCGGCGTAGGCAGCGGCTTGCTTGGTTTGCAGCAATTGCTGCTTGATCTGCTCGGATTGAAGGATCAGCGTCGCAGGATCGGCTTGGTCATGAGCGACAACGTCGTAAAGCATCCAGCCGCCGCTGACTTGTTTGGGCGGCGCGGTCTGGCCGACGGGCAGCGTGAACGCGTTATCGACGAGTTGCGCCGAGCCAACGCTGGGAATATCGCCGGTACGCGTGAAAGCGGCGGGCGTTTCGACGGTCAAGTTGAGCGATTTGGCTGCCTTCGAGAAATCCTGGCCACCCTGAACGAGTTTCGCGAGTTCGTCGATCTTGCTCTTGGCCAGTTCCGCGGCTTTTTCCTGCTGGTAGTCCGCCACAACCTTCTCGCGGACTTCGACGAGCGTTCCTTGGTGGGCGGCTTGGATGTCCTTTGGCGTGATGATGACGAAGCCGTGTTCGGTTTGGATGGGCTGGCTTAGTTCACCCTTGCCGAGGATAAAGAGCGACGAACTGAGTTCAGGCGAGTTGCCCAGGGCGCCGAGAGGTTCGTTGGCACCAACGGCTGCCGTATCGCCCGTCTCGAGATTGAATTTCTTAGCGAGATCGTCGAGCGACTGGTGGTTCGACTGGCGAACCGCCGCAGCCAACTGGTTCGCTGTGTCGGAAGCCTTAGCATTCACCTTGGCAAACAGAACGGCCGGCGCGATGGTCGCACGAACTTCTTCGAGAGGCTTGGTGCGCGCCTGCTCGTGTTCAAGAACCTTGATGATGTGAAAGCCGTATTCGGTTTTGACGAGGTCGGGCGAAACGGTGCCGGGCGCCAGCGTGAATGCGACTTTCTGAAACTCGGGAACGGTCTGGCCTTCGACGATCCAACCGAGGTCGCCACCCTTGACCTTCGAGCCTGGGTCTTCGGAGTATTTCTTTGCGAGATCTTCGAAATTCGCGCCGGACTTGGCCTTCTTCAGAACGTCGTCGGCCTGCTGGCGGATTTCGGCGATTTCGGCGTCGGTCTTTCCGACGGTCTTAAAGAGAATGTGCTCGGCGTGGACGCGGTTTTCGATTTTGTATTCGTCGATGTGGTCGTTGTAATAGGCCTGCAGGTCGGCATCGCTCACCTGGACCGACGGCGCGAGCTTCGCGGGATCGATGAGAGCGTAATGAGCCGAACGCTTCTCGGGGATCTGGTACTTCGACATGTTCTTGTTGAAGTAGGCGGTGAGGTCGGCGTCAGTGGGCTGGATCGAGGAAGCGATGTCAGAAGGCCTCACCCACACGTAGCTGATCTGAACTTTCTCGTTGCGGCGCCGGAATTCCTGCTGAACTTCGTCGGGGCTGACGGTAATGCCGTCGGTAACGAGCTGGTGAAACTTTTCCTGCAACATCTGGTCACGGAGGAAGCGCTCGAAATCTTCGACGCTCATGCCCAGGCGGGTTTGCACTTCGGTGGGGTAGCGGTCCTTCAGCCACATATCGCCGTTCCATGCGGTGGGCAGGATCTGCTTGATGCGCTGCGTCATTTCTTCCGGCGTGACGGAAAGGCCGAGGCGCTTGCCTTCGAGTTCGAGCGCGTGTTGAAACACCAACTGATCCAGAACCTGCTTGGCATAGAAACCGCGCATGAGCGCAGGAATTTCCTCGCCGCGCGTCGCGAGATTCAGCTGTCGCTGGACGTCTGCGACGGAAATTTCCTCGCCACCCACGGTGGCTGCGGCGTCCGGGCTATTGCTCAGCGCTGCGGTGTTCAGTCCGGGGATCAGATACGTGAGCATGCTGAGGCAAATGATGCCGAGCAAGACGCCCATGGTGATCTTGATCCAGCGGTTGCCGTGCTGGTCGCGGTTCTGAATGCTTTTCAACATGACTGGTGAAGCTCCCCTCGTGCTGACAAACCCCGATTATAGAAGACTTAGGCGGGTTGGCCAATGGGTTTCGTTCAGGGCCGACGGAGTTAGCCGCCGTATTCCCAGGGCGAATCGGTGACGGTGAGCGGGTCGATATCCCGTGACAAAGCACAGTGCGTAACTTCGAAAATTACCAAGGCGTGGTCGCCGAGGCGGTCATTCACGTCCACGACGGAGCATTCGATGTACACGGGAAGATTCGTGAGGACCGGAGCCGAATTTTTGCCGGGGACGAAGGGTTCGCCGTTGATCTGGCCGGCCTCGGATTTTGTGGCGGCGAAGAATTTTTGAGCGACATCTTTCTGATCTTTTGCGAGAACGTGGAGTACGGCCGTTTTACTTTCGGCGAGGCACTGGAAGACGCTGCCGTCTTTGCGCAGCGCGGCCATTAAAAGGGGCGGCTTGAACGAAGCTTGGGGGACCCAGGTAACGGTGGCTGCGCCGTACTTGTCGCCGCTGCGCGACGTGAGAACGTACATGCCGTTGGTGAGCAGGCGCAGGGCTTTCTGTTTGGTTTTCGGTTCCATGGAGGCGCGGGCCGCGCGACCAACACTCTAACATTGAGTGTCGATCGCGTTCACGCGTGCCGTTTCGTTCGCGCCGGCGTCGGTGTGGCGTTAGCTGCCCGTGCCGACTTCGCTGAGCGCTTGCTTCACCTGCTCGGCTTCCGGAGCGCTCGGATTCAGTTTGAGCGCGAGCTCAAGTTCTTTTTTGGCGAGGTCGAGCTTGCCCGACTTCTGATAGGCGAGGCCGAGATGGTAGTGATAGGTCGGGTTGTCGCCGCCGAGAGCTTTCGATTCGGCAATCGCCTTTTGGAACATGTCGATGGCGCCGATGTACACACCCTGTTTGTAGTAGGCCCAGCCGAGGGTGTCGGCTGAGTTCGGCGAATCGGGCATGCCTTTGCGCGCGGTCTGCGCGAGCGACGATGCGACGCTCAAATCGCCGCCGTGTTCGAGATAGAGATACGCGAGATTGTTCGCGGCCAGGGCGTAGTCCGGTTGAATGCCGAGAGCTCTTTTGTACTGATCTTCCGCCTGCTGCCAGTCGCCTTTCTTTTCGTAAACCACTCCGAGACCCACGTAAATCCGGGCGTCGTTGGGACTGGAGGCAATGGCTTTCTGATACGTGGCGATCGCTTGATCTTCAGAGCCTCGGGCGTTTTGAAGTGATGCAAGGTACAACGCGGCGTTGGTGTTCTTAGGATCGAGGTCGAGCGATTTTTGATAGGCCGCTTCGGCTTTCGCCGAGTCTTGGCTGCGCATCTCGGTCTCACCGAGAAGCAGGTAGAGCGCGGCGCTATTGGGCACGCGCGCCAACGCGTCTTGCACCAGTTTGAGCGCCTGAGTCGGCTGCTTTTTTGCGAGCGCGACGTTCACCTGGCCGTTGAGGGCGTCGAACGAGTTCGGTTCCTTCTGCGAGGCCTGAACGTAAAATTTGTTCGCGCCGTCGTAATCCTTTTGCGCGTAGAGCAGGTCGCCCATGCGTGCGTACCCGATTGGGCTGTCTGGCGCGACGCTAATGGCGCGTTTCACATCTTCGGTGGCGCCGCGCGTGTCTTTCTTCAACAGCAGCGCTTGCGCGTGAAGGATGTAGCCTTCCGGAGAGCGGGGGCTGGAGAATCATGAGCTTGCCCCCGTTGGCTTCGAGCGTGGCCTCATCGCCTTTGCGAATCGCCAGCGTCGCGAGAGCACGGATCGGCTCGACCATTTGTGGCTGAAGCTCGTTGGCGCGCCGCCATTCGGTTTCGGCTTGTCCGAGATTCTGGCTCTGGTAATAGGCTGCTCCGAGTTGGAAATGCGCCATCGCGTTCTGGGGTGAATTTTTTGTGGCTTGCTCCAGCACGTGAACTGCGTCGTTGGTCTTACCCTGCCGCATCAAGATCTGGCCCTGAATCACGAGCGATCCAGTGTCGGATGGATCCTGTTTCAGCAGCGCGTTCGTGACGTTTGAGGCTTCGTCGGTCTGACCCTGTTGATAGAGAAGCTGCGCGTACATTTTTCCGATGGTGAGATCCTTCGGATGCGCGGCGTAGAGGGATTTCAATTCGGCTAGCGCTTTGTCCCACTGTTGCTGGCCGATGTAGAACTCGGCGAGCATGCGGTAACCGACGGGATTGTCTTTAAGTTTCTGCGCCGCCTCGCGCAGGAACTGTTCGGCCTGGTCTTTTTGGCCTTCATTTACGTACATGCCTGCGAGAGTGGCGTAGAGAATCGCGTTCTGCGGGCTTGCGTCGATCGCGGACTTGTACATTTTCTGCGCATCCTGCCAACGCTTCTGCCGCTGATAGAAATTTCCAAATGTGACGAAAGCCTGGAAGGACTTCGGATCGAGCGCTACCGCTTTCTGGTAGCTCTGCTCCGCGGCTTTCAGGTCGCCGCCTTTTTCCTGGATGATGCCGAGATTGAGGAAGCCCTGCGAATCGTTGGGCGCGAGTTGAACGGCTTTGCTTGCGTCGGCAAGAGCGGTGGATGCGTCGCCAAGGCCCGACGTTGCGCTCGCGAGTAGCATCATCGCCTGCGCGTTGTCCGGTGCAAGCTTCAGCACGGTCTGCGCGCGGTCTCGCGCTTCGTTGAATTTACCCGCAGCGAGAAGGAGGTTCGCAAGATCCAGTTGCGCCGGTACGTTTGAGGGATCGAGCGTGACCGTCTGCATCAACTCCTGGTAGGCCGGGCTCCAGTTCGATTCCTTGATGAGCAGCTTCGCGAGTCCGTAGTGCGCTTCGGTGTAATGCGAATCGATTTGCAGCGCGCTCTTGTATTCGATCTCCGCTTCGCGAATTTTGCCCTGCTGGGCGTAGGCCTCGGCTTTATCGAAATGATTTTTCTTCAGCACCTGGGGATCGCGCGAACATCCTGCGGCGAATGCGCAGAGCGCGGCCAGGGCGAGCGTGAGGTGGGGCAGTCGGAGCGAACTCATTTTAACCTCGCAGTCTGTAATGACTGCCGAGTATCGCACGGAAATTGACGGTGGAAGGATAGGGATTGGCGGGGTGAAGCGTTGTAGGCAATGCGAAGCGCGGTCTGCGAACGGCCATGTAAGTGTCTTATTTGCAGGTGATTGCGGGGAGCCGCTTGTCAGAAGACGGCTGGCGTGGGAAAGTGGCAGATTTTTCGGTCTGTTTTGTTGTAATCATATGAAAATAAGATATTTAAATGGATTCTGCGGACTGACAGGGGTAAATCTTCATGCCGAGGCGAAAGCGGCGCTGAAAGGGGAGAAATGGAAAGTATTTTTCTCTTTCATGGAAGGTTCCTAGGAAACACTCCGTCCGTACTAGTACTTTCGGGCTCGCGCGGCGTACCGTTTGTGCCTGTAAATAGGGAGTTTAGCGTCCGCTTGGCTTCCACAAAGTGCCCAAACCGGGTGGCAATGGCCGTGCAGAACCCATCTCCGCAATCGTTGGTACTATCGCGTCCCGCAGACGCGACTGGAAAACTCGAAGGGTCCAAGGTCCGAGAAGGTATGAAAACTGGGGCATCCGTGAGTGTGATGGTCAGGGAAGAAATGGGGCACGTGAGCGGGCTGTGTCCGGCGATGCAGAGTCTTGAATCTGTGATCGCGGAAATCGCCCGTACGAACATTCCCGTTTTATTCTCCGGCGAAAGCGGCACCGGCAAAGCGATCTACGCGCAGCAGCTTCACCGCTTGTCTGGCCGGGAGGAACACGCTTTCGCGCGGGTGACGTGCGCTGCCTTGAACGCATCGACATTCGCCTCTGAACTTGACGCCCATACGAACGGACGAGCCTCCAACGGAACGATCCTTTTTGACGAAGTGACCGAACTCGATCCGGCGTGCCAGCGGAATTTGCTTTACGCGCTGCCGGATGGCGAAGCGAATCCGCGACCCGGAACGCTGCAGGCGCGAATCGTTTCCACGACGAGCCGGAATCTAGACGAAGAAATGCGCGCGGGGCGGTTTCGCGCGGACCTGTACTACCGGATCAACGGCGTATGCCTGCGGCTGCCGACGCTTCGCGAGCGCCGCGAAGACATTCCTCTGCTAGTGGAATTTTTCCTGACGAAACACGCCGCGCAATTTGAGCGGCCGCGTCCGCAGCTGACTCCGAGAACGGTGCGAATTCTGATGGACCACGCGTGGCCCGGGAACATTCGCGAGCTGGAAAACGTGGTGAAAAAGATCGTGGCGCTGGGCGATGAACAACGCGCCGTGGCGGAATTGGAAGCGGAGCCGGTGGTGGAGCAAGTCGAGGCTCCCGTGGCGCCTGCTTCGTCTTCGCTGAAAGCGGCTGCGCGCGCGGCATCGCGCGTGGCGGAACGCGAAATGATTTTGAAGACGCTCGAGCACACGCGGTGGAACCGGAAGCGCGCGGCGCAGGAGCTGCAGATCAGCTACAAGTCACTGCTCTATAAGTTGAAGCAGATCGGATTCGAAGATTCGGCGGCGGAATAGCCGCTGCGGGGAGAAAAGATGTTGAAGCGATTGCCAGCACTGTTTGTCTTGACGATTGCGTGCGCGGTTCCCTCGATGGCGCAGGACGCGGGCGCGCAGAAGCCGGCGCAGCCAGCCGTCCCCGCGATGGCGAGCGAGACGCCGGCGCCGAAAGCAGCGACGACCGACGCGAATTACGTGATCGGCGCGCAAGACGTACTGGACGTGAGCATCTGGAAGGAACAAGACATTTCGCGCGTGGTGCCGGTGCGGCCGGACGGGAAAATTTCGCTTCCACTGCTGAACGACGTGCAGGCCGCGGGATTGACGCCCGGGCAGCTGGCCGCGCAGATCACCGAAAGCTTGAAGAAGTACGTCACGAATCCGCAAGTGACCGTGATCGTGACGACGATCAACAGCCAGCGCGTGTACATCCTCGGTGAAGTGACGCGGCCGGGTGCGTTTCCGCTGCTGCCGAATATGACGGTGCTGCAGGCGCTTTCGAGCGCGGGCGGATTCACGCAGTTTGCGCGCGAGACGAAGATCTACGTGCTGCGCAACGAAAATGGCAAGCAGGTCAAGCATCCGTTCAATTACAAGGATGTGGTGAAAGCAAAGAATACCGATCAGGACATCGTGCTCAAAGCCGGCGACACGATCGTGGTGCCGTAAGAAAAATGCGATCGTTCGCTTACATTGGAGTGTTTTGTCTGGTGGCGCTTGGGATGAGCGCGCAGCCTGTTCGGGCGCAGCAGCCGCCCGATCAGCAGCAAGAGCCACCGCCGCCGGACACGAACACGCCGGACAACAATCCGGCGCAACCGATCCCGGCGATCAAATCGCCGCTGGCTGGAGCAGCGGGAAGCGACCAAACGGACGTGGATCAAAACGCAATCCAACCCGACACGAATTCACCCACGGGCGTGCAGCCGGTGGGAGTCGGCTCGCCGGCGATGACGCACAACTATTGGGCGCCGAGGATTTCAATCGCGGGAACGGCAGACTCGAATCCGAATTTCGAGACGACTTCGACGGGGACGCCTGGCTGGTCGGGATGGCTTTCGATTTACGGCGGCGTGGATCTCCACAAGGCGACTGAATCGAACGACCTGCTGCTGAGCTACACCGGTGGCGGAATGTTTACGAACGCCGCACAGGTAGATAGCGGCGTGATTCAAACGCTTTCGATCAAAGACAAGATCTTGTTTCACCGTTCGACTTTCACGGTTTTCCAGCAGTTGAGCTACCTGCCGGAAAGTTCGCTCGGCTTTGCGGGCGCGGTCGGATCAGGCATTCCGGGCGTGGGTGGAGTCACCGGCGTCGGCGGCGGTTACACGCCGGGGCAATCGTTGCTCGTGCCGCGTGGACAAAATTTGAGCGACTCGACAGCGCTCGAATGGGATTACCGGCTTACGGGGCGCACTTCGTTTACGGCAGTCGGCAGCTACGCGCTGCTGCACTATTTCGATAACGACCTCGCGAACTACGGCAACACGACGCTGCAAGCCGGATACAACTACCAGCTGACGCGATTCGATACAATTTCGCTGTCCTACCAGTTCAGCGCGATTCGGTATTCGAACCTTGGTCAGTCGATCAATTCGAGCACGGTGCAAGGCGTGTACTCGCGCAGAGTCACCGGCAAACTCGGATTTCAGATCGGAGTGGGCCCAGAATTTGTGACGTCGAATACGCCGATCACTGGGTTGCCGCGCACTCCCACCGTCTCGTCCGTGACTTCGACGTACTTGAGCGTGAACGCGTCGGTGATGTATTCGCTGAAAAAAGCGACGATCACCGGAAGCTACAACCACGGAATCACAGGCGGATCGGGTGTACTGGTGGGCGCCGAAACCGACACGCTGACTGGATCGATCACCGATCGAATCACGCGAGCCACCACGATCGGCGCGAGCTTCGGCTACGGACGAAACAACGGCTTCGAAGTTGGAAACGCCGCCGAATCGCAGACGTTCAATTATTGGTTCGCCGGCGCGAACGTCACGCGGACACTCGGCCGGTCGGTGGATTTGTTCGCAAATTACCAGCTGCAGTATCAAAGCCAGACGATCGATACGGCTGGATGCGTGGGAGCAGCGTGTACCGAGAATTTCACGCGCAACCAATTTTCAGTGGGCGTTAATTTTCATAAGCAACCGATTCCTTTTTAGGGATCGCGCTATTCATGCCGGTTTACGGCAATTGAGGATGGAATGGCTCATCGCGAGTTAACAGCGGCCGACTACATGGCGATGTTTCGCCGGCGCTGGGTGTTGATCGTATCGCTCGCCGTTATCGGCGGGCCTTTGGCTTACGCGGTGGCCGTGCTGCTGCCGGCGAAGTATCAGTCGCAGACGCTCGTGCTGGTGGAAAGCGCGTCGATTTCGGATGCGTACGTGAAGCCGCTGGACACGGCGGGGCTTGGACAACAGCTTGCCAGCATGCAGCAGGAAATTCTGAGCCGGTCGCGCCTGGAACCGATCATCCGGAAGTACAACCTCTATTCGCACGACATGAACCATGTGTCGATCGACGAACTGGTGGCGCGCCTGCAGAAGAACATCGAGGTTTCACCGATTCTGCCAATGCTGGAAACGCACTCGCAGACGCTGCCCGGCTTCAACGTGACGGTGACGCTCGATAATCCGCACACCGCGCAGAATGTGTGCGCGGAAATCACCTCAATGTTCATCGAGGAAAGTTCCACGTTGATCATCGGCAAGGGTAAGGACACGATCGTTTTCTTCGCGGGACAATTGAAGGAAGCGCAAGCGGCGCTCGACGAACAGGACGCAAAGCTTGCGGACTTCAAAGCGCACCACTTGGGCGAGATGCCGGAAGAAACCCAGAACAGCATCAACTTGCTCAACACGTTGTCGTCTCAGCTGGATGCTTCGACACAGGCGTTAAGCCACGTGCAGCAGGAAAAAACGTACAACGAGGGAATGCTCGCCTCACAACTGGCGACTTTGCAGGCGGCTCAGATGGGCACCGGCGCGAGTCCTGACACGCTCGATAAGCAGCTTGCGGCGCTACAGCAAACTCTGCTTTCGCTCGAATCGCGATACACGGACGACTATCCCGACGTGATCAAGACCAAAGCGGACATCGCGGCGCTGCAAAAGAAAATCGCCGAGCAAGGCGGGAGTACTGCGGCGACCACGGCGAAGACCACACACCCGTCGGTGGAACCGCTGCAAATTCAGCAGCTGCGCGCGCAGGGCCATGCGCTCGACCAGGAACTCGCAGACAAGGAAAAGCAACAGCAACGGATCCAGCAGCAAATCAATGCGCAACAAGCGCGAATTGAAGCCAGCCCGGCGGCCGAAGAGCAGTTTAAAGAGGCTTCGCGCGGCTATCAGGTGGCGCTCGATAATTTTAACGACACGAAGAAAAAGTATGACGAAGCAGTGAGATCGGTCGCGCTGCATGAGCAGCAGCAGGGCGAGCAGTTCCGCGTGCTCGACCCGGCGAACTTGCCGGCAAAGCCGTCGTTCCCGAACCGTTCGCTTTTCGCGCTGGGCGGATTGGGCGGCGGACTGGGACTCGGCCTCGCGCTGGCGTTCTTGCTGGAAATGAAAGACACGTCGTTCAAGACCGAACGCGACGTGGAAATTTGTGTTGCAGCTGCCTGTGTTGGCGATGGTGCCGGCGATTGAGCCGCCATCGGCGAAGGGTATCGGGCGCACGGCCACGGTTAAGAACGTTGAAGCGGGCGCGAGGGCCTGATAACGATCATGTACCAGAAATTTTTTGGGCTCCGCGAGAGCCCTTTCAATGTGAACCCGGACCCGCGGTATCTGTTTCTCACGAAACAGATTCAAGAGGCGTTGGCCGGGCTTACCTACGGCATTCAAAATCGTAAGGGATTCATTTTGCTGACCGGCGAAGTCGGAACCGGTAAGACGACGCTGCTCAACCGCTTGCTCGATTGGCTGCACGGCCAGCGGGTGAAGACCGCGTTCGTATTCAACTCGCAGTTGAATACCAGCCAGCTTTTCGACTTCATCATGGCGGATTTCGGGATTCCGTCCGATACGCGCCAGAAAAGCCAGGTGTTGCTGAAGCTGAATCAGTGGCTTCTCGAACGCTACCGCGCCGGTGAAACAGCGGTGTTGATTATCGACGAAGCACAGAACCTCTCACTGCAGGTGCTGGAAGAAATCCGGCTTCTGACGAATCTTGAGACTTCGACCGAGAAACTTCTTCAGATCGTACTGACCGGTCAGCCGGAACTCGAGGAAAAGCTGAAGCTGCCGCAGTTGAGACAGCTCAGACAGCGAATTACGCTTCGCTGCCGGACCTCGGCGCTGACTCTCGAAGAAACGTTTGGCTACATCGCCGAGCGCCTGCGCATCGCTGGAGCCAGCGGCGAGCCGATTTTCTCGAAAGAAGCGATTCAAACGGTGCACGTATATTCACGCGGCATTCCGAGAGTCGTAAACCTGCTTTGCGAGCATGCCTTAATCAACGCCTACGTGGACCATCTGCGTCCCGTTCCGGCTCATCTGGTTGAGGAAGTCGCTCGCGAATTTCAACTGGATGAGATCGAACCGATCGCTCCTTCAAACATTCCGAATGGCGCGAACCATTCGACCGATACACAGGCCCTCTTGCAGAATTTAGATGAGCTTTTGGGACGCTTGCGCGAGGCGAATATCGCACCGTCTCCGAGGGGCGAAAGGAAGTCATGAGCCGAATTCACGAAGCACTGAAGAAA
This sequence comes from Acidobacteriota bacterium, assembly GCA_013286165.1. Classification (GTDB taxonomy): domain Bacteria; phylum Acidobacteriota; class Terriglobia; order Acidiferrales; family UBA7541; genus Palsa-295. Next base: position 55,836 of record JABDGF010000001.1, on the reverse strand, counting down.
GCAGAGCAGGAACGCGCGTCGGGTCAAATCCCGGATGTGCCGATCCTCGATATGGAGCCGGGAACGTTTTCGCCGCCGCCAGCGGAGGATCGAGAGTATGAACCGCCGTCCGCTCACGGCGATCCAGTCGCCGCCGCAACGGGCGGGTTTATGCGGTTCGACGAACTCATCAAGAAGTGTTCGCATCCGGATTGGCGGCCCGACCCGAACGTGAACGTGTTCCTGAATCCGAATTTGACCGCGCACGGTGCGGAACAGTTCCGCACGTTGCGCTCGCGTCTGTACCAAATTCGCAGCACGCAGACGCTGAAGACGCTGCTGGTGACGAGCTCGATTCCGTCCGAAGGCAAGACCTTTGTAACGAACAACCTGGCGCAATCGATCGTTCGCCAGCCGGATCGCCGCGTGCTGATTATGGACGCCGATCTACGATGCTCGCGGCTGCACGTTCCGCTGGGCGCTCCAGCTTCGCCGGGCTTGACCGATTATCTGCGTGGCGACGCGGACGAGACCAAGATCATTCAGTTCAATTCGGAATCGAACCTTTGCTTCATTCCGGGTGGGACGGAAGTTGCGAACCCGAGCGAATTGCTCTCGAACGGCCGGCTGAAGACTTTGCTGGACCGGGTTTCACCGATGTTCGATTGGGTGATTCTGGATTCGGCGCCGCTGATTCCGGTGGCGGATTCGAGCTTTCTGGCGGACATGGTGGACGGCGTGATGATGGTGGTTCGAGCGGGAGTGACGCCGTCGGCGACGGCACAGCGCGCCGTCCAGGAACTGCAGGGACGCACGGTCGTCGGAGTCGTCCTGAACGCCGTGAATCCCGAGCAAGCGTACGGGGCTTACTACTCGTCCTACGGGTACGGCTATGGTTACGGCCGAAGCGACCAGGGAAATGGTGAGCGCGCCCAGTAACATCGAGTGCAGATTGAACCTTGACTCTTTGTTTTCTGGTATTTACGGCAAGGAAAACAATTGCACTTCCGGGATAGCAAAGTTGACCGAGGTCAGGTGAGATAGGATCTAGGACTTACTAGCGGGTGGAGACGAAAGGTTTAAGCCCATTCGCTGCATAGATTTAGCTGGTTGAACAAGACGTAGTACGGTGGCAAGCGTCTTGCAAAGTCATTCAGCATATTTACCGAGGGTCGATTGTGGCTCTCATGGCGGTAGCTTGGAGAAGTGAAAGCGGCTCTAGACGATCGCAAATGCCTCTTGAACTCAAATTCGAGGAAACAGTCGAACCCAGCGTGACCGGGGCCACTTTTCCCTGGTTTGCGCTCCAGGTTCGCGCCCGCCAAGAAGCCGGCGTGGCCGCCCAGTTGATGGGCCAGGGTTTTGAAGGGTTTTTGCCCTACTACAAGCTTCGGAAGCGTTGGTCGGATCGCGTCAAGCAGTTCGACGCGCCGCTGTTTCCGGGCTATCTGTTTTGCCGGTTCGATCCGCATAACCGGCTTCCGATCCTGAAGACACCGGGAGTGATTCAGGTCGTGAGCTTCAACAATGTCCCTGCGGAAGTGGACGAGTCGGAAATCCAGTCGATTCAGCGGCTGGTCGCCTCAGGGATTCAGCACCAACCGTGCCCGTTCTTGAATGTTGGCGACCGGGTCCGCATCAACTCCGGCCCGTTGCTTGGCTTGGAAGGGCTTCTTACCGATGTGAAAGGCAGTCATCGATTGGTGCTATCGGTCTCATTGTTGCAGCGATCCGTAGCGGTTGAAATTGATTCCGCCTTTGTTACGGCCCTGGCACGGCCTCGTAATACGCAGTCGGAAAGCATTAATTCACCCGATCGCCTCCTGAGCGTCGAGGTCTAAGTTGCGCCGAAGCGAATGCTTCATCATCGAAGTGGCGCTCGATAAAGAGAGACTCTCGTGAGTGACGTATCGACAGCAAAATCGAAACAAGCAGCCGAAGCCAGGCGCCCTGCCCCGTCGTTTTCAAACGGCTCGAGCGTAATGGCAAGTTTTCTGTCCGAAGATCATTTCCGCCGAATGCTGAGCCGCGAACGGAAGCGCTCGGAACGTTCCCGCAAGCACCTGGTGCTGATGCTGATCGACGGGAAAGGCGTGAATTCCAAAAAGACGGACGCGTTGCTCGGCCAGATCGCCGTGGTATTGAACGCAGCCATCCGCGAAACGGACATTGCCGGCTGGTTCGAGGCGAACTCGGTATTCGGAGTGATTTTCACGGAATTCGGCGAGACCGAAGTGGGCGCGGCCGTAAAGATCATCGAATCTAAAATCACCGCCGCACTGCAGGGCTCTTTCAAGTCCAGTCAGCTGAGCAGTTTTCAGATGTCGTTCTACGCGTTCCCCGATGGTTGGGATGGCAACGGCGAACGCCGCGCGGTGGACGAGGAGCTGTACCCGGACCTCTTCGAAGTGGAAGAAAAGAAAAAGCTGTCGTTGCTGGTGAAGCGCGTGATGGACGTGGTGGGAGCGGGCGCGGCGTTGCTGGTGCTCTCGCCGATCTTCCTCGTGCTCGCGGCGCTGGTTAAGCTGACCTCGAAAGGCCCTGTCTTCTTCCGTCAGCAGCGCGTAGGACGTTACGGCGTTAACTTCGAATTTTTGAAATTCCGCTCGATGTTCGTTTCGACGGACGCTGCGATTCACAAAGAGTACGTGAAGAACTTCATCGCGGGCAAAGCTGCCGCGGCGGGCGATACCGGCGAGAAAGTGGTTTACAAGATTACGAACGACCCGCGCGTCACCTGGGTCGGACGGATCATGCGCCGCACGAGCCTCGACGAGATCCCCCAGTTCTGGAACGTTTTGCGCGGCGAGATGTCGCTGGTTGGACCGCGGCCTCCGATCCCTTACGAGATCGAGGCATACGACATCTGGCACCGCCGGCGGCTGCTGGAATCGCGCCCTGGAATCACGGGCCTATGGCAAGTCCATGGCCGCAGCAAAACCACTTTTGACGAGATGGTGCGTCTCGACCTGCAGTATTCGCGAACCTGGTCGCCCATGCTCGACGTAAAGATTCTCCTGCAGACCCCGCGCGCTGTGTTCTCTGGCGACGGCGCGTACTGATCGGTCGTAGTCCCGCAATTTATTCGCACCGCCTCACTCGGGGCGGTGCGGACTCACGGTAACACTCGTAGTGTGTAATTCCGCTGGGCTGTTCGGTTCCTCGTCCTAGGATTTAACTCATAAGGTGGAGAAAAATGGCTATAAGTCCAAGCATCGACACCGCGGTTAAGCCTTCCAAGCCAACGCAATCGAACGAAAACACGCTTCGAATCGGCGTGATCGGATATGGCTATTGGGGACCGAACATCGTCCGCAATTTCCACGGACAAGACCGCTCCCGCGTGGTTGCGGTGTGCGACAAGAGCGCAAAATCGCTGGATCGCGTGCGCCACACGTTCCCCGACGTGCGCACGACAAACGACAGCAAAGAAATTCTGACGTCGCCGGACATCGATGCGATCGCCGTGGTTACACCGGTGTGGACTCATTTTGATCTTGCGAAGACGGCGCTCGAAAACGGCAAGCACGTTTTCGTGGAGAAGCCCTTCACGGTGAACGCCGCGCAGGCGGAGGAGCTGATCGAACTCGCCGAACGCAAAAATCTGAAGATCATGGTCGATCACACGTTTCTTTTCACCGGCGCCGTGAAGCGCATGAAACAGATGATCGACGACGGAACGCTCGGCCAGCTTTATTACTACGATTCGACACGCGTGAACCTCGGCCTCTTCCAGCATGACGTAAACGTGCTGTGGGACTTGGCGCCGCACGACCTTTCGATCATGGATTATTTGATCAAGGAAAAGCCGACGGCCGTTGTTGCCACAGGCGAACGCCATTTGAACTCGGTGGCCGACATCGCATTCATGACGCTGTACTATCCGAATAATATGATCGGCCACATTAACGTGAACTGGCTGTCGCCGGTGAAGGTGCGTACCACGCTGATCGGCGGCGAGAAAAAAATGCTGGTTTGGAACGATCTGGAAGCGGACGAAAAGCTGAAGCTTTACGACAAGGGCGTGCAGATGACCGGCGACGGCGTGTACGACTTGCTGGTGAGCTACCGCGCCGGCGATATGTGGGCGCCGCGCGTAGAACAGGTCGAAGCGCTGAAGATGGAAGCGGCTTACTTCGTCGATTGCGTGATGAACAACAAGACGCCGTTCAACGACGGCGTTGCGGGACTTCACGTGGTCCGCATGCTGGAAGCGGCGGACCGTTCACTCCAGGAGAAGGGGAAAATCATCCAGCTATGAACGAATTCGTAGCGATCGCGCCGGACGTTAAGCTCGGCAAAAAACGTAAAGCTGTCGAAGTTCATCAACATGTACGGCTGTACGGTGGGCGACGACACGAAGATCGGCGCGTTCGTGGAAATTCAGAAGAACGCGAGGGTCGGCAACAACTGCAAGATTTCCAGCCACACGTTTATCTGCGAGGGCGTGACGATCGAGGACGCCGTGTTCATCGGACACAGCGTCACGTTCATCAACGACACGTATCCCCGCTCGACCACCGGCGACGGGCAGCTGCAAACCGAAGCCGACTGGAAGGTAGAGAAGACTCTTATCAAGAAGGGCGCGACGATCGGATCGGGTTGCACGATCCTCGCGAATGTAACGGTGGGAGAAGGCGCGATTGTGGGAGCGGGCAGCGTCGTAACCAAAGACGTTCCGCCGAACGCAATCGTGGCCGGCAATCCCGCTAAATTTCTACGCTTCGTCACCGACGACAAGAGGATCGTAAATGTCAAACAATGAGAAGATTCCGTTTTTGGACCTGGTCACGCCTCACAAAGAACTCGAGCAGGAGCTAACCGCTGTATTCCAGAAGGTGATCACCACGGCCGGCTTCGTCGGCGGACCGATGGTTGAGAACTTCGAGAAGGAATTCGCGGAATACTGCGACGCGAAGTATTGCGTGGGCGTGGCGAGCGGAACCGACGCCGTGCGATTCCCGCTGATGGCAGCGGGCGTGAAGCAGGGCGACATCGTTGTGACGGTGCCCCACACGTTTATCGCGACGACGGAAGCGATCAGCCAGGCGGGCGCGACACCGGACTTCGTCGATATCGATGAAAAGACCTACTCGATGGACGTGGAGAAGCTGAAGAACTATCTCGAGCGCGAATGCTATCAGGATCGTGAGAGCGGCAAACTGATGCACCGCAAACATCGCGCGCCGGTGACGGCGATTGTTCCGGTGCACATCTACGGCCAGTGCGCGGACATGGATCCGATTCTGGAACTCGCGGCGCGCTACAACCTGATCGTGGTGGAAGACGCGTGCCAGGCACACGGCGCGCAATATTTCTCGAAGAAAGAAAACCGCTGGAGAACGGCGGGCTCGATGGGCCATGCCGGAGCGTTCAGCTTCTATCCCGGCAAGAATCTTGGCGCGTGCGGAGAAGCGGGCGCGATCACGACCAACGACGAAGCTTTGGCCAAGCGGATGAAGACGATTCGCGATCACGGCCAAGCGAAAAAGTATTATCACGACATCGAGGGCTACAACGGCCGCCTCGACGCGCTACAAGCGGGCTTGCTGAGCGTGAAACTTCGCCGTCTGGCGGAGTGGACTAAGCAGCGCCAGGCTGCTGCCGCTGAATACGATCGGCTGCTCGCGAAGGTTGACGGCGTTGTCGCGCCGCACGTGCCCGAATGGTCGCGGCCGGTGTATCACCTGTACGTGGTGCGCGTCGCCGATCGCGAAGGTCTGCAAAAGCATCTCGCCGAAGCGAAGATCGACACGGGCATTCACTATCCGATTCCTCTGCATTTGCAAAAGGCGTACGAAGCGCGCGGTTTCAAGAACGGCGATTTTCCGGTCACCGAAAAAATCGCACTCGAAATCGTTTCGCTCCCCATGTTCCCGCAACTTCAACCCGCGGCGCAGTCCCGAGTCGTGCAAACGATTCAGGAATTTTCCGCCGTCGGAGCCTCCCACTAGCGGCCCGGTTACGGTCGCAGGCGAAATCGTAGATTTCCGCGATTCGCAGAAAGCAATTTCGGGCGGAGGCCCATTCGAAACATGGCAGTACTATTACTGCCTCCGCCCCGCGAAAGTTTTTCAGCACTGCGACTGACGTCTATTGAAGTTTGAAAATCGAGCCATGGAATCGTCCCTGAAGGAAAACCAATCCGCTGCCGCAACAGAAATGGAACCGGGCAGCGCTACGCTTCGGACTGACAAAACCGCAATGCAACCACAGCAAACTCTTCCGCCGTATGTTTTGATCTCGCCGGCGCGCAACGAAGCGGCGTACATCAAAAATACGCTCGACTCACTCGTTCAGCAGACCTACAAGCCGCTGAAATGGGTGATCGTAAACGACGGATCGAACGGCAATACGGCAGCGATCGTTGAAGAATACGCTGCGCGTTACGATTGGATCGAGCTGGTTAACCGGCCGCCGCGCAAAGAACGGCACTTCGCCGCGAAAGTTCAAGCGTTCAACGCCGGCCAAGAGCGAGTGAAGGATTTGAAATACGAGGTGATCGGAAACCTCGATTCAGACGTTTCGCTGCAGCCCGATCATTTCGAATTTCTGCTTACGAAATTTCGCGACGAACCGCGCCTTGGAGTTGCAGGAACAGTTTTCAAAGAAGCGGACGGATACAATTCCGAAACGGACAGCCTGGAGGGGCAATTCTACGTTTCCGGCCAGTGCCAAATCTTCCGGCGGAAGTGCTTTGAAGAAATCGGCGGATACATCGCGAATAAGGGTGGCGGCATCGACTGGATGGCGGTGACGACGGCGCGCATGATGGGTTGGAAGACGCGCTCGTTCAACGAGAGATCGTTTTTCCATCACAGACAGCTCGGAACGGCGGAGCGCGGCGTGTTGGCTGCTTCATATTCCTACGGTGAGAAGGACTACATCCTCGGCGGGCACCCGTTGTGGGAACTCTTCCGGGTGTTTTATCGAATGTCGAAGCGGCCGTACGTTCTGGACGGCATCGCGTTGGGCGCTGGCTACGGATCGGCGGCCGTACGCAGGCTGAAGCGGCCGGTTTCCAACGAACTGATGGCGTTTCATCGCAAAGAACAGATGCGCAAGCTGCGCGTCATCATGAAATCCGTTGTGACGTTTAAACCGATCAATAAATTTACTCTTCTTTCTGAATAGCTCGCGTGTGCTGCTGCCCAGAGAGACCTAATCGAATCTTATGTGCGGAATTTGCGGACAATTTAATTTCGGCAACCAATCGCTGGTACGACGTTCGGACGTCGAGGCGATGACGAAGTCCATCACGCATCGCGGCCCCGACGACGAAGGTTTCTATTTCGACGGGCCGCTCGGATTTGGATTCCGCCGGCTCTCGATCATCGACCTTTCGGGCGGCCACCAGCCTATGTCGGACGAGCAAGAGTCCGTCTGGGTCGTATTCAACGGGGAAATTTACAACTTTCATGAACTTCGGCGCGAACTCGAGGGCTTCGGTTACGTTTTCCGGACGAATTCCGATACGGAAGTCATCATTCACGGCTACAAGCAGTGGGGCGACGAAGTTCTCAATCGCCTGAACGGGATGTTCGGCCTCGCAATTTGGGACGTCCGAAAAAAGCGGCTGGTCCTCGCGCGCGACGCTTTCGGCATCAAACTGATTTACTACCGAATCGCAGGTGGCACGCTTTCTTTCGGCTCGGAAATGCGCGCGGTTTGCGCCGCGATTCCCGGTAAACCGGAAATCGATCCCAATTCGCTGAATCTGTTCCTGCGGTATCGCTTCACACCGTCACCGTTCACGATTCTGAAGGACGTCCACAAGCTTGCGCCTGGAACAAAACTGGTCGTCGAGAACGGCGCGCCGAGCGTTAGCCGCTGGTATCGCTACGAGCCGACGCCGTTTTCCCCTGCAAAGCCGATCGAAGAAGCGCGCGAAGAGTTGCTTTCGCTTTACAAACAGGCGGTAAAGCGGCAGCTGATCAGCGACGTGCCGGTGGGTTTGCTGCTCAGCGGCGGTATGGATTCCGCGCTTTTGCTGGCGCTGATGAATCTGAGCGGCAGTTCGTGGCCGACTTACACGGTCGGTTATGGTTCGAGCTACGCGGACGACGAACTGGCGGACGGCGAAGAGACGGCCCGCATCCTCGGTTCAAAACATACATCTGTCCGTATTTCGCGTTCGATCTTTGAAGAGGCGCTTCCGAAAATTGTCGCAGCGCTGGAAGAGCCGATCGCGGCGTCTTCGATCGTCCCAATGTACTTTGTGTGTGAGCGCGCACGGCAAGACGTGAAGGTTGCGCTAGTGGGCCAAGGTCCCGATGAATTATTCGGCGGCTATCGCCGTCATCTCGGTGTGCGCTATGGCGCGCTGTGGGGCCAGATGCCGAGCTGGATGCGCTCGTCGATCTCGTCCGCGGTGCATGCGCTGCCAAGAAGCGAAACTCTGAAGCGCGGAGTTTACTCGCTGGGAACCGGTGACAGAATGCGCCGGTACCAAAACGTTCTATCGATTTTGCCGGGCGATCAAGTTGAAGGTCTTTTTCAGGAAGGCATGCTCGCGCCGAACTCCGGTGATTTCATTCAGGAAGCTTGGGCCGACCTTGCAGGCCTGATGAATCACACCGACGAATTGGGCGGCTTCCAATTTCTGGAGGTGCGCTCCACTCTTCCCGACGAGCTGCTGATGTACGCCGACAAGCTCTCGATGGCTCACGGGCTCGAGCTACGCGTGCCGTTCATCGACAAGGAAATCGTCGAATACGTGGAACGTCTGCCGGCCAACTTCAAAGTCCGAAACACGACGCGCAAATGGCTGCACCGCCAAGTGTCTGGCACTTATCTGCCGGAATCGATTTTGAAGCGGAAGAAGCGTGGATTCGCCGTGAACGTGGTCGATGACTGGTTCCGCGATGCGATCGACAACAAAATGTCGGACAGCCTGCTCGATCCGCAATCCGAGATCTATCAATTTCTGCGTCCCGAGCAAGTTCGACATCTCTTCGAGCTTCACAAGTCCGGCCGGCAGGACAATCACAAAATTCTGTTCAGCTTGGCCTTGTTTGAACAGTGGCTTCGCACCCACGACGCCACCATGGCGGTCACGAGCTAGATTGCGTGACCGCGAAATCCTCGATCGCTCCTGCCGTATGGCCCGCCAAGCGTCGAGTTCGCAAGTTTAGATAGCCCGAAGAAGTCATTCTAATTCACGAGTGTGGAACGATGGGTTACCAGAAGTCCGGTTTGAAATTCGAAAATAGAGACTTGGTTGTCGGCGGGCGCCTGTGCCGCGTGGCGCGTATGGACGCAGACGACTATAAGTTTCTGCCCGATCCGGAATCCGTGATCGCTGCGCTGCGCGCGTCAAAAATAAAAGCCGATGTTTTTACTTTCTTGCCGAAGCTGCCGGAAACCGAAGTGAAGTATCCGTATCCATATGAAATGGACAACATGGCCGTGCTTCCGATCACGACATTCGACAACTGGTGGATGAAGCAGATCGGATTCAAAGCGCGCAACAAAGCCAAGCAGGCAGAAAAGAAGGGCCTGACGATTCGAGAAGTTCCGTTCGATGAAAACCTCTCGAAGGGGATTTGGGAAATTTACAACGAAGTCCCAGTCCGGCAGGGAAGGCGGTTCCCGCACTTCGGAAAGACTCTCGAACAAGTGCACAAAATGAGCGGCACGTTCATCGAGACGAGCCAGTATATTGGCGCGTTCGATGGTGAAAAGCTGGTCGGGTTCATCAAGCTCACGATGGACGACACGGGAACGCAGGCGGGGATGATGCACATCATCTCGATGATCCAGCATCGCGACAAAGCGCCAACCAATGCGCTGGTCGCGCAAGCCGTCCGCTCGTGCGCGGATCGCGGAATTCAATATTTGGTGTATTCGCAATTTGCGTATGGCAAAAAGCAGACGAGCAGCCTCAGCGACTTCAAGGAACGCAACGCGTTCACGCGCGTCGATCTTCCTCGGTACTTTGTGCCGCTTTCATCGTGGGGTTCGATGGCGCTCAATATGAAGCTGCATCACAAGCTGACGGACCGCTTGCCCGCGGACTTTGCAGAAAAACTTCGCGAGATGCGCAGCAAGTGGTATCAGAAGCGGTTCGACCTGAAGGCCGATTCACTCTAGGAGAGTTCAGAGTGCCAGGGATCGTCGGGATCGTTACAAATCGTCCGCAGGCGGATGCAGAGCGTGAGCTGAAGCAGATGCTCGAGACGCTGCGGCACGAATCGTTTTACGTTGCCGGTACGTGGAGCGACCCGTCGCTCGGCGTTTATGTCGGCTGGGTGTGTCGCGAAGGTGCGTTTGCGTCGGAAATGCCGGTTCGAAATGAGCGCGGCGATGTGACGCTCGTTTTTTCGGGCGAGGAATATCCCGAGCCGGGACAAATTCAAAAGCTTCAGGCTGCCGGCCACACCGTTCCGTCGAACGGCCCTTCGTACCTGGTTCACCGCTACGAAGCCGAGCAAGATTTTCCGAAGCAGCTCAACGGCCGGTTTCACGGATTCGTTGCCGATGCCGCACACAAAAGGGCGATGGTATTCAACGATCGCTACGGCCTGTCGCGCCTCTACTACTACGAGGCAAACGACGGCTTTTATTTCGCGGCGGAAGCAAAGGCGATCCTAAAAGTTCGTCCCGAAACGCGCGTCGCGGATCAGCGCGGCATCGGCGAATACATCGTTTGCGGTTGCGTGCTGGAGAACCGCACGTTGTTTAAAGATATTCACGTCATGCCGCCTGGATCGGCATGGACGTTCAGCGGTGGCAAGCTGGAAGGGAAGACTCCCTACTTCGAACCCAGTGAGTGGGAGAAGCTGCAGCCGCTGAAGCCGGAAGAATATTACGAACATCTGCGCGACGTGTTCGTTAGGAATTTGCCGCGCTACTTCGAGGGCTCGGAGAAAATTGGCTGCTCGCTCACAGGCGGTCTCGACACGCGCATCATCATGGCCTGGCACAACCCCGCGCCGGGCACGATGCCGTGCTACACGTTTGGCAGCATGTACCGCGACAACGAAGACGTGAAGCTCGCGCGGCGCGTCTCGCAGATTTGCGGGCAGACGCACGAAACGATCCCCACCGGCGAAGAATTTCTTTCGCAGTTCGCTCACTATGCCGAGCGGACGATTTACATGACCGACGCGACGGTGGACACGGCCCGCGCCCCAGACTTATACCTGAACGAAAAGGCGCGATTGATCGCGCCGATCCGCATGGTGGGCACATACGGCAGCGAAATGCTGCTGCACGCGGTGATGTTCAAGGCCGTCGAGCCCGTCGAGGGAATTTACAACCGGGAGTTGTTGCCGGAAATTCAGCAAGCGACGCGGACGTACGACGACAGCCGCCGCGGCCACCCAGTCACGTTCATCACTTTCCGCCAATCGCCGTGGCATCACTACGGAGTGCTTGGACTCGAGCAGAGCCAGGTGGGCGTGCGCACGCCGTATCTGGACAACGAACTGGTTCGAACGATCTACCAATCGCCCGGACCGGTTGCGGTGAACGAACAAGGTCGAGTGCGGCTGATTCGCGAAGGAAATCCGGCGTTGGCGGCGCTGCGAACCGATCGCGGGCTCGGCGATGGTCAGAATCCTGCGCTGCACGCGCTGCTCGAATTCTTATTCAAAGCTGAATACGGATACGACTACGGAATGCCGCAGTGGGTGGCGCAAGCGGACTATTTCTTCAAGCCGTTTCACCTCGAACGGCTCTGGCTCGGGCGCCACAAGCTCTACCATTTCCGTCTTTGGTTCCGCGACCGGTTGAGTGATTACGTGCGCGAGATGCTGCTAAGCGAGCGATCGCTCTCGCGCCCTTACATCGAGCGCAAGCGAGTGGAAGAGATCGTGAAGGCGCACTTGCGCGGCACTCGCAATTACACCACAGAAATCCACCGCCTCATCTCGCTCGAATTGCTCCACCGTCTCTTCTTGGACAATAGAAACTAGCGGCGAAGTGTCGCGAGTTGCATTTGCGTCCGGGTCTGCTTCCGAAAAATGCCCTCCCAAGCTGAATACCAAACGCGCCCAAACTTCTCAGTGGGCGCGGGTGTGCCCGCAGTCGCGAACTCACCGAAGGCCCAACGGATCACGGCGCTCGATTTCACCAAGGGTGCGCTCGTCCTGATCATGATCCTCTATCATTGGATCAATTATTTCATCGGGCCGAACTGGGAGTACTACCGCTACCTGCGATTCCTGACGCCCTCTTTCATCTTCGTCACCGGCTTCATGGTTTCGCACATCTATCTGTCGAAGTACAAAGCCGCGGATCCCCGTCTGCCGAAGCGGCTCATCACGAGAGGTCTGAAGCTCCTCGCGATATTCCTGCTCTTGAATCTGGCGCGAACTTACATCGTTCCCATGTTGGGCACTGGCGTCGTATCGCAGAGCTTGCTCGATCCCGCGAATCTGTTCGTCGTTTTCGTGTCCGGCAATGTGCCGATCGTCGGCGGCAAGCTCGTATCGTTCTCGATTCTCTTGCCGATCAGCTACCTGTTGATCCTGTCGGGCGTCCTGATGCTGCCTCACCGAGTTTTCAGGTACTCGTTTCACGTCGTGTGCGCGCTTCTCTTGGTCTCTGCTCTTGCGCTTGAATTCACGGGCATGGACAGCCCAAATCTCGACCTACTCACGATTGGAATGCTGGGCGTGCTGAGTGGGTTCCTGCCGATCGATAAAATCAACGACGCCGTCCGGCATCCATTCCTACTGGCACTTGCGTACGCGGGCTACGTCGCTGCGATTACGGTCTGGAACGTGCCGTTCATCCTGCAACTAATCGGCGTCCCGCTCAGCCTCATGGTCATTTATTTGATAGGAATCATCGGCGATGATTCGGGCCGCATTTGGGGCGAATTCATTCTGCTCGGGAAGTACTCACTGTTTGGGTACATCTCTCAAATTGCGATTCTTCAGATTCTGGCCGCCGCTTTCCGACATACCGAACCCGGAATTGGCGTCTTGATTTTGTCGTTCTTGGCCGCGTTTGCCCTCACCATTTTGAGCGTGGAAATCGTGGATCGATTGCGCGCGCGCGTAAGGGCGATGGACAGCCTGTACAAACTGGTTTTCGCCTAAACCACTCCGCGGTCAATCTCGATGCCGACGGATCAAATTCCTAACCCTGTGACCACTTCGAATCCTTCCAGCACCGCAGCCTCTGCCAGTGCGCCTGCGGGCGGCATGGGCAAAGCGCTTTCCGGCAGAACTGTCCTCAAGTACCGCGCTGACATCGATGGCCTCAGAGCCGTCGCCGTTCTCAGCGTTCTCGCATTTCACATTCGTTTGCACGGAATTCAGGGTGGCTTCGTTGGCGTGGACGTCTTCTTCGTAATCTCCGGCTATCTCATCAGTTCGATCGTGTTCACGGAGATTGCCGAATCGCGCTATTCGATTGTCAGTTTTTACGAGCGCCGAATCCGCCGCATTTTCCCGGCGCTTTTTGCGCTCCTCGGCGTGTTCAGCGTGTTTGCCGTCATCTATTTGTTGCCGAACGAGCTGGTGGCCTGCAGCAAGTCGATGCTGGCTGCGACGCTGTCCGCATCGAACTTTTACTTCTGGCGGCATTCAAGCTATTTCGATTCGCCGACTTCGTACCCGCTGCTGCACACGTGGTCCCTGGCGGTTGAAGAGCAGTTTTACATTTTGTTTCCGATTTTCCTTTTGCTGGTTCGGAAGTTCTTCCCCACGCGCCTGCGTCTATCGGTGATCGTTCTGTTTGGCGCCTCTCTGATCGCCAGCGCCCTCGTAGTGTCGCAAGACAGAACGACCGCCTTCTACATGCCTTACACGCGTGCCTGGGAGCTGTTGCTGGGGACGCTCATTTCTCTGGGAACGTTCCCGAGCTTGAAACAAGCGTGGCAGCGCAACCTCGCGACGCTCGCAGGCATGGGGCTCATCGCGTATTCCGTGATTTTCTTCACGGAACAAACTCTGTTTCCGGGGCTGAGCGCGTTGGCACCTTGCGTTGGGTCGGCGCTGATTATTGGCGCGGGCGAGAGCGGATCTTCCGTTGTTGGAAAGATTCTTTCGTGGCGTCCCGTAGTGTTCGTCGGACTGATTTCCTATTCGTTGTATTTGTGGCACTGGCCCGTCATCGTGCTGCAGCAGATGGGCGTTTTGGTGAGCGCGAGCGCGATCCCATCAGCGCGCATCGCGGGTATGTTGGCCGGGCATCGTCTCGACATGATCGTCGAGGTCGTACTTTCGATGGTGCTTGGAATTCTTTCGTGGCGTTTCGTCGAACGGCCATTCCGCAGTGGTCCGTTACGTCTGAGCGGGCGGCCGTTGTTTGCTCTCGCGAGCGCGGTCATCGCGGTCCTGATCGGGTTTTCCTCCTGGACCGTTTTCGCGAAGGGCTTCGCGAGCCGTTTCCCGGCTGACGCGCTCGAAGTCGCCTCCGTCCATCACGACAGCGAAGAAATCGTTCGCACGGGCTGTTTCATCACGTCCGAATATCATTTCGACAAATACAATTACGATCTTTGTTTGCGCCAGGACGACAGCGGCAAGAAGCCAAATTATTTGCTCGTCGGCGACAGCCATTCCGCAATGTTGTGGTCCGCGCTCGCGTCCGGGCTTCCCAATGCAAACGTAATGCAAGCCAGCACGTTCAACTGTCCGCCGCTTCTCGAATCGGAAAGCCATCCTGACTGCGTCAAAATGACGGCTTTTATATTTGAGAAATATCTGCCGTCACATCCAGTTCAGGGCCTCTTCATGGCCGGACGGTGGACAGACAAGGAACTACCCGAACTCACAAAAACGATTGCTTGGGCGAAGGAACGCAACATTCCCGTCACAGTGTTTGGTCCAATTCCTGAATATGATGGCCCACTGCCCCGGCTTTTGGCGTATTCGCTTGCGTGGAACAAACCGGATTTCGCGAGCAAGCATCGCCTGCCCGCCAACGCCGCACTCGACGCCCAAATGCAGCGCATGGCGAACGACGTGTGGCACGTGCGCTACATCTCGCTGTATCAGGAAATCTGCGGTGTTAACGGTTGCGCCGAATACGCCGATGCTTCGCACAAAATTCCGATGATGGACGACGATAATCACCTCAACCAATTCGGCGCGAACCAAGTAATTCGCCGCCTGGTCGCCGAAGGCAAGCTGCAGTAAGCAACTGCACGCGCCGATTTTCAACGATTTACATGACGCGAACAGCGCTCGGCGGGACAGTACCACCAGAAAATGATTTCGATCATAGCCTTCCTAATCGTCAGCGTCGGGGTCGCCGGCCTATTTTTCCTCGATCGCGATAGTTCCGTCCGCACCTCAATAGCACTGTGGGTGCCCGTCACGTGGGTTTGGATCGCGGGCTCCAGACCAGTCTCATCCTGGTTTGGTCTGGATGCGAGGTCCGCGAGCGTTCTCGACGCAACGCTGGAAGGCAGTCCTCTGGACGCGGCAATTTTCGCGGCGCTCCTGTGCGTCGGCATCGCGATATTGCTCTACCGCAGAAAGATTACGAGCGCATATCTCGCACTGAGCGGCCCGATCGTCGTTTATTTTCTGTACTGCCTGCTTAGCGTTCTGTGGTCGCCGTTCCACGAGCCCGCCTTCAAACGTTGGACCAAAGCCGTCGGCGATCTCGTCATGGTGCTTGTAATTTTGACGGACGGTCAACCGATCGCCGCGCTCCGTCGGTTTTATTCGCGCGTCGGATTCATCCTATTTCCCTTTTCCGTATTCATGATCCGTTACACCGACATTGGCCGCGGCTATGACGCCGACGGAACGCCATCGAACGTAGGCGTGACAACGAACAAAAATTCCCTCGGACTCACCGTATTCGTTATCTCGATCGGCGTGCTTTGGAATGTGCGATGGCTCCTGAATCACAAAGACGAACCGAATCGAGGCCGGCGTCTCGTTGCGCAGATTACGCTACTGGCCTTTGGCATTGCGCTGCTGCAGATGGCGCATTCTGCAACCTCGGTCATCTGCTTTATCTTGGGCGCCGGCGTGATGATCGTGACGAGTTTCGATTTCATCAAGAAGAGTCCGCGCCGGGTGCTCGCTCTCTCTCTGGGCGTTGTTCTCGCCGGGGGACTCGGTCTTCTATTTGGAGGCGGTTCGGCGGTCTCGGAATCACTAGGCCGTGGTGGCGGATTAAGCGGACGCACGGACATTTGGACGGCATCGATTGGCGCGGCGGGAAACCCGTTGGTTGGCACGGGATTTGAGAGCTTCTGGAACGCGAACGCGGCTAAAGTGAACTATCGGCTTACGCAGATGGGGTTTCGAGACCTCAGCAACCTCAACTCTGCCCACAACGGTTATGTAGAGATCTACTTGGACTTGGGTCTGATCGGAGTGTTTCTGGTTGCGCTGATTCTGATCAGTGGTTACCGCTATGCCAGTAAAGCGTTTCAGTACAACCCTACTGTCGCCAGCTTGATGCTCGCGATGATTGCAACGGGTACATTTTACAGCGTGGCCGAAGTTGGCTTTCGAATTTTGACGCCATCGTGGATCGAACTATTGATGGGTGTGATTGGTTCGGGCGGTATTGTCGCGGGCCTTATTCGCGACAACTCTTCCCAGTTGACGTCGCCCGGCGGCGGCAATCCCAAACCCGCCCCGCAAAAAATTCCTCTGCGCGCAGTTCGCGTGGAAAAGCGTTCGTTCCAAGTTAGCCGAACCAACAGGATCGTAATTGATACCCTTCCAGCCTGACGGCTCGTTTCACCCCATCGCCACTGGCGAAGGGTTGAGGCGGAGCGCAGTTCGCGGCGCCGGCATGGCCATCGCTGGTCAGGCGAGCAATTTCATCGTCCAGATAGGTTCTGTGGTTGTCTTAGCCCGGCTGCTCACGCCAGCCGACTTCGGTATCGTGACCATGGTCACGACGTTCGGTCTCTTGTTCCGCAGTTTTGGCATGAACGGATTCACCGAATTGATCATGCAACGCGAAGACCTGACGGATTCGCTCGCGAGCAATTTGTTTTGGATTGAGATTGGGATCGGAGCGCTTCTGACTCTGGTGTTTGCCGCGCTCGGGCCGCTGCTGGCTCGTTTCTATCACGACCCGACGGTTGCTCCTGTAGCTGCGCTGATGTCGTTGAGCATCGGAATCGGCTGCATCGGCTGGATCCACATGGGGCTTTTGCAGCGAGCGCTGCAATTCAGGACTACCGCTATCATCAATTTTGCTGGCCAAGTTGCGCTGGTGATCACCTCTATCGCGTTGGCCGTCGCAGGATGGCACTACTGGGCATTGGTTTGGGGAATCATCGCGCAAACGGTAGTGGTTGCGGCCGGCGCGTGGATGATGTGCCGGTGGGTGCCGGGCCGTCCACAGTCGGTTCCGGGCACAGGCTCCGGCTTGAAATTCGTCGCGAGCGTCTATTCGCATTTCGCTTTTAGCTATTCCACTCGCAACACCGACAATCTTCTCGTCGGCTGGCGGTTCGGCGCTCAGTCGCTCGGGTTCTACAAGAAGGCCTACGATCTCTTCGTTCTGCCTGAGAACCAACTGCTCGCGCCGCTTTCCGCCGTGGTCGTGAGCACGCTGAGCCGCGTCAACGGAAACCGTGAACAATTCCAGCGCTATTTTCTGCGTGCCGTATCTGTGCTGGCTCTGGTCGGCATGGGGGTCGGAGCAGACTTCGCGCTCGTGGGACGGGACCTGTTCCGGTTCCTCCTCGGACCTGGCTGGGAAGAGGCCGGAAAAATATTCGCGCTATTCGGCCCGGGAATCGGCGTGATGTTGCTTTATAACACGCACGGCTGGGTCCATCTTTCCATCGGCCGGCCGGAGCGGTGGTTTCGTTGGGGCTTGCTGGAGTTTGCGTGCACCGCGAGTCTCTTCCTGGTTGCGTTGCACTGGGGACCTTCCGGAATCGCGCTCGCTTGGACGGTCTCCTACTTTCTTCTGATGTTTCCCGGGTTTTGGTACGCCGGCCAACCCATCGGCCTGGGCATGGGGCCGATATTCGCGACAATCTGGAAATTCTTTGCTGCCTCGATCGTGGCGGGGCTGGGAGCAGCTTTGATTCTGAAGATTGCGCCGGCTTTTGCCGCTGGATCGGGCGCACAAGACGCGTTTATAAGGATGGCAGCCGATTCGTTACTTTTTTTCACGCTCTACGCGCTTGCCGTTGTGGTGTTTCACCGCGGCCTGACGCCAATCACTGACACGATCGGGTTGTTGCATGACTTGCTTCCAGCGCGGCCGCGCGAGGTGAAGATCTCGGCAGCCGTCGATGCCTAAACATTCCCATGAAATCTCAGGATGAAATGCGACTGAATGAGAAGGGCATATCGTGAGCCGCCTGCGCGTGTTGCTCTTGGCGCCAGATGCTGATCCGGAACGCGTGAGCATTCCGTTCGTTACTTATTGTCACGCCGCAGCGCTTGCGAAGCTTCACGATGTGAGTCTGGTGATTGGATCTCCCGTCGAAGAACATGTGCGTGCGGCAAGAGCGCCATTCCACTCGCTTGAAGTAGTTCACATGCCGTGGCTCGAGCGTATTTATGAGTGGAGTCTTCGCCGAATCTTCAAATACAACTACGACACCCAGGTGCTCACGGCTTTTGGCTACCCGTTCTCTCTGGCTTTTGAGTGGAAAGCCTGGTGGCAGCTTCGAAAGCGCATTCTTGCGGGGGAGTGGGACGTTGTTCTGCGCGTACTGCCCATGACGCCGAGCCTTCCGAGTCTATTCTCTTCGTTTCTGCGAAAAAGCCCTATACCTTTCGTCCTTGGCCCACTCAATGGTGGCTTGCCGTGGCCAGCCGGCTTCGAGCAGCTCGAAAAACAAAAGGAATGGATATCAGGGCTCCGGAACGCCTATCAATATCTACCGTTTGGCGGCTCCACATACCGGCACGCGACAGCGATTATCGGTGCCTCGTCCCAAGTTTGTTTCGAATTTTCTAAATATTCTGACAAGGTGTTTTTCGTTCCAGAGCCTGGCATGGCGGCATCTCAGTGCGCAGCTGACACCCGTACGCCGCAGGCCGGCGACAAGCTCGAATTGATTTTTGTGGGAGGGTTGGTACCGAGAAAGGCCTGTAATCTCGCCCTTCGCGCCGCTGCTCCGCTTTTGCGAAGTGGCGTAGCTCACTTTACGGTGGTGGGAGACGGACCAGAGCGAAAGGACATCGAGCAGCTCATCGCCTCACTCGGAATTGAGAACGAAGTCACAATGTGCGGTTGGGTTAGCCATGAAGAGGTGCTCAAGCGGTTGAGGGCAGCCGATGTGTTGGTGTTCCCGTCGTTGCGCGATAACGGAGCGGGAATCGTTTTTGAAGCTCTCGCGACCGGGGCAGTACCTGTAGTGGCGGATTTTGGTGGACCAGGAGACATTGTAAATTCTGAAGTTGGGTATAAAGTACCTCTCACCAACGAAAACGACATCGTAGCGCAAATCGACAAAGTCCTAACTGTACTGGCGAATGATAGAAATCTGCTGCAGCGATTACGGCGGCAAGGTATGGCTTACGTGCAAGAACGCTTAACATGGGACGCAAAAGCACAGGCGACGACGAGTGTGTTGCAATGGGCGGTTCGTCGCGGACCCAAACCGGATCTACCCCCTCCGAAGCTGCTATATTCGAAAGAATCGAGTTCGACGTGATTGCTGCTGTTTGATGGAAGGCCGCTGACATGCGGGAACGTTGGAAAGTTGTTTGTAATGTTTCGCCGCGTTGTTCATACGTTATTGGGCTCCGGTTGAAATCTTCGTGCGCTAAGGACCCACAATGAACAACACTCTCCGAAAAGTTCTTACATCCACTGGTCTATCACGACGAATCTACTGTGCCGCGCGCGAGGAATACCATGCTCGTCGAGTTTCGCGAGGAGCGGAAAGGTACTTTCTGAATGCCGACCAATTCAGATACGCCCTTCGCGCGCACGGCGTTACCGAACCGCTCGAGCTTCGCGCGAAAGACGGCCTGCGAATCTTAATTAGGCCGAACTACGGCGATGCGATGACGATCGCCGAGATTTTCCTCGATGATTGTTACGGCCGCAAACTAGCGCTTTCCCCGAATCCAGTCGTTATAGACGTGGGCGGGTTCATCGGTGATTTTGCCTTGTACGCAGTGAAACGCCTCAACGCGCGTAGAGTGATCGTTTGCGAGCCAGCGCCTCGGAATTGGGCGTTGCTGCTCAAGAATATTTCGACCAATCACTACGAGGATCGGATCGTGCCGGTGAACAAAGCAGTCACGGCGAACGGAGAGAGCGTCATGATGGATATTGACGCCCCTGACGAGTATCAGAGCATGGTCTCCGCACATTCCGGAAGCGAAGCGACAACGGCAGTCCCCGGCGTCTCCCTCGGCCAGCTTCTTGGGGAGCACCACATCGAAGGCGTCGATCTGTTGAAGATGGACGTTGAGGGTGCAGAGTATGCGATTCTCGAGGGAATGACTTCCGAAATCTTCAGTCGCATCCGGAATATCGTTTTCGAGTATCACGACATCGAAGGTGGCTGGGCGATGCTCGAGACTGCGAAACGTAGGTTGATACAGGAAGGCTACAACCTACATCTACATAAAGGTCTTGCCTGGGCAACGCGGTCGTAGAGCGTTGGTAGAGATTGTCCCTAGCAGGTCTTTACGAAGGCTGGCGCAACGGGCGATCGCTTACTGCACGGTCGCCGAAAGGCCGCTCGGAGCGTTCGGAGGGTTGCCGCTGGAGCTCGTGCCAGAAATCAGCGGGTGCGGATAGGTATACGGTTGATAAATCGCAGTCCACGTGTTCGTAGCTGTGCAGACGTAGAGTTCGCCTTGTCCACTGTTCGCATCTGTAGCGAAATATCCCACGCCGTAGGATCCAGTCGGGCTGGTGTAATAAGTGCCGCCTTGGCCCGCGGTGCATGAGGACGGCCGATTCGCTAGGGGACCATTACCGGTTCCGCTCGTTCCATTGAAGTTTGCGTTATCGACGAAAATGTCCACGTTCTGCGTCGTGCCGGAATCGCGGATCGCAAGCGTAGCCGAGCCGAATGAGTTACCCCACATGTACACCGGCTCGAGAAGTTGATGCGGCCACGCAATCGTGTTGGTCGAAGAATTCAGTCGGCTCGGAAGATTCTTGCCGTTGAGCGCTTGCGGTGTTTGACCGCGGCCAAGTCCATCCAGGCATGGATAACCGGTCGAACCGTTTGCGTTTCCGTCCCACGCCGAGCCTACGCCATTGCTGTTTACCGCGGTACCGCAATAGCCCCAGCCGTTCGGAGTAGCCGTTTCGGTTTGAGAGTTCGTTTCGCGGTCGGTGCTTCCTGCCCAGTAACGATAGTAGGCATTAGGTGCCATGGTGTTGCCCCAAAACAGGGTCGGACCACCCTTGGACCCGCCAGCGGCGTCGCCTTCAGCGTAAGGATTCTGGATGTAGTTGTGATAGTACTCGTATCCTCGGCAACCGCGAATCGAGCCAGCATCCGACTTCGTAGCGTGAGTCTGAACAGTGGTGCTTGCGCCGTTGAAGGTGTTGTAGCGCATGACGAAGCGTCCGGCTACAGTGCAGTCATTCGGATATCCACCGTTGAACTGATTGTTCTCCATGAACAGAAACGCGCTTGTCCCCCAACCCGTTGGGTTCACGAAAGCGCCGTCTCCGTTGCCGATTGAATCTCCAATGTCGTTGAAGGTCTGGAAGCCGTTGGCGTCTGACGAGTTGTTTCCGAGGTCAACAACGTTGTGGTCCATTACGCCCTCAATGGAGCCGCCGATGCGAACCATTGAGGACGAAGCGGCCGGAGTGTACGTGTCGTTGTTGAAGTGCGAATGATCGAACCGAAAGTTCTGCGACCCACCGCTAAAATTTACGATGCAGTTGTACTTGTTGTACGACGAACTCCCAATATTGCCGCCCTGGAAGGTCAAGCCCGTCATACGAAAATGGGTGCTTGCTCCACCCAATGTGATTACGAGCGGCGGGTTGTTGCTAGCGTAGGCGTCCTCGATCACCGTGCTATCGGAGGCGGTGCAGGTGTAACCAGCCGCGCCTGCCGTGCCTGAGCAATTCACAGTCGTTGCGCCTTGGATCGTTAGGTTCGTCACCGACGACGGAACTGAGTAGTTGATTTGGCTAGTCCAAGACGCAGTGCCGGAGGGAATCGTCACCACCACGGTTGCGTTCTTGTTTGACGATGACGGAAGCGCGGCCAGAAAGTCAGACTCAGAGGGGCTCGCTGCCGTGCACGTCGCTGAGGTGCACGACTGAGCAAAGCTGCGGGGCGCACTCACCGCGATGGCTAACGGTAGCAGAATCAAGAGAGCGAATGTCTTCATGGGGTTTAGATTCCGGACGAAGACCGAAGCGCGTCGCCCTTCCAACCTGCTGTTAATATTGACCTTATTCACCGGTGCCTCTTCAATTTTGGATTGACCGAGTCGCTGCATCTACAAATCAATACTGCGCCGAGCCCTCAAGCGAATCCACTGTACCAAGGAACAGTATTCGAACAGCTGCTTATTGAACTGCGCTCATAGCCGAGTGGACATGAAGCTCATTTGCTTGGGACTTGGTGCAAGAAGCTGGCAAAGCTCAGTTTAGCGCGTTCCGGCCAAGTCGCGGCAGTTCCGTGCAATCAGCCGAATTTGACGATCAGCGAAACGGGAAGCGTTAATTCACAATCACGGTCAGATCGGATGGAGCCTTCGGCGCCTGTGAACCGCCACCGCCGCCGGAAGTCCCGCCGTCTGACGCATAGCAGGCTGACGCGCTGAAATTAGAGTTGAAGGCGCCTGTGCCATCCGGCGTTCCGTTCATATAACTGAGGTAGCAGCGCATCGCTGGATTGGAGTTGCCGTAGCCGCCGTTCGTAGAACTACCGGCCGTAAACGATCCGCCGGCGCATTGCGAACTCGCAAGGGCTCTCGACCACTTGTAAGTGCCGCTGGTGCAAGAACCGATATCGCCGCTCGAAACGTCAGGACCGATCGAAGGGTACTGTGGGCATGTGCCCGTCGTCGGGTTTTTCCAGAATGCCAGCCCCGTTCCGCAATTCGGGTGCGCGGACGTCACTCCATCGTAAAACGACGCCGGCAGATTGTGGCTGGAGGGAACAGGATTCGGAAAGTGGGCGTCGCTCGTCGGCACTTCGGAACCGTTCCACACTGAGGCTTCGCTCACCGTATCGTAGTTACCCCAGATCATTGTGGACGGCGAGACTAAGACGTCGTTCGGCGTCGGTGGATTGTAGTCGTAGTCCAACTGATCGCTGTGTGACCAGCCGATCGAATAAATGGCGTTCGTAACGTACTGATTGTAGCCGGTGCAGTCTTTCTGCAACGCCGAGGTCGGAGCGCACTTGTAGGTAATGTGATAGCCGGAGGTGCCCAACACGTTTCCGATCAGATTGTTGAACCGAGAGTACGCGTCGATGATGATCGGCAGCGTGGACTGATACGGCATCACACCTTCGTTGGCTTCATATCCAGTGAAGTAGTTACGGAAGAAGGTATTTAAAAAATGCGGCCCGTGCGTTGCATCGAGATTCACGCCCGACCCCACGTTACCTTCCTCCAGGATGTAATCCGTGGACGAGGTATGCATCGCATTACTTGCAAACATTACTGCGGTGTCCGCATTGTCCTGATTTAGCTCGAAATTGTAGGCGAAGACGCAACTTGTACACGTTCCGTTCGGGACGACCGGGTCAACGATTCCTTGGATGATGTTATTTTCCAGAAGCAAGGCGCCGCAGCTCGACGAACAACCGATCCCATAGCTCTCGATGCCCTTGTTCGCCGTCTCGTAAAAGTAGCTGTCTCTAATCAGCCCGTTGCTCGTGTACCACGCGTTTACGTGAAAGTAATTCGCGACATTGCTGGAAACTCCCACAATCCACCAGCGCACAGCGCTGTTTACACCGACAGCGTTCATGCAGCCACCGTGGCCGCAATTTCCGGTGTATGCCGATTGGTCGAGTTCCATATCCTCAACGCCGGTGTTCGTAATCGTCGCCCCGCCCCACCAAGCCTTCGGGCCCTGCGACGCAGCCCAATTGTTGTGAGCGATGGCGCGATTCAAAGTGAGGGTGTAGGGGCCGCTTCCGCTGACGGCCGTGGCAATCACCACCTCTTCTTGCGAGCGGGCGGGGAGGGAAGTGTTGGACGGCGACTGTCCCGTGCAAATCATCGCGACGGCGCAATTCATGATGGAGCCAGTGTCGTATGCACCGACGGCAGTGATGTTCAGGCTCAAGCCAGACCCGCTCCCACTGGTCGTCTTGGCTTCTTCCGGGCTTCCGGATTGCGTGTAGGTGTAACCAAATCCGCCGTTCGCGATCGACAGGCCGGTCACCGCGCCGCCGCTTACAGACGTCACTTGATAAGTCGCGGTGTTGGAACCGAAGTACATTCCGAAATCTGGACCGACTGCAGGAATGGTGCCCTTATCGCCGACAGCGTATCCCGATCCGCCTGCACCGATCGTGACGGCAGTAACCGCTCCGGCGTTTCCGCTCGACGGCGCGCCGCATGCAAAATTGCTGGTGTTCCCTCCGAATCCGATATCGCACTCGTCGATCACGATCGGCGTCACGCCGGCAACCACGCCCGTCGCGCTATCGACCGTAATCGAGGTCGAGCCTTGAGTCAGGCCACCGGTCACATTCGCGGTGTGCGCGATGCCGCCCAGACTCGTTCCAACTGGACACGGCCACACGCCACAATTTCCGTTGCCGTAAGTGTTGCTGCCGATAATGCAGACGAGACCCCACTGCCCATTGCACTCGTAATTTCCGCTGTTCACCGCATGGAGGCGGGTTTGATTCGAGCCGCTGCCTCGAAGGACGCAGTTGCTTACCAATGTGATGCTGCTCGAGAGATAAAAATCGCCTTTGCCCAGAAGCACATAGTGATTCGTTCCACAGCTAGCGAGCGCCGACGTAATGCCACAAGTGGAAGGCGAGACCGGGGAGCCGCTAGATCCGCACGGAGAAATTGTCGCTCCGGCCTGCGTCCATGACGCGTCCGGCGGTACGTCCCCAGGAAGGCCCGCTTGGGTCCAGTCCGTGGCTCGCGCAGGCGAGAGTACTCCGGACCACGCTTGGCCAAAACACGG
Source organism: Acidobacteriota bacterium (assembly GCA_013286165.1). Lineage (GTDB taxonomy): Bacteria > Acidobacteriota > Terriglobia > Acidiferrales > UBA7541 > Palsa-295. The sequence goes on along the minus strand of JABDGF010000001.1, from coordinate 30,855 downwards.
CGAAGCGAGTAGGCAGAAAATCAGCAAGAATTTCTTCATCCCAAAGACTCCTGGAAGGCGCCGGGTTAAGACCCCGGGTCCCCTTGGTCCGTTATTCGCGAATGTTCGGGGTCGTTGCCGATAGTTTGCCCCTGCGGAAGCGACAGGTCGCCTGTTCTAAGGGCCAGTATTCGAACAGCTGTAAATACTGCTCCAACGCTCCGGTTTTTGGCGTTCATCGAAAGGATGCTACTCTTGAGCATCCCGGAAAATGTTGAGCCGAAGGCAGTTCCGGAAGAAGTGTGGGCTACGTTGGCTCGCACACTTGGCAGTGTGCACGAACGTTATTTGCGCCTAATTAATTAATGTTCCGGCGCCTATCGAGGAATACCAGCCTCAGTGACGAACGCAATCAAAAGCCAAGCGCCAGACGTCGCCGTCCTCACCGGCTGCAAAGACCGGCCGTACGCGCTCGGCTTGGTGCTGGGCCTTGTCGGGAAGGGCGTCGCGGTGGACATGATCGGCAGCGACGAGGAGGACAGCCCTGAGCTGCACGTCACTCCGAATCTGCGCTTCCTGAATTTCCGCGGCCGCCAGAACGATGCCGATAAATTTTCCGCGAAGCTGTCGCAATTGCTGCGCTACTACGCGCGCCTTTACCGTTACGCGCTGCGTTCCAGGCCTAAGACGTATCACATCCTCTGGAACTACAAACTCGAGTACATCGATCGCACTCTCTCGATGCTGTACTACAAGCTTCTCGGCAAGAAGGTCGCGCTAACAGCCCACAACGTCAATCAGGCCAAGCGCGATCGCCAGGACACGCTGTTCAACCGCGTCACGCTCAAAGTTCAATATCGCCTTTCCGACCACATTTTCGTACACACGCAAAAAATGAAGGACGAACTCATTCAAGATTTTGGCATCGAGGAAAATGCCGTCACCGTGATGCGTCATCCCGTGAACGACTCTTTTCCCAACACAAAACTCACGCCCGCCGGTGCCAAATCGCGGTTGGGTCTCAAAGAAGGCGACAAAACGCTGCTCTTCCTCGGAAGAATCAAGCCGTACAAAGGAATCGAACTGTTGCTCGCTGCTTTTCGGCTCCTCGCAAAAAAAGATCCGACCTATCGACTCGTGATCGCCGGCGAGCCGCACAAAGGTAGCGAGGCGTATCTCGACGAAATCCGGACCATCGTCGCTCGCGACTTCAGCCCCGAACAAGTCCTTCTGAAATTTGGATTCATCCCCGACGATCAGATGGAACTCTATCTCAAGGGCGGCGACGTTCTCGTGCTGCCCTACAAAGACATCTTCCAAAGCGGCGTTCTGTTCCTCGCCTACAATTTTGGCCTGCCCGTCGTGGCTACAGATGTGGGATCGTTCCGGGAAGAAATCATCGACGGCGAGACCGGATTCGTTTGCAAGCCAGAAGACCCGGCTGACATGGCCGGCACACTCGAAACTTACTTCTCCAGCGCCTTGTACAAAAATCTCGGCAACCGCCGCCAGGATATTAAGGACTACGCCCACCGAGTCCACTCATGGGAATCGGCAGCCGAGTTGATGACGGCGGCCTACTCACAAATGTCAGGTACCGATTCGTTATAAGCCCTTTGGTCCTCATCCCCGCGTCGTCGCACAACCGGGAACCCTGGATTTGAGATACTAGAATCACGGATCGGCTCATTTTGGAGACTTCATGATCGTCACGCGCACCCCACTTCGAATCTCGTTTTTTGGCGGCGGCACCGACTATCCCGTCTGGTACCGCGAGCATGGTGGCTCCGTGCTTTCCACGTCGATCGATAAGTCTTGCTACATCACGAGCCGCTATTTGCCGCCGTTTTTCGAATACCACAGCCGGATTTCGTATTCGAAAGTTGAAAACGTCAACAGCAACAACCAAATTCAGCATCCGTCTGTGCGCGCTTGCCTGCAGCACATGGGAATTACAGACGGCGTGGAAATCCATCACGTTGCCGATTTGCCCGCGCGCACGGGCCTGGGCACAAGCTCCGCGTTCACGGTTGGCCTTCTTCAGGGTCTTTACGCGCTAAAGAACCAGATGCGCGACAAACAAGCCCTCACCGCCGAAGCAATTCACGTCGAGCGGGATCTGCTGCAGGAAACGGTTGGTGCGCAAGATCAGGCCAGCTGCGCGCACGGCGGATTCAATCGCATCAATTTCCACACCAACGATTCAATCGAGGTGAAGCGCATTCTCGCCGCACCCAACCGGTTCGCGGATCTGGAGCAGCATCTGCAGCTTTACTTCACGGGATTCGCCCGCACGGCGTCTGAAATCGCCACCGCACAAGTGAAAGCCACACCGAACCGGCAGAAAGAATTGCTCCAAATGCTTCAAATGGTGGACGAGGCTGAAGACATCGTCACGAATCAGAATCGTTCGCTCGATGAATTCGGCAAATTGTTGCATGAAGGCTGGCAGCTGAAGCGGTCGCTCACTGAGAAAATCTCGAATTCCAACATCGATGAAATTTACGAAGCCGGAACAAGCGCTGGCGCGTTGGGCGGCAAGCTTCTGGGCGCCGGCGGCGGCGGTTTTATGCTTTTTTACGTTCCGCCCGAGCGCAAACAAGCGGTTCGCACGCGTTTGAAAAATCTGCTTTGTATCCCCTTCGCGTTTTCCAGCCGAGGCAGCGAGGTCGCGGTGTACGAGCCGGAAATTGCGTACGACAAGTCTCTGGCCTCGGACCGAAGCGAGATCTATGCCCAGCGTGACTGACGCTATCGTTCTTTGCGGCGGCGCAGGAACGCGCCTCAGAAGCGTCACCGGCGAAGCGCCGAAGTCGCTGGCGACGATCGGCGACCGGCCGTTTCTCGAAATATTAATCAGCCAGCTGCGGCGCCACGGATTCAAACATGTCATCTTGGCTGTCGGTTTTCAGCGGGAGTTGATTCGCGCTTACTTCGAAAGCCACGCGCGGGACATTTCGATCGAATACTCGATCGAGACCACGCCTCTGGGTACGGGCGGCGCGCTTCGCAACGCAGCGGATTTGGTGAAATCCGACGCCGTGCTGATCATGAACGGCGATAGCTACACCGGCGTCGATTTGGCCCGTTTTGTGGAAGCGCACCAGAAATCGGGGGCCGATCTTTCGGTTGTCGTCGTTCCCAATGATGGGCGCGTGGACGTCGGCCTTGTCGCGACGGACGGCGACGGTAGAGTGCTGGGATTCAAGGAAAAGCTCTCCGCCACCGGCACACAGTTCGTGAACGCAGGAATCTACGCGGTGAACACAAAACTTCTTTACGAGATGCCGCCCAACCAGCGCGTCTCGCTTGAAGAAGAATTGTTTCCGCGACTGCTCGCCGAACACAGAAATATTCGGACTTTCCATTATTCGGGCGCGTGCGTGGACATCGGCACGCCCGACCGGTACGCCAAAGCGCAATCGACGTTGGCAATTGTCGAGCCAGACGACTCTACGGTGGAAAAAGGTTCGCGCGCATGAGGACGATGATCACCGGCGGCGCGGGTTTCATCGGCGGCTTTCTGACGAAGCACTGCATTGACGCCGGCTCGCGTGTTCTGGGGATCGACGTCGTCGCACCACAGCGAGGAACAGCCGTCGATGAATTCGAAGTCTGCGACGTCCGGAATTCGCAGCGGCTTACGGAGCTAATCTCGAAGTTCCGGCCACAACGGATCTTCCACATGGCCGCTCAGAGTCATCCGGTTGTTTCTCTGGCACAGCCGCGCGAAACCATCGACATCAACGTGAACGGAACCGTGAATTTATTCGAGTCGGTCCGCACCACCGGAATTGAAACCGTCGTCGTAGTGGCGTGCTCGAGCGCGCAATACGGGTTCGTCGATGAGCGTCACTCGCCCGTCCGGGAAGACCATCCGCTGAATCCGTTGCATCCATACGGAGTGAGTAAAGTCGCGCAGGACATGCTCGCGGCCCAATACTTCGCAAACTACGCGATGCCCGCGATCAGAGTCCGGATTTTCAAAACGACGGGACCGGGAAAACACAACGAAGTTTGCTCCGACCTCGCCCGGCGAGCCGTCGAAATCGAGATGGGAATTCGTCCTGCGTCGATGCCCGTTGGCAATCTCACCAGCCGGCGTTCGATCGTTGACGTGCGCGATCTGGTTCACGCGCTGTGGTCGGCGCCAGCCCGCTGCGAATTGGGTGAAGTCTATAACCTCGGCGGCGACGATGTTTATTCGGTGCAAGAAATAATCGAGATGATCCGGGCTCAAATGACCACCAGCTTCAAGCTTGAGCAGCAGCCCGAACTGATGCGCGCGTGCGACGAACCCGTCACCACCGGAGACAATTCGAAGTTCCGCAGCCGCTGCGCGTGGGAGCCTCGCATCCGGCTCGCCGAGACGCTGCGCGACATGCTGGATTGGTGGAAAACCGAGCTTAGCACTTCGCACCAGACCGCATCGGCGCAGCGCGCTTAATTTTGCCGGCAGCTGAGCACGGCGGGTTAGCAACCTGTGCGAAGCAGATGCAGATTCGAGTTGTGACGTTTGCAGTGGCAAGCATCGAGGGATTTTGATGAACACAGTGGCACAGACAGTGGCTCCTCCTAACGGATCGCTCCAAACGACATCGCTCCCCACGGACGACGTGCAGAAGAGCGTCCTTCGTTACATCAAGTGGCTCGAGGGTTATGGGGAAGTTTCCTACGACTTCCAGAGCTACTACTCAAGCGATCTGGAGCGCGCCGCAAAAAGGCTCTACTACAAAAGCCCCTTGCTCGGGACGATCGCAGTTTCTCCGATGGTTTTTTCCGAAGCGTTTGTTCCGTCGGCGCGGCGGATATTCTGGAAACCTCAGCGATTTCCGATTGCCGACGCGCATTACGCGATGGGTTTCGGGCTACTCGCGAAAACGACGCAGTCCGAGGAATATCACAAGCGCGCGATCCATTTCCTGGACGTGTTGATCGAGACGCGATGCCCCAAATACGAAAACTATTGCTGGGGCTATCCGTTCAACTGGGAGACCGTTCGCGGCACCATCTGGGCCGGCACGCCGCTCATCACCACCGTTCCGTACGTGTACGAGGCGTTTCGCGAAGTCTATCAGTACGACCAGAATCCGAAGTGGCGCGACATCATGTATTCCACCGCGCAACACGCTCTGCTCGACTACCAGGATTTCAAAACGTCCGAGAAGGCCTCCGGATGCACCTATTCACCGTTCCCGGAGCATTCGGTGGGCGTCGTGAATGCAAACGCGTACCGCGCATTCCTGCTAACGTGCGCGTCCGTCGATTTCTCCGACGAAAAATACTGGAAAGTCGCGGAGCGGAATCTGAATTTCGTCCTCGAAGCTCAAAATCCAGACGGCTCGTGGTATTACGCCACCGACGGCAAGCGAGATTTCGTCGATCATTTTCATACCTGCTTCGTGATGAAGGCGCTCACGAAAATCGAAGCGCTCACGGGCCATGCCGGCTGCACCCAGGCGCTCGACCGCGGCGTCGCCTACTACACCAAGAATCTGTTCGACGATCAGGGCATCCCCAAGCCGTTCTCTCGCGCTCCTCGCCTGACGGTCTATAAGCGCGAGCTCTACGACTACGCGGAGTGCATCAACCTGGCTGTGCTCCTTCGAGGGCGCTTTCCGAAGCTCGATCAGGACTTGTCCGTGGTGGTGAATGAAATCCTCACCCGCTGGCAGAAGCCCGACGGTTCGTTCCGCAGCCGTCAGCTTCATTTCGGCTGGGACAACACGCCGATGCACCGCTGGGCTTCCGCGCAGCTCTTCCGAAGCCTTTGTTTGCTGCTGAATCGCGTGCCTCGGAACTAGTTCGTCACATCCGGGGAAAATTGGCCCTGCAAATAGACGACGAGTCTAGGAGCATATACGGTAGGCCCTTGTACGGAACTGGCACTGTTAGAAATAGAATAAATGACTTCTGAAGGTGGAAAACTGTGAAGCCGAAGCACAACTCCGAGTCGTTGCGCAGCCTGATCTTGGACCGCATCGGGCGCAGCATCGACGCCAAGGAAGCCCTGCGCAAGGACGAAAAGTTTCAGGAATTGGTGATGCAGGTCGCGCTGCAGATGGTGAAGTCGCTCGAAAATGGCGGAACGATATTTTGGGCAGGAAATGGGGGCAGCGCGGCGGACGCTCAGCATCTCGCCGCTGAATTTACGGGCCGCTTCCTGAAGGAAAGAAGGCCGCTCCCATCGATCGCGTTGAGCGTCAATTCATCTTCACTCACTGCAATCGGAAACGACTACGGCTTTGAGATCTCCTTTGCCCGTCCGCTCGAGGCTCTCGGCAAGGCGGGAGACGTTCTGGTCGGTATCTCGACGAGCGGAAATTCGCCAAACGTGATCAAGGCGCTCGAAGTCGCGAATGCGAAATCGATTTACTCCGTGGCGCTGACGGGGAAGTCCGGCGGAAAGATGAAGGGTATTGCGAAGTCTGCGATTTGCATTCCTTCCGACGAAACCCCTCGAATCCAAGAGTGCCATGTCCTTACGGGACATTTGATTTGCGAAATCGTCGAAGAGGTGATGTTTTAACGCTGCGAGCCGGCTGGGATTCGAATCGGTGATGCTGGAGATCGTTTTTTCGAAGAAAGCCTCGAGCGGCCGTGGTCCCGCAATCTTTCTCGATCGGGATGGAGTAATCAACGTTCGGCGTCCCGGGGACTACGTGCTGGATTGGTCGCAGTTTGAGTTTGTTCCCGGAATCCAGGCGGCACTGAAGCAACTATCGAGCCTCAATCTGCCCATGATCTTAATTTCCAACCAGGCCGCCGTGGGAAAGGGACTGCTCGACGCGGCGAAACTGGAAGAAATCACGCGCCGGATGCAGAAGGAATTGCTCGCCGGCGGAGTTTCGCTTACGGCGGCTTTCTACTGCACACATCGCGCAGACGAAAACTGCGATTGCAGAAAGCCCCAGCCGGGCATGCTGGTTCGCGCGGCGCGCGAGTTTGATATCGATCTCGAGCACTCCATCTTCATCGGTGATTCAGCCTCGGACGTGGAGGCGGCGTTTGCGGCGGGTTGCAAACCTGTGTTGTTCGGTTCAACGGCAATCGACGCTCGAGAGAATTCCTCGGCGGTGAACCGCGTTCCGGTGGCACATGCGCTTTCGGCCGGAGATCTTTTTTCTGTTTGTGAGAAAGCATTGAAGAGCGATCGCGGCGGCAACTGACGCCGCGTAACAAGATCGCAGCACGGCTGCAATAAATACAATCTGCTCACTGCCGGCGGGCCGGCGAGGAGTTCGCGTTGAAGATAAGCATTTTTGGTTTGGGTTACGTTGGCACCGTTTCCGCGGGTTGCCTCGCCAACGATGGTCATGAGGTCGTCGGCGTCGATCCGGTTCGCACCAAAGTGGACCTGATCAATTCCGGCCAGTCTCCGATCATCGAAGTGGACATCGCTGAAATCATCGCGGCGACCGTGAAATCCGGCCGCTTGCGCGCCACTACTGATCAAGACGAAGCCATCAAGCAAACCGAGCTTTCCTTCGTTTGCGTCGGAACTCCGAGCCAGGCCAACGGTAATCTGGATCTGACGCATATCCGCCGCGTCTGCGAATTGATTGGCGCTGCTCTCAAAAATAAATCCGCGCGTCACACGGTCGTCATCCGCAGCACGATTCTTCCCGGCACCATGAAGGGAATCGTGATTCCCACCCTCGAAGAGTATTCCGGGAAAAAGGCCGGCGTGGATTTCGGCGTCTGCAATAACCCCGAGTTCTTGCGCGAAGGTTCGGCTGTGAAAGATTTCAACGCTCCGCCGAAAACCGTGATTGGCGAAGTGGACCGCGAAAGCGGCGATGCGCTCGCGACGCTCTACTCAAAACTCGACGCTCCTTTCATTCGCACCGACGTCGAAACCGCCGAAATGGTGAAGTACGTGGACAACAGCTGGCACGCCTTGAAAATCGGCTTCGCCAACGAAATCGGCAATCTCTGCAAAGCTCTTTCGATCGATTCGCACAAAGTGATGAAGATTTTCTGCGAAGACAAAAAGCTCAACATCTCGCCGGCGTACTTGATGCCGGGCTTCGCTTTCGGCGGCTCCTGCTTGCCCAAAGACCTCAGAGCCTTATCGTACGCTGCAAAATCACGTGACTTGAGCCTGCCGATCATGACCGCCATTCTCCCCAGCAACGAACGGCAGGTCGCGGCTGGGCTGCGGCTGATCACCGACAAAGGCCACCGGAAAGTTGGTATTCTTGGATTCAGCTTTAAAGCGGGGACCGACGATTTGCGCGAAAGTCCGATGATCGAGGTCATCGAGCACTTAATCGGCAAAGGCTACGATCTCCGGATTTTCGACCGCAACGTTAAGATGGCCAGCTTGGTGGGCGCGAACCGCGATTTCATTTTGAATCGCATTCCGCACATCTCCCGGCTCATGGTGAATGGAATCGACGCGGTACTTAGCCACGCGCAGACCGTCGTGATCGGCAACAAGGATCCGGAATTTGAAGGCATCATCGACCGTCTGCAGCCGGGCCAGCACCTCGTGGATTTTGTGCGCATTACGAATCGCAGAAGCGAAGCTGGCAAGTACGACGGGATTTGCTGGTGAGAACGACTTGCGCTGAATTGCACACACGCTCGCAATTCGAATCCGGCCCGTCCTTAAATTCAGTGAAGCCGCCCGCTGCGCTGGGCTACGCCTCCAAATTTCTATCAATCGAGATTTTTACCTCGTGAAAAAAAAAGTCCTCATCATTGTTGAGAATATGGCGGTCCCGTTCGACACGCGCGTGTGGAAAGAGGCCACCTCGTTGCAGACCAACGGCTACGACGTCACCGTGATCTGCCCGCGCACCAAGGGCTGCTCGGAACCCTACGAGCTACTCGAGGGAGTTCATATCTACAGGCATCCGAGCGCCGCGGAAGGGAACTCGCCCTTCGGCTATCTATTCGAATACGGCTGCGCTCTGTTTTTTGAATTTATTTATTCGTTGTGGATCTTCTTCCGTCGTGGTTTTCATGTGCTCCAAGGCTGCAATCCGCCGGATGACATTTTCCTGGTCGCGTTGCCGTTCAAACTTTTCGGGGTTAAATACATTTTCGACCACCACGATACCTGCCCCGAGCTGTACCTCTCGAAATACGAAAAGAAAAACACGTTCTACAAGATCCAGGTCTTCCTCGAGAAGCTGACCTACCGCTTCAGCGACGTGTTGATGGCCACCAACGAAAGCTACAAAGGCCTCGCCGTCACCCGCGGAGGCCTCGCGCCTGAAGACGTATTCGTCGTCCGCAACGGACCGAATCTGGACACGTTCAAGCCGGTGCCGCCAAACCCCGCGCTGAAGCACGGCAAGCCATTTTTGGTGGGCTACGTGGGAACCATGAGTATTCAAGAGGGTTTGGACATTCTCCTCGACGTCGCCCTCTACATCAAAAATTCGGGCCGGAACGACATTCACTTCACTTGCGTCGGCGGAGGTCCCGGATTGCCGGCGCTCCGCCAGATGGTGATCGACAAGAATCTTCAGGACACGGTGAACTTCACCGGCCGCGTTTCCGACGCCGACTTGCTCGAGGTCCTCTCCACCGCCGACGTATGCGTAAATCCCGACAAGCCGTGCGAGATGAACGACATCTCGACCATGATCAAGATCATGGAGTACATGGCGCTATCGAAGCCCATCGTTCAATTCGACCTAAAAGAGGGAAGGTACAGCGCGGGCGACGCCGCACTGTACAGCGACACCCAAAATCAAATTCCCGATTTCGCGAAAAATATTTTGTGGCTAATGGATCATCCCGAAGAGCGGAAGCGAATGGGTGAGTCCGGCCGCAAGCGTGTCGAGACTGAGCTCGCGTGGAAGTACTCGGAAAAGAATTTACTCGCAGCGTACGAGCGAGCGTTCGAGAAGAGGTCCTAGTAAGGTTTTTGTGGGCGTACTTATGCAGTTAAGGCTCGGTCCGGGCACATATGCTCAGACTTCAATTTATAAGCGAAACCGCGGACGTCGTTTTCGCGTCCATACCAGAATCGGATGCCCGCACCGGCCGTTCATACATTAGATCCGTTATCGGATCCCCGATGGGACGAGTTCATCTCTCGTCATCTTAGGGCGTCGATATTTCATCAGCGGGCATGGCTGCAGGCGCTGAAGCTTACGTATGGGTATACGCCGGTCGTTTTTACTACGTCTCCTGACTCTTCGGAGTTGAGAAACGGACTGTTGTTCTGTCGCGTAAACAGCTGGCTCACGGGACGCCGGCTGGTTTCGTTGCCGTTTTCGGATCATTGCGAGCCGCTTTGTGATTCAACGGAGGAATTGAAAACCTTGTTGCGCCGCACGCAAGACGACATTCACTCCCGTGAATGGCGATATATGGAGATTCGCCCCACCGATCCGCAGTTTGGTGAGGCTGGCGCCGAACTGGGCTTGAATCCCGTCGGTGAGTATTTCCATCACGTGCTTGATCTCACTCCGTCGCTCGAGGATCTCTTCCGCAGTTTCGCCAAGGATTCGGTGCAGCGCAGGATCAAGCGCGCGGAGCAGGCGGGCCTGGTGGAAAAGTGCGGCAATTCAAAGGAACTCCTCAGGGAATTCTACAAGCTCTTCATCATGACGCGCGGAAGGCACCATCTGCCTCCACCTCCGTACGCCTGGTTCGAAAATCTGCTTCAAACACAAGGCGGCGCACTCGAAATTCGCGCGGCGTACAAGGATTCCACGCCGATTGCAGCGATCCTTTCGTTGCGATTCCGGGAAATTAGTTACTACAAATACGGCTGCTCGGATTTTGCGTTCAAGCAATTCGGCGCCACGCCGTGGCTTCTGTGGCGCGCCATCTCGGCCGCGAAAAATACCGGGGCGACTCAATTCGATCTGGGCCGCACGGACTACGACAACGCCGGTTTGCTCACGTTTAAGAACAACTGGGTCTCGGATTACAAGCGATTGTCGTATTGGAGATTTCCAGCGGCAGTCGCGTCTGAAATGAACGAAAGCTGGAAACTAAAAATGGCAAAGAAATTGTTTTCCCGCATGCCCCAGCCGCTGCTGGTGATGTCGGGAAGGCTTGTGTACCGCCATATTGGTTAGCGTTTCCGTCTTCGTTCGGTTGCGCTCTGGAAGTTTGAAACAGGGTCAGGGATTGAGGTAGATTTCGCGCTGTGTAAAAGAGGCCGGCACATACACATGATGTCACTGCTCACTGACTACTATCGTCTTCCCGGCGACACGACGGTCAGTCTTTCCGTCCAACCCAGCTCCGGCGAAAGTGGATTCTTTCGGTTCGGACCGAACGCGACCTGCTTCGGGCAGTCCGCCTGTGGTGTCTCAGAAAGCGTTGAAAATGTCGCACTCAGCGATGCCTCGAAATCCACTCAGGTTAATCCCTGCGAAATCCGCTTGCCCTTTGACCCGGCGCAAATCGTTGACAATCTTCGCCTCGAACGCTACGTGAAGAAAAATGGCGCGAACGGCGGCCGCATGGTGGATCTTCCGATCGTCCGCAAGTCCTACTACGCCATCCGCGAAATGCTGCCCGTCGCCGTTCGCAAGCATCTGCAGAAGGTTTACCTCGGGGGATGGCGCAAGCTTCCGTTTCCCAATTGGCCATTGGATTTCACCGTTGATACGGTTCACGAGGAATTGTTGCGGCTGTGGATGGAAGCGAAAGGTGTGCGCCGCGTGCCGTTCGTGTGGTTTTGGCCCAATGGCGCTCCAAACGCCGTCATTATGACTCACGACGTGGAGACCGCGCTCGGTCGCGACTTCACGCCCGAGCTGATGCGCATCGACTCGTCGTACAAAATCCGTTCGTCGTTCCAAGTGATCCCCGAGAAACGCTACGACGTGCCCGACGAATACGTCCGCAACATTCGTGAAAATGGTTTTGAATTCAACATCCACGATCTGAATCACGACGGTCAGCTCTATCAAGAGCACCAGCTATTTTTGGGAAGGGCGAAGAAAATCAATCAGTACGCGAAAAAGTTCGGTGCCACCGGATTCCGCGCCGGCGTCATGTACCGCAACCTGGATTGGTATGGCGCGTACGAGTTTTCGTACGACATGTCCATGCCCAACGTCGCACACCTCGAGCCTCAGCGCGGCGGCTGTTGTACCGTCTTCCCCTATTTCGCGGGAAAGATTCTCGAAATTCCCCTCACCACTTGCCAGGATTATTCGCTCTTTCAGATCTTGAACGACTACTCGATCGGCCTGTGGAAGATGCAGATCGCTTTGCTTCAAAAGCGGTACGGGCTCATCAGTTTCATCACGCATCCGGATTACCTGATCGATTCGCGCCCGCGCAAGGTCTATGAATCGCTGCTCGCCTACCTCCAGGAGACCATCGAGCGCGAAAAACTCTGGATGGCGTTGCCCGGCGAGGTCGATGTGTGGTGGCGCGCCCGCAACCAGATGCAACTTGTTCAAAAAGATGGCAATTGGACGGTCGAGGGCCCCCATAGCGAGCGCGCGCAAGTGGCGTTTGCCGTTCTCGATAATGGCCAATTGAGATATGAAGTTGCGAAATCGGATACGAAAAGCTGAAAAACCCGGCAGTATGGGAAGCGTACAACCTTAGAGTCCACAAGACTGTGTCTGAATGTCCACCTCTGCCGCGCTCACGCTCAAGCAAGACTCCTCCCGGCACGCATGGTTCATCGCGTTCCTGGTGGTTTCGTGCCTCGTCTTTCACGGCGCGCTGAGCGCGTTGGTCCGCTTTTCACTGGATGAAGACTACGCTTCGCACGTTGTCCTCGTTCCATTCATTGTTGCGTTTCTGCTGTTCACCGAGCGCCGCAGAATTTTTGCCGTCACCCGCACCGGAGCCGCGTCGGGAATCGCGTTAATCGGGATCGGCGTTTTGATTTACTGGTTCGGCGGCCGGGCGTTTTCTCAAACGGCTGGTGATGTCTCTCTCTCACTTCGCACTCTCGCGATTGTGATCCTGTGGGCCGGCGGTTTTATCTTTTGCTATGGAATTGCCGCTGCGCATTCGGCGTCTTTTTCGCTGCTGTTTCTTTTGCTGATGGTTCCGCTGCCGGTCTTCGTTGTGGATCGGGTGATCTACTGGCTGCAAGCAGGCTCGACGGAGCTGACGTACCTCATTTTTCAATTGGTTGGCACCCCGGTTCTGCGTGACGGCTTTTTCCTCTCGGTGCCTGGTGTAACCATCGAAGTCGCGAAGGAGTGCAGCAGCATTCGCTCCAGCATCGCACTCTTTATCACCTGCCTGCTCGCCGCGCACTTGTATCTGCGTTCGGCATGGAAAATGGCTTTCTTCGTCGCGCTGAGTTTGATTGTTTCGATCCTTAAGAACGGAATCCGCATCGCCACCTTGACGCTGCTCAGCATTCACGTCGATCCTGGCTTTCTCACCGGAAAATTGCATCAGCAAGGCGGGTTCGTCTTTTTCCTCATTGCGCTTGGAATTTTATTTCCTGTGTTGATGTGGCTGCAGAAATCGGAAAGGGAGACGGCGCAGCCGGCCGATATCCCTTCTAAATTAGATCCGGGTCTGGTTCGCTAACGATGACGCTTCTTAACGAAGTCTATGATCTCAATCGCAATCATCTCGCATTGCGCGCGGCCGAAACCGGGGAGGAGCGCTGATGGCTTGTGATGTTGCGGTTCTTGGAGCGGGGCCTTATGGCCTGTCGGTAAGCGCGCATTTGCGGAACATAAAGGGCCTGGACGTTCACGTCTTTGGCGAGCCCATGGATTTTTGGAAGTCGCACATGCCGGAGGGCATGTTGCTCCGTTCGCCGTGGCCGGCCTCGAATTTGAGTGACCCGAAAAATGCTTTTTCCTTCGACGCGTACAGCGACGCCAAACGCCAAAAAGTCCCGATCCCCATTCCTCTCGAAAGCTTTGTGGACTACGGCCTCTGGTTTCAGAAGCAAATCGTCCCTGAAATCGATCCCAGAAAAGTTACGCGCATCGAACCGAGCGCGGACGGCTTCCGGCTCATTCTTGCCAACGGCGAGCAATTTCAAGCGCGCCGCGTGGTGATCGCCGCCGGAATCGCGCCGTTCGCTCAGATTCCGGCTGCATTTCAGGGCTTGCCTGCCGAACTCGCGACACACGTCTCGTACGGAAGCAATGTGAGCCGCTTCAAAGGCAAGCGCGTCGCGGTCATCGGCGCAGGGCAGAGCGCGCTCGAATCCGCAGCGCTGATCCACGAAGCGGGTGGAGACGTTGAAGTGATCATTCGCGCCCCGGCGATCCACTGGCTCGGTTGGCGCCAGCGGATGCAAAAATTCGGCCCGCTCGCCAATATCTTCTATTCACGCTTCGACATCGGCCCGGCCGGCGTCAGCAGAATCGTCGCCGTCCCGGATTCCGTGAAATATTTCCCGCGCGGCGTGCAAGACGCGTTCCGCAGGCGAGCGCTCCGTCCTGCCGGCTCGCGCTGGCTGATCGATCGTTTCAAAAATATCAAAGTAACCCCAGCTCACTACGTCGAGTCCGCCAAGCCCGCCGGCGAGAAATTGCAGCTTCGCCTCAACGACGGCAGCACTCGCGAAGTCGATCACGCTGTTCTCGGCACCGGATACAAAGTCGATATCACGCGTTATCCGTTTCTCCCGGCCGAGCTGAGCCAGAAAGTCACGCTAGTAAACGGCTTTCCGCGCATCGGAGTCGGCTTTGAATCGTCCGTACCCGGCCTTCATTTCGTTGGCGCGCCGGCCTCTTGGCGATACGGACCCTTGATGTTTTTTGTCTGCGGCACGGATTTTGCCGCTCGCAGGCTCGCGCTTCACATGGCCTCGTCCGGCTCGCGAAACGGTTCGCGCTAGGTAAATTTGGGAATCGGCGTCACTCATATGTCAAACAACCACACAAACTCGAACTCGGCGGGCGCCAAGCCCGGCGCCGTGATCATCGGCGGCGATTTCCACGGCTTGGGAATCGTCCGCAGCCTCGGCCGCCACGGCGTGCCTCTCTGCATCGTCGATGACGAATATTCCATCGGACGCTTCTCGAAATACGCCACGTTCACCGTCGAGTCTCCGAACCTGCGCAACGAAAAGGAAACCGTCGATTTTCTCATCGACCTGGGGAAACGGAAAAATCTCCAGGGCTGGGTTTTGTTTCCCACCCGCGATGAACACGTCGCCGCCTTCGCCCGCCATCGAGACGCACTCTCGGAAATTTTCCGCGTCCCTACGCCGCCCTGGGAAATCACCAAGTGGGCTTGGAATAAATGGAACACGTACAGTATGGCGCAGAAGCTCGATATTCCGATTCCGCAGACGTGGTGCCCGCGCAGCATCGAAGACATCGACGCGATCGACGCCGAGTTTCCGCTGGCCATCAAGCCTTCCGTAAAGGAAGACTTTTTTTACGCGACCAAAGCCAAAGCCTGGCGCTGTGAGACTCGCGACCAGTTGAAGGAAATGTTCCTCAAGGCGTCCGGCCACGTCGGCACGAACGAAGTGCTCGTTCAGGAAATCGTTCCCGGCGATGGCACCACCCAATTTTCTTCCTGCGTTTTCATGAAGGACGGCAACGTTCTCGGCAGCATGGAAGCGCAACGCTGGCGCCAGCATCCTCCTGAATTCGGCCGCGCTGCAACTTTCGTCGCGAGCCTGGACCTGCCGATCGCCAAAGAAATGACGCTGAAATTTCTGCGCGCCATCAATTACTATGGGCTCGCCGAAGTGGAATACAAGCTCGATCACCGCGACGGCAAATATAAATTGCTCGACGTGAACGCGCGCACGTGGGGTTTTCACGCGCTCGGCCGGCCCGCCGGCGTCGATTTCGCGTACCTGCTCTACGCCGATCAAGTCGGAATTCCAGTCGAGGAAACTCGAGGCAGGTCTGGAGTCGGTTGGATTCGAATGGTGACGGACGTTCCCACAAGCTTGGGCGGAATTTTCGCGGGCCGTCTCGGCGTCGGCGAGTACGTAAAATCGCTCAAAGACTTCTCGGTCGAGTCCGTCTTCAGCGCCGAAGACCCGCTGCCCAGCTTGGCTGAGATCGCGTTATTGCCGTATCTCGCCGTGAAACGCGGCTACTAGGCCCGCTAATTCTCCCAGGCCGCTCGCTGCTCAAATTCTCCCCATTCTAAATGCTTAGCGGTCCAATCTTTTCCCTCACACACGACCGCGCCAACATGCGTCATTCCAGCGCTTGTCGGCGCTTCGAACGACCGAATGCCCCATCGGCCCGCGTCGCCCGCGAGTAATTGAACCGGTCCACCGGGCGTGAGCGAAACGCTGAACCGGTCGAGCGGAAATCGTAAACCTTCTCCCAGCGCTTTCACGTAGGCTTCTTTCCGCGTCCAGCACAGAAAAAATGCCGTTGCGCGTTGTTCCTGCGGAAGCTGCTTCAACTCCGCAATTTCCGCCGCCGAAAAATAGCGCTCCGCGATTTCTTCCCCGGCAAACTCCGGCCGGATTTTCTCCACGTCCACCCCAATCTCACGGCCGCGAACGATCGCCGCGACGCCGACGCCATGCGCATGCGACAAATTGAAAGACAATCCAAGTGCCGGACGCGGCGCAGAAATCGCAGGCTTGCCGTGCGCACCCGCAGCGAATTCAAGCCCTTCTGGCCGGCAGTCCAGATAGCGCGCCAGCAACTCCCGCAGGAAACCGTGCGAAGCGATGTACGAAACCCGGTCGCGCTCGTGAACGAAACGCTCGGCCCGCGCCCGCTCCTCGTCGCTCAGCACGCGGGCGTATTTTCCCAGCGTCTCGCGATCGATCTCGAGCGAGGCTCGCCAGATGTGCACCGTGTTCGCGGCCAAATTAGGGAACGCCGCAGGTAAAATCCATTCCGTCATTTCAGGCGATGCGGAGCGGGGCATTGATTTCATCGACGCGCCAGTCTCTAGATTCGCGCGCCATTCGCCGCCAGTGTGTTAAGTTTTCAGCAATCATCAGGTGAAACCAGATAGTACAACCGAATCTTCGCCGCTCTTCAGCATCATTGTAGCTGTTTACAACGATTGGGCGGTTCTCGACGGATGCCTCCAGGCCCTCAGCCTGCAGGAAGGCCATTCCAATTTCGAGCTCGTCCTTGTGGACGACGGAAGCGCCACGCCTGCGCCGGAGTCCGTGCTCCGGTGGCGCGAGTCGTTTCCAATCGCGTTCATCCGGCAGGATCACGCCGGTATTTCGCACGCGCGCAATAAAGGCATTCAAGCGACGAAAGGCGCCGTTCTCGTTTTCGTGGACGCCGACTGCCGGATGTTCCCCAATTGCCTCGCGGCTCTCGAATCGAAATTGGCGGCGTCGCCCAAGCAAACTTGCTTTCAACTGCACCTAGTCGGGGACTGCACGAATACTGTTGGCCGCGCCGAGCAGCTCCGCCTACAGGCGCTGCAGGAGCACTTGCTGCTGCCAGACGGACACATTCGCTACCTCAATACAGCCGGCTTCGCCATCCTCCGCTCAAAAGTTTCCGAAGACGGCCATCTCTTCAATCCGATTGCGATCCGCGGGGAAGACACCCTGTTGCTGGCGACGCTGATGCGTCGAGGCGAATTGCCCGTCTTCGTGCCGGATGCGACGGTGCGCCATGCCATTCCCCTTTCCCTGCTCGCCTGTCTCCGCAAAGACGTTCGCTCTGCATACGTCGAGCGGCGCGCATACGAAGTTATCGCCTCGCGTGGAGTTAACATCCAGTTAACCAATGCCGACCGCCGCGCCATCATGTCCAGCATGTGGAAAGCTTCGGCCCAAGATTCGATCGGACGATTTTCTTGGCTCATCGTGACGGGCAGGCAAGTCCTTAGGCTCGTCATCTCGTGGGTATATCGAATCCTGCATTGACGCTCGATGGCCTTCACACCGCTATACGCTCACGCCCAAACTGTTGTATAAAAGCCACGTTCAGTCGCGCTTTGGGGCGCGAAGGAAAACTATTTCCGTTGGTTATAGTACGGAAGTCAGGAATTCTAGGCCAATTATTGGCTAAAAGTACTATTTGCAGCGAGTTGCAGGCGGCGTAAATTGGAACATCGATTGCACGACTGTGCGGTCTTCGGGCCTTCGCCGGTGGGCGAAAATCTCGAATGAGGCCCGATGGCTCTTACGAACCCTAACGCGGAGCAACCTACTCAAGTGCCGACAACCACTCAGCCCGCAGCTGCGGCGGGCAGCATCGAAGCCCAGCTCACCCGCATCTGGCAAGACCTGCTCGGCGTCGAGCAAATCACCCCGGATCAGAACTATTTCGATTTGGGCGGCGATTCGTCGCTCGCCGTGCACCTATTTGTTCAGATTGAAAAAGTATTCGACGTAAAGCTTCCGATCTTCACGCTATTCGAAGCTCCCACGATTGCAGAGCTGGCTGAAGTCCTGCGCCGCGATGCGGCTCCCGCCGGCTGGTCTCCGATCGTCGCGATTCAGCCCAACGGCACTCGCCCTCCGCTTTTCTGCATGCACGGCGCGGGCGGCAACGTGCTGATCTATCGCGAGCTGTCCCAGCTTCTTGGAAACGACCAACCGTTCTACGGATTGCAGTCGCAGGGCCTCGACGGTTCCGTGCCGCCGCTCACCACAATCGAAGAGATGGCCACGCTCTACGTGAAAGAAATTCGCCGCGTTCGTCCCAGTGGCCCGTACCTGATCGCTGGCTACTGCATGGGTGGCACGATCGCATATGAAGTCGCGCAGCAACTTCGCGCCCAGGGCCAAAATGTCGCGCTGCTCGCCCTCTTCGACACCATGAACTGGTGCAAGATCGGCATGCTCACGCCGTGGACCAGCAGCGTGATCGCCCTCGAAAAATTCGGCTTTCACGTCGCGAATTTTTTCCGCCTCGATTCTCAGGGGCGTTCCGAGTTCATGTCCGAGAAAATGCAGGCGCTTCGCAATCGAATCCCGGTGTGGAAGGGAATGCTCCGCGATCGTTTCAGCAAGTCGTCGAATGGCGAGAGTTCGGAATCGTTGGCGCTCGGCCGCATCTGGAAAGCAAACGACGTCGCCTGCGTCGAGTATCAACCGAAGCCTTATCCGGGCGTCGTCACCGACTTTCGCCCGATGAAACAGTACGGATTATTCGATCGTCCGGATGCGAAGTGGGATCGTTTGGCGCAGGGCGGACAGCACGTCGTCACTCTGCCGGTTTATCCGGCCGGCATGCTCGTCGAGCCTTTCGTGCAGCACCTTGCAGCCGCCGTCAATAAGTCGATCGACGAAGCCCTGAAAAGCAAATAAGCGCGCTCGTTTCCAGTCGCCGATCGCGGCGATTCACGGAGTGATAGCTTGACGGTCGCACCGAGCCCCACCAAGACTTGGACGTACTTCGACGATCAGTGGCACGAGGGCAACGTCCCGCTCATGGGGCCGCGCACTCATGCTACGTGGCTGTGCTCGATGGTTTTCGATGGCGCCCGCTATTTCGAGGGCGTCGCTCCTGACCTGGATCTCCACTGCGCGCGCGTAAATGAATCCGCCGTAAAGCTTCATCTCAAACCAGTCGTCTCCACCGAGCGGTGGATCAGCCTCGCCCACGAAGGCATCGCCAAATTCGATAAAGACGCGACGCTCTACATCAAGCCGATGTACTGGGCGGAGAAAGACGGCCCGTGGATTCAGGCGCACGATCCGGAATCGACGCGCTGGTGCCTCTCGATTTACGAAGCGCCCATGCGTAAATCGCCGGGCTTTTCGGTCACAGTCTCCTCGTTTCGCCGCCCCACGATCGAAACGATGCCTGTCGATGCGAAAGCTGGCTGCTTGTATCCAAACAACGCGCGTGCCTTGTTCGAAGTCCACGAAAAGGGTTTTGACAACGCCGTCGTGCTCGACATGCTCGGCAACGTCGCCGAACTCGCGACCTCCAACGTTTTCATGGCGAAGGACGGGATCGTTTACACGCCGGCAATCAACGGCACGTTCTTGCCAGGCATCACGCGCCAACGCATCATCGCCCTTCTGCGCGCCAATGGCGTCCAAGTCGTCGAGAAAACGCTGAAATATCAAGACTTCCTGGCCGCTGACGAGATTTTTTCCACCGGAAATTATTCGAAAGTCGCGCCCGTCACAAAAATCGACGATCGCTCGATTCCGGTCGGGCCGCTCTACCTGAAGGCGCGCGAACTCTACTGGGCTTTCGCGCACTCTTGACGCCATGCGCCGCCTCGCCCGATGCCGATGACCGCCCAATCTGTTTCCGGCACCACTGCGGCGCTCACCGAAATCTGGGAGCGCGTGCTGCAGCGCTCGCCCATCGGCGTTGACGATAATTTCTTCGATCTCGGTGGTGACTCCCTCACCGCCGTCACGCTGTTTCTCGAAATCGAAAAGTTCTGCGGCCGCCGTCTGCCTTCGGTCCTGATTTACAACGCGCCTACTATCTCGGCTCTCGCACACGAACTCGAACGGCCCGCAACCTCGCGCCTGGCTCCGCTGATCCAGTTGCGCGCCGGCAGCGCATCGGCTCCTCCCGTCTTCATGGCGCACGGCCTCGGCGGCAGCGTCATCGACTTCCACAGCCTGCTCACTTTCATCAAGACCGACAATCCTATCTACGGAATGCAAGCGCGGGGAATCGACGGCGTCGAAGATCCTTCCGAAACCATCGAAGCCATGGCGCGGTACCACCTCGACGCGATCCGCGAAATCCAGCCGCACGGCCCCTACTACTTGATCGGCTATTCGCTCGGCGGCCTTGTTTGCATTGAGATCGCTCAGCGCCTCGTCGCGGATGGCGACAAGGTCGCTTTGCTTTCGATGATCGATGGCTACCCGTTTCGCAAATATATTCCGTGGTTCCAGCGGCTACGCCTTTCCACTAGGCTCGCCATCAATAAGCTGGCTGTCGCGATAGGAATGGCTGCGGCGCGCCCCGACCAACGATTCTTGAGCCCCGCACAAATTCGTGCGCAAATGTCCGCGGGCCGAAAGATTTCATCGCATTCCGAGCCGTCGCCGTCCGAGCTGGTTACGCCCGCGATGGAGCATGCCGCGGACGTTGCAAAAGAAGCGCTGAAGAAATATCACCCGCGCTACTATCCCGGCGCTGTGCGCTTTGTGCGCGCTCAGATCGTTACAGACTTTCCTGCAAATCCCACGCCAGTGTGGTCGCATCTCGTCCAGCGCTTCGACTGCGAGACCGTCCCAGGCGATCACCTCGGAATGATTGCCTCGCACCCTGAAGATTTGGCAGCCGTAATCTCACGGCAGCTCACCGAAGCAACCGGTACAAAATGCTGACCACTGAGCGCGCCGCATGAACGGAGCCGAGTCCTTAATTCGAACGCTCGTCGCGGGCGGCGTCGATACCTGCTTCACCAATCCCGGTACGTCGGAAATGCATCTGGTCGCTGCGCTCGACCGCGTCTCCGAGATGCGTTGTGTCCTCGGCCTTTTCGAAGGCGTCGTCACCGGCGCAGCCGACGGCTATGCGCGGATCACGGGCCGCCCCGCTTGCACGTTGGTTCATCTCGGTCCCGGTCTCGCGAATGGCATCGCCAATTTACACAACGCCAAGCGCGCGCAAGTGCCGCTGATCAATCTGGTCGGCGAGCATCCCGAATATCACCTGAAGTTCGACGCGCCACTCACTTCGGACATTGAAGGCATCGCGCGCCCGTACTCACACTGGTTGCGAACCTCGCGTTCAGCAGCCGACGTCGGCCGCGACGCTGCAGAGTCGATTCGCGCCGCTGCGAATCACCCTGGATATATTTCCACGCTCGTCGTGCCCGCGGATGTCGCCTGGAGCGATGGCGGCGTTGTCGCGCCGAAATCAACAATCGAGAAAGCTGCTCTTCCTCCAAGCGCAAATATCGAACGCGCCGCCGCGATGCTTCGCTCGGGGCTGCCCACCGCACTAATGATTACCGGCGACGGCCTCTACGGCGACGGCCTTCGAGCCGCGGGCCGGATCGCCGCTGCCACAAAAGCAAAACTACTCTCCCCATATCCATTCGCTCGCATGGAGCGGGGCGCCGGCCGCGTCAACGTACAACGCCTGCCCTACGTCCCGGACCAAGCCATCGAATTGCTGAAGGAATTCCGCCAATTGATTCTCGTCGGAGCCGGCGCGCCCGCTTCGTATTTCGCATATCCCGGCAAAGGCGCGTTGCTCACCCAACCCGACACCACAACATTCGCGATGACCAGCCCGTCCGAAAATTCCGCCGGCTCGCTCATCGCTCTCTCCGAAGCACTCGGCCTGAATGTTCGCTCCGAAATTCTCATTCAATCTGTCGAACGCCCCACCGCCCCGAGCGGCGAAATTTCGCTGCAAGGGCTCGCCGCAACCGTCGCAGCGCTGCTCCCAGAGAATGCAATCGTTGCAGACGAAGCGATGACTTCCGGCCGCGGGATGATGGCCGCTTCGCGCGGTGCAGCTCCGCACGATTGGCTTGCAAACACCGGCGGCTCAATCGGCATCGCGCTTCCGCTTGCAGTCGGTGCCGCCGTCGCCGCGCCCGATCGCAGAGTGCTCTGTCTCACAGCCGATGGCAGCAGCATGTACACGCTCCAGGCCCTCTGGACCATGGCGCGCGAAGGCCTCAACGTCACGAGCGTCGTCTTCGCAAATCGCGCTTACGCCGTTTTGCAGTGGGAATATTCCGGGTTGGGCGTCGGCACTCCTAGCCCTCGCGCTGCCGATCTATTTTCGATTGGACGTCCGGACATCGACTGGGTCGCGATGGGGAAGAGCATGGGAGTTCCGTCGAGCCGCGCGACGACGCTCGACATGTTCGGAGATTTGCTGCGAAAGAGCTTCGCCACCGAAGGCCCTTCGTTGATAGAAATATCGTTGTAAGCGCGAAAACCGAATCGAGCCGCGCGACGAAAACCGCCACGCAAGCTATAGCGTTACCGAAAGTCCCTTCAGCCCGCGAAACCCAAACGTGGACGCCCACTCCGGCTTCGGCCCCGCCAGCTTCATATTCGGAAACCGCTGAACCAGCTTCGATATCGCCACCTGCCCCTCGAGTCTCGCCAGCTGGCTGCCGATGCAGAAATGCGGGCCGGCGCTAAAAGCGAGGTGCTGGTTGTTCGTCCTCTTCAAATTTAATTGGTTCGGATCTTTGAACTGCTTCGGGTCGCGATTCGCCGCGCCGAGCATGCACAAAACCGACCAACGCTTCGGGATTCGCTGGCCGCACACTTCCATATCTTCCTTCAGCACACGCGCCGTAAACTGCACTGGGCTTTCGAACCGCAGCAACTCTTCCACCGCCGACCGGGTCATCTCTGGATTCGCGCGCAGCTCCGCGGTTTGCTCCGGGTTCTTCAGCAGCGTGTACATCCCATTCCCGATCAGGTTCCGCGTCGTCTCGTGGCCGGCAAACAGTAGCGCGATGCACTGCGCGTAGAGTTCGTCTTCGGTCATCACTTCGCCTTCTTCTTCAATATCGATCAGCAGGCTAATCAGATCGTTGCCCTTGTTCCGCCGGCGGTCCGCCACGGTGTCCCGGAAATAATTCGTCAGGTTGATCAACGCATCCTGCGCGGCGCGCGCCTGTTCCACCGTGCGATTCGGATTGCCGCGGAAAAGCGCGATCGCCCGCGACCAGCTCACGAACGTGTCGTGCATCTCCTGCGGAATGCCAAGCATCTCCGAAATGATGCGCACCGGCATCGGGTTGGCGAACTTCATCAATTCGAATTCATCGCCCGGCTTCAGCGGATCCAGCATCCGGTCCACGCTCGCTTCCACTTGAGAACGCAAACCTTCCACGGCCGCCGGCGCAAAACCCTTGTTCAGAAGTTTTCGAAGCCGCGTGTGTTCCGGCGCGTCCATGAAGATGAGCCACAAGCCCAACATGCGCGCCAATTCCGTGAATTCGCCCTGGCTGCTTGGAGGCAGAGTGATGATCATCTGCTGCGCGCGCTTCGCCGATAGCCGCGGATCCTTCGCGATCGCCGAACAATCGGCATGGCCGAAAACCGCCCACACCGCCCACTGCCCGCCGATATCCACGAAATGCAGCGGACCTTCTTCCAGCATCCGCGCATACGTCGGATACGGATCCTGGAGAACCTCGTCGCTGAAGACAACTTTTCGTTCTGACCCGATCGGAGGCATGGCTAAACTCAGCTCCTTGTGTAGCAAACTCCCAGGAAGAAAACCGCTACATCAATTTTAACAACTCGAATCTCAACACGCCCGAAAGACACTCCGCCGCGACGTGAATCCGTCAAGCCGGCCGCTCGAGCAATTTCAC
Source organism: Acidobacteriota bacterium (assembly GCA_013286165.1). Classification (GTDB taxonomy): domain Bacteria; phylum Acidobacteriota; class Terriglobia; order Acidiferrales; family UBA7541; genus Palsa-295. The sequence goes on along the minus strand of JABDGF010000001.1, from coordinate 6,771 downwards.
CAGCTCTGCCTTGATCAGCTTCCCGTTCAAATTCACCGGCATTTCCTGCACGAAAATAATCTGCGACGGCCGTTTGTAGGGCGCCAGATTTTTCGTTGCGTGCTCCGCCACGTCTTCCGCCGTCAGCGTCACGCCCGCCGCCGGCTGCACGAACGCAATCACCTCTTCATCGCCTTCCACCGAACGCCCGATCACCGCCGCTCGCGCAATCGATGGATGCGAATTCAGCACCGCTTCCACTTCCGCCGGATATACGTTGAATCCGAACCGCACAATCAATTCCTTCGTGCGCCCAATAATAAAAAGATGTCCGTCGCGAAGCTGTGCCAGATCTCGCGTGTTAAACCATCCTTCCGGATCAATCGCCGCCGCCGTCTCTTCCGGCGCGCGGTAGTAGCCCTTCATCACGTTCGGGCCGCGCACCCACAGCTCGCCTACCTCTCCATCCGCCACCGGTTTCCGCTCGCGATCGACGAACTTCACTTCGATCCCCGGAAATACGCGCCCCACAGAAGTATCGCTCCGCGGCTCATCGGTGTGCGCCTGCCCGATGTTGGGCGAGCACTCCGTCACGCCGTACCCGTTGAAGAGCGGCATGCCAAAAAATTTCTCCACCGCGACTTTCACCGCCGGGTCCAGCGGCGCGCCCGACGAAGAAATAATCCGCAGCTCCGGCACATTCAGCGAAGCCAGCCCCTTGAATTTCGCGTACTCCAGCAACTGGTGAAACATCGCCGGAACGCCCAACGCCACAGTAAGTTTCTCTTTTTCGAGCGTCGCATGCGCCGTCACCGGATCGAACCGCGGCGTCACATACAGCGTCGCTCCGCTCAGCAGCGTCCCCAGCAGCACCACCGAAAGCCCCACCGCGTGCGACATCGGCAGAATTCCATACACGCGATCATTCGGATTCAGCGCCCGGATCTTCGCCGAAATTCCAGCTACAAACAGCAAGCCCCGGTTGCTGAGCACCACGCCCTTCGGCAGGCCCGTCGTTCCCGACGTGTAAATCAGCGCGCCCACGCGATTCTGCGGCGGCTCGTTCGGGTCCACAGCCTCGGGCTGCACGGTTTCGTTCAAAGGTCCCACGCCGATCGTGCCCAGATTCCCGACGGGCCCGATCACCGCGCCATGCCGCTTCGCGTGCTGCGTCGCTTGAGGCGATACCGCCGTCGTGTAGATCACGCGCCGCGCGCCGCAGTGGTCGCGAATTTCATCCACCTCGCGCGCCGTCAGCTTCGAATTCGCCAGTACCGGCCACGCATCCATCGCCGTCAGCGCAAACAGCACTGCGATCAGCGCGCGCGAATTCTCGCACACGATCATCACCCGGTCGCCCGGCCGCACTCCCTTGTCGCGCAACCAGGCCTGAGTTTCCGTCACCACGGCGTCGAGCTGTTTGTACGTCCACGCCCCAGACGCCTCTACAAGCGCCGGATGATTCGGCGTCCGCTCAACCCACGGCTGGATCACGTCGCTAATGCGGGCAGGAAGCGAATCGAGTATTTGTTTCGCGTTGATTTCAATCATTTCGGAGTGTTGGGAGCACTAAGCGCAGACGAAACATTTTAGCAAATTACGCGCGAACGGCGGGAGACATCGAGGACGTCGTTGCGGGAACCGTTTTTCTCTGCAGCAGATACTTTAGCCAATTTCCATAGATGCGCACGGCAGATTCGCGCCAGAAATTCTGAATGCCCGCGGCCACCGCCGCTTCCGGAAACTGCTCCAGCGCGCCTTCCCGCGCATCTTGCTCGGCGATCTCTTGAAATTCGCGCAGGAGCGTCGTCGCGCCAGCGTCGAAATATCCGTGCGGCCGCGTGGGGAACGTTTCCCGCTCGTGGCGCAAGAATCGCTTGATGTCGCGCCGGTATTCCTTCAGCAGCGTTCGCGCGCCGTATTCCGGATGCCCCTGAAAATGTACGAAAAGCGAGTTGCCGCGCTGCTTCACGAATAGATCCACGCCCGCCTTCGGCGACTCGGTGAGTATCTCGTAGCCATTCGCGCGCAGCTCTTCGGCCTTCACATCGTTCCAGCGCGAGTGCGGAATGCGAATCGCGTCGTCGAGTCCTTCCGTCAACGCGTGCCGCGTCGCACGCGTGTGCGTGAACACGCCGAATTTCTTATCGTCAAAAGGAGTACGCGATATTCCATCGCTCGCCATCACGCCCGCATGCGCCGCCAGGCACGAAAGCACCGTCGAGGTCGTGTTGTTTTCCGCCCACTGCAGCAGCGCCACCACGCCAGGCCAGTACGGTTCTTCGCGAAGATCAGGCCGTTTAGGCTCGGTTCCGGTGACGATCATTCCGTCGAACCGCTCCACCAAAAGCTCATCCAGTCCGATGTAGTACTTGGCAAGGTGTTCGAGGCCCGACGCGCTTCGCGGCAAATTCGGCAGCGAAGCCAGCGTCAGCGAGACGGGCGTGCCTTCCGCGGCGGCGCCGAGCAGCTCGGTGAATTGAAGCTCGGTATCTTCCAGCGCCGCGTCCGGCATGTTGTTGACGAGCGCGATTCTCAGCGCCGCGCCATCGTGCTTCGCCGCATCGGCGCTGCCCTTCGCAGCCAGCTTCCGCAGAAGGAAGGGAACTCGTCCGTCTTCGATCACAATCGACAATTCAAAAATCTCCCTTCACCACTCGAAACGAATCTACTTGGTTGACGCAGCCAACGCCTGGTCCAAGTCGGCGATGATGTCGTCAATGTGCTCGATCCCCACGCTCAGCCGGATCATCTCCGGGGTCACGCCGGCCTTCGCCTGCTCTTCCGGCGTCAATTGCCGGTGCGTCGTCGATGCCGGATGGCACGAAAGCGATTTCGCGTCGCCCATGTTCACCATGCGCTTGAAAAGCTTCAACGCATTGAAACATTTTACGCCCGGCTCGAATCCGCCCTTCACGCCAAACGTCAGCAGCGAGCAGCGACTTTCACCCAGATATTTTTGCGCCATCGGGTACAGCGGGCTGTCCGAGAATCCCGCGTAATTCACCCACGCCACTTGCTTGTGATTGCGAAGGAACTCCGCCACCTTGCGCGCGTTCTCCACATGCCGTTCCACGCGCAGTGACATCGTCTCAATTCCCTGCAGCACCAGAAATCCATTCAGCGGAGCGAGCGTCGCGCCCGTATTGCGCTGGCACACAGTGCGGCAGCGCGCCACATACGCCGCGGCTCCATACTGCTCCACGTAAACCACGCCGTGATACGCGATCTCCGGCTTGTTGAACATGTAGAACTTGTCCGGATATTTCTCCCACGGGAAATTTCCGCTATCGACGATGATTCCGCCCAGCGTCGTCCCGTGCCCGCCCATGAATTTCGTCAGCGAGTGCACCACCACGTCAGCGCCGTATTCAAAGGGACGCAGCAGCACCGGAGTCGCCACCGTGTTGTCCACAATTAGCGGCACTCCGTGCTTGTGCGCCACTTTCGCGAGGCCTTCCAGATCCGCCACGTTGCCCGCAGGATTGCCCACGCTCTCGCAGAAAACCGCACGCGTATTTTCGTCGATCAGTTTTTCTACGTCTTCGGGGCGATCCGTCTGCGAGAACCGGCCCTCAATCCCTTGCTTCGGTAGCACGTGCGCCAGCAGCGTGTACGTCGCGCCGTACAGCTGCGGCAGCGAGACGATGTTGTTGCCCATCTCCGCGATATTCACGAGCGAATAGTGAATCGCCGCCATGCCCGAACTCACGGTCAGTGCTTCCACGCCGCCTTCCAACGCTGCGACGCGCTTCTCCAGAACCGTATTCGTGGGATTGCCGATTCGCGTGTAGATGTTGCCGGGAACTTCCAGATTGAATAGCGCCGCGCCGTGTTCCGCGCTATCGAACTCGAATGCTACGGTCTGATAGATCGGTACCGCCACGGCCTTTGTGGTCGGGTCGCCGTCATATCCTGCGTGAATCGCAAGCGTCTCTCGTTTCATTCGATGGGTCGTCCGAAGGTGTGAAAAATCGATTGGATGCGCGCCATTACTCCGCGACGCGGGCCACATTGCGCACCGCAACAGGAGCCGGGTTCCGCTTCACAGCTCTCACCAATGATTCTGTCACCTTGCGCGCCGCGAATCCCGCGCCAAACATAAACCGCATCACCGGACCAAAACTATTCGCCGCCGCCAAGCCAACGAAGTACAGACCCGGCACCGACGACTCAAAATTTGCGCTCAGCTTCGGCGTCTGGTTCACCGTCGCCACCTTCGCGCGCAATTCCGGCGACATAAAATTCAAACGGTCCACCGCCACTTTGTAACCCGTCGCCGTAATCACGTGGTCGCCAATCACTTCCTGTTCGCTTCCATCCATGCGGCGCACCTTCACGTGCACCAGCCCGTTCTTGATCTCCGCGCCGATCGGCGTCGATCCCAGCACCGTTGAAACGCGGCCTTCCACTTTCTCGCGGATGAACCATCCACCCGAAGGCCCCAGAGTCTTCTTCACAATCTTGGTCCGCAGACTCGCGGGAAGCATGTGAAAAACATTTGGCGCGTCGGAAAGCAATCGCGACCGCATGCCCGGACCTAATCCAGAGTCGGGATGGCGCAGCCGCTTCCACAGCGACCGGGGCTTATTCGCGTCCGGTGCGGTATGAAATTTCAATTGAGGGCGTCGCGCGATCAGCTGCACTTTCGCGCCTTCGTCGGTCAGCAATCCGGCCAGGTCCAGCGCCGAGGCTCCGCCGCCGATCACGATCACGTTCTTCCCGCGAAACGCCGCAAGGTCCCTGTAGCGATAGCTGTGTGACAAATGTTCTTCCGACAAATGCGTCAGGCTCTCCGGCACGTATGCGAAGTGCGGAATGCCCACCGCTAGCACCACGCGCCGCGCTTGAATCGTCTCGCCGCCTTCAGCCGTCAGCACAAATCCGTCGGCAGTCTGATCGACCTTCTCGATCATCCGTTCATCCAGCTCCGGCAACATCCGCTTCTGGAATTCCAGGCCGTACGCGGAAAAGGTCTCGAGGTGCACCGGAATTCCCATGTGCGCGTACTCGATGCCTTGCTCTTTGCAAAAACGCTCGAGCGTGAATTCGCTGTTCGGGTCGTAGATGTTGGAGGCAAAGCCGTCCGACTTCAGGCAGCTCCCCTTGGGCATGTGCGACACCCAGCTATCCATGGGCCGCCCAAAAATCCGGAAGGGAATACCGCGACCGCGCAAATGGGCAGCAATTGACAACCCGTAGGGGCCCGCTCCGACGATCGCAACTTCAACCATGGCTTGTCTGACCCGATCCTTTGACTCGATCTCTTGGGGTTGGAATCCGCCGTCTGGGCAGACCTCCCCCTACCGAATCTCCACCAGGCGAAAATGCAATCTATTCGCCTATTGTCGTTGCTATAAGTCCTTTATTATGAAGACTTGTGAGCCCAAAAAACATGCCCTAAGCCAATCTCGTTCCTATCGGGGATAACGGTTTGCTCTTCCCATGTCCTGGGAACTTGTCCAACTTGCCCGTCCCGCTATCCTTTTGTCCCCATCCGGGGGCACGAACGAGTCCCACACTCTCGATCCCCTATAGCTTACGCGGCCCAATCTGGGGCGAACAATGGTACAAGAGGCCTACACACCATGTAACTTAGGGCACCGCTTTTGCGGTACCACCGGTGGATTCGCCCCGCCACACCTGACGCGATTCGATGGAACGCAGAATTCCCCAACTGGACGCCGTCCGCGGCATCGCGATTCTCATCGTGATGGCGCACAACATCAGCCTCAAATATCCCGCGCTGCAATCCGACTGGCTCTTCGCCAACGGATGGATGGGCGTCGATCTGTTCTTCGTGCTGTCCGGTTTCTTGATCACCGGGATTCTTCTCGACACCAAAACTTCCGCAAATTACTTCAAGAATTTTTACGTGCGCCGCATTCTTAGAATTTGGCCGCTGTATTTCGCGCTCCTGTTTTTCATGTTCGTGATTGTCCGCTTCATCAGTCACTCCGAATTTGAAACAGTCATCCAGACTTCCTCGCCCTGGTGGGCCTTTCCATTATTTCTGCAGAATTTTCTGCTTCCAATTTCTACAAATGCCGCCGGGCCGCTCGCTGTCACCTGGTCTCTCGCGATCGAGGAGCAGTTTTATCTCGTGTGGCCACTGGTTGTGCGCTTCTGCGCCCCTCACGCGCTGCAGCGCCTAGCCATCGCGGAGATTTGCATTTCGCCGGCGTTGCGCTATTACCTCGCGCTGCATCACGTGAACCTCTACACCAATGTGTTCTGCCGCCTCGATGGACTGATGGCCGGAGCGCTCCTGGCGCTCCTTATTCGCAGAGTCGACTTTGCTCCCGCCAAATTGCTCACTCGATTCTGGATATTGCTCATCGTCGCAGCGCCGCTCGCGTTTCTCGCCGCCGATCTGCGCGCGCAGTGGATCGTTTTTAGTTTCACCGCTGCAGCGTCGGCGGCTCTGCTTTACGTCGCTCTCTTCTCGCCGCAAAAATGGCTCCAAGCAATCATGACCAATCGCTTTTTGATCTACTCGGGGCTCATCAGCTATGGGCTCTACCTGCTGCACAAAATTCCGTTCGGATTCGTGCAGACGCTGCACCTCGACCGTCAGCCGCTTCTCCCGTTTCCGTTCATCTTCGTCATGAGCTACGTTCTCGCGGCGCTCTCTTGGAACCTGTTTGAGAAACCGATTCTCAACTTGAAGCGTTATTTCCGCTCCGCTCCGCTCGAAATTCCAGCCGTACGCGAGCCTGCATCCCTTCCACCGCAACCCATCCGTCGGTAACGATTCTCACCTTCGAACGCGCGGCCTCGCTACCCGCAAGC